>NZ_CAMZMZ010000005.1:0-158948 GCF_947311905.1 Alteromonas sp. CyTr2 | reverse complement strand
TCGGCACGTTTAATCCGGTGTTTCTCAAAGGCTTTAGTCTTAATTCCTCGACCTATGCTGGTTACGGTTGCAGCGCTACCGTTGAGCAGGCTCTTAACGCACGCCGTTACTGCATTCCGACGAGTTTTATGCATTTTATAGCTGACAAGCGATACGACTTTGTTCACAATAGATAGGGCATTCATGACTGTTTGGCCTCAGTGAAGTTTGGCGATTGATCTGATCACCAAACGTCATGAATGTTCCTATCTTTTTTATCTTATTGATATCGCAATATTATTTGTGGGGATACCTCAGGGTCAGAGTACATTTCTACTCTACCCCGTCAGTCTAAGTGGCGTCTATTTGATTTTCGGGCTTAGCCCGCTCAAAAGCATCTAACTCGTTACAGTTCTTCGCTATCTTACTAATTAAAGGGTAGCGACTCATATCGACGTTAAAACGTTGCGCATTATACACTTGGGGTACTAAGCAAATGTCAGCCAGCGTAACATCGAAATCAAAGCAGAACTTTCCAGCTTGGGTCTGAAGACGCTTTTCAATGCCGTCGAACCCCAGCGTTATCCAGTGGGATGCCCACTTCGCCACATCATCTTGTGACGCCTCAAAATTCCCTTTTAGCGCATTCAGTACACGTAGATTACCCAAAGGCTGAATATCACACGCGATATCTTGTGCTAGCGCTCTGACTCTGGCTCTCTCTGTTCGATGTTCAGGAACCAGCTGGTGTTCGCCTTCATACCGTTCATCAAGATATTCGATGATTGATAGCGATTGATTCAGAATAATATCTTCGTCTTCGTCAACCAAAGTAGGGACAAGGTGCGCAGGATTGAGACGCGTATATTCGCTACTATGCTGCTCGCCACCGTTGTTTACAAGATGGACAGGTACATACTCGTACTCAACCCCTTTCAAATTCAGCGCAATCCGCACGCGGTAAGAGGCGGTCGAACGCCAATAGCCGTAAAGTTTTATACTCATGGTACTACCACACCTATTAAACGTTTTTGGTAGGAGTGCAGGGCTTTGATGAATCTAAACGCTCTACACCCTCTTATAATGATAGTGGGGAAAACAACAACGTGCCTACTGAGTAAACCGCGTTATTACCCCACACTACTTTTCATTTTAAAATTTTAGCTAAGCGGCTTAACTTGCTGTTCAATGGCGCCAAAAACAGAGTGACCTTCTTTATCTAGCATTTCTATGCGTATACGATCGCCAAACTGCATGAAAGGAGTAGAAGGTTTGCCGTCTCGAATAGTCTCAATCATGCGCACTTCTGCAATACATGAATAACCCACACCGCCTTCAGCGATGGCAGAGCCATGATCTGTACCCTGTTTATTAGACACTGTACCCGAGCCGATGATAGCACCTGCACCTAGGTTTCTGCTCTTGGCGGCATGCGCGACTAGCTGACCAAAATCAAACGTCATGTCCTGACCCGCTTCAGGCTTACCGAATAGTTCACCATTGTAGGTTGAACGCAAAGGCAAGTGCACTTTGCTATCTTTCCACGCATCACCTAATTCATCTGGTGTTACAGCAACCGGAGAAAAGCTAGACGCAGGTTTTGATTGGAAGAAGCCAAACCCCTTCGCCAGTTCGCCTGGGATTAACCCTCTAAGTGACACGTCGTTAACTAACATAATAAGTCGAATGCGCTCTGAAGCTTGTTCAGGCGTACACGCCATAGGAACATCATCGGTAACAACAGCGACTTCACCTTCAAAATCGATTCCCCAATCATCACTTGGAAGTATGATGTCATCTTCGGGTCCAATAAAGTCATCGGAACCACCTTGATACATCAATGGGTCAGTCCAAAAGCTTTCCGGCATTTCTGCATTACGCGCCTTTCGCACCAATTCCACATGGTTCACGTAAGCACTTCCATCAGCCCATTGGTAAGCTCTAGGCAGAGGCGACTCACAGCGAGATGCGTCAAACGGCACGCTGTCACACGCATTATCATTTAGCGCTTGGTATTTCATCTGTAGCTGAGGGGCAATCTCTTTCCAATTATCCAGTGCGTCTTGCATCGTTTTCGCAATGTCCTGTGCACTGCATGCTCGAGAAAGGTCCTTCGACACTACCATTAGGCAGCCATCTCGGGTTTCATTCTTATAGGTTGCTAGTTTCATTGTTCTTTCCTCGAAAAATTATTCATCAGCTTGGCGCTCTTGTCTTTTATTAATACGTTCTGAATAAAAGACCTATATCTTTTTACGCGGCAGCATCACACACAATTCCATGATTATAGTTATGCCACTAGTTGGTGTGCGTTGAGAAGTGATCTGTTGACGAAGTTTTATTTGGCTGTAAGAAAGGATGTACGCTAGTAAGCCTCTGTTGAGCAGGTATAGCGCTGCCCGCTTGCTCCGTGGGCGATGTAAATTTATCGTAACAGATGAATTGATATTGCTCTGAGGCACAAAAACGCATTAACGATATAAAAATTGGCGTAGACCATTTGCCATTTTTACTTTGCTAAACGACGTCAAATATACTTGGTCACATTAACCCTCACCCTATGGCAAAGGTCAATGCTCCCATATAATTAAAGCTTTACCGTTGCCTTGTTAATGCCGTATTCACGTAACTTATTTGCAATTGCCGTATGACTTAACCCCAGTTTTTTAGCCAATTGACGGGTACTTGGGTAGGAAGGATATAACCGCTTGAGCAAGTCCTTTTCAAACTTCTTCACTTCTTCGTCTAATGTGCCGTCAAAGTTTTCGTCAATATAAGTGACGCTTGGCGCACAACTTGGAAGCTGGATGTCTTCCTTGGTAATCTCCTTACCGTCAAGGAGTGATAACGCGCGATACAACGCATTCTGTAGCTGTCTCACATTGCCCGGCCACGGGTACTGCTGCAGAAAATCAACACAGGATTTACTAAGTTTCGCAGGACGGCGACCTAACTTGGTACTGTGTTGAACGATGAAAGACTCGGCTAGAGGAACGATATCCTGCCTTCTGTCTTTTAAAGAAGGCATAACCAAACTTAGTACGTTTAAGCGGTAGTACAGTTCTTTTCTAAATCGTCCTTCTTCTACAAGCTGGCCTAAGTCACGACAGGTGGTGCATATAAATCGCACGTCTACCTTAACTGGCTCTGAATCCCCTACTCTTCTAAATTCGCCGTCTTCTAGAACGCGGAGCAGTTTAGCTTGAAGCTGAGAAGACATATCAGCGATTTCATCGAGAAGAAGCGTACCGCCTTTTGCTTGCTCTAATAGCCCCACTTTTGCATTAGGCTGATTGAATGCCCCCGCTGCGTAACCGAATAATTCGGTTTCTGCCACGCTGTCAGGTAAAGACGCGCAGTTTAAAGCTAAAAATGCTCCTTCACTGCGACGGCTAGACTGGTGACAGGCTCTGGCAATCATTTCCTTGCCTGTGCCTGTTTCACCAAAAATTAAAATAGGTGCATCCAAATCAGCTATTCGCTTGGCTTCATGAACGACTCGCTTCATAAACGGAGATTGAGTGACAAAGCGGTCAAAGCTATCAGTGGGAGACTGATGGAACGCGGTAAATTGTTGCCCTAGTCGCATCTCTGATTTTAATATCACCACAGCACCTGCCATGATCATATTCTGCTCGCCGTCAGGTACGGTAATAGGCAGCATATCGGCTAGGTAATCCTGTTGAATAAACTTCACTTTCGAAGACTGAGGGCCAGGCGATTTACCGTCCATCCATTTGGTAAAGTTAAAGCCTTTCACAACTTCGCCAATTTCAATGCCTTCTATTTCGCTACTCGGAATTTCTAGCCCCGCGCACACCGCTTCATTGCATAGCAAGATATTTCCTTTCGCATCGATAGAAAACACAGGGTCGGGCAACGTTCTTAAAATAGCGGAAAGCTGATTTTTTTCACGCTCTCCTGGCATGAAAAGCGTCGTCTTCACATCGTCGATACCATCGATGCGGCGAATTTGAGGCATGAGGTGTTGAAAATCTGCAAATTCGATATTGGGAAAATTAAGGAAAATTTTTCCCGCAGGGTCAATTTCAATACCGCGTAAATCTATTTCTTTAGTAACGAGAATATCTAAAACATCTTGAGTGATACCAAGACGGTCCTGACAGCTTATTTCTAGACGCATAGGGTGTTATAGCTATTTTGTAAACATATATGTACAGAATACCATACTTTTACAAAAAGATAACAAGATAAATGTTACAGATGGTTAAATTTGCGATGAATCACACATTTAAGAACGCGCAGAGAGCATGATTAAAAGGCCGCACATACCAAATAAAAAAGATGCCGCTTCAGTGAGCGGCATCCTATATAAAACACATTTAATTAACAATAGTGTTAGCTGGCTTTTTTCTCTTTAGGTGGGAAAAGTGGGGAAAATAGCCCTAAAGACTTCGCTTCTTCTACGAGTGCCATAATATCCATTTCCGCTAATTCAAACAGATGGTCGAATTCCGGTAAGATATAATAAAGAGGCTGCATAATATCGATGCGATAAGGTGTTCTTAATGCATCAATAGCAGTGAGCGGGTTACGCAGAGGTGTGTCGCTGTCTAACGCATATATTGTCTCGCCAGGAGAAGATAAGATGCCTCCACCGTATATCTTCAATTCATCTTTGGCTCTCACCAATCCAAACTCTACGGTGAACCAATAAAGACGAGCAAGATAAACTCGGTCTTCTTTGCTGGCAGCAAGGCCCAACTTTCCGTAAGTGTGAGTAAAATGAGCAAATGCGGGATTGGTTAGTAGCGGACAATGACCGAAAACTTCATGGAAAATATCCGGCTCCTGCAAATAATCGAATTCTTCTCTGGTGCGTATAAAAGTGGCAACAGGAAATTGCTTATTCGCCAGTAATCTGAAAAATTCGCCAAAATTAATTAACGCAGGCACTTCAGCTGTTTGCCAACCCGTTTTCTCCATCAGTACTTTGTTGATGTCGGGTAGCTGAGGGATTTCCTTTTCATTTAACTTCAACAAATCAAGCCCGTCCAAGTATTCTTGGCACGCTCTTTCTTTCACCAGCGGAATTTGTCTCGCATAGAGTTCAGACCAAATTTGGTTCTCTTCGTCTGACCAATGGATAATGCCATTCTCGTCAGATTGTCTCGACTGGTATTGCGTTGATTTTGGCATAACTTCTGTAACCAATAAGAGTTGAAAAACTTGTCTATCAGTCTAATGAAATTCGCGACGTCGAAAAGTGTAAGCCCTTACGAGCGACTCGATTTTGCTGTAACAGGAATTTTACAAAACCAAGTAAACGCATTGTTTTATATAACAAAAAACCGCTCATTACGAGCGGCTTCATTCAAGTTTGCTTGGTGCGCCATCGCCAATTAAAGGCGGCTAATTTCTTTATTGAGTTGATATTCGCGAGACGTTACATAAGTTTCCATTTTACGAAGTCGAACTTCTGCTTTTTCAAAACGATTGCGAATATCGTGAAACGCTTGTTTTGGTGGCTCGCCCGCCTGCCAAACTTTCGTTTTCACTTCCACTTTTGGGCTTTTTACCTGACCACCGTTGGGATTTGTCCATCCCTTACCTTTTGAGAAAACAGGTTGCGTTGGCGCATTTTTTAACCCAACAGGTTTTTTATCGAGAATGAACCAAGCTGCAATGTATGCAACAAAGATGAAAGGTCCGGCTAACAAGAAGAAACCTGTTACAACTAAAATCCTTACTAACCAAGTTTCTAAGCCGAAATATTCAGCTACACCCGAGCACACGCCTGCAATTCTTGCATTTTCTGGGTTGCGATAGAGCTGCTTACCGTTTCTCATGCTCTATTCCTCCACTCAGGTGCCTCGCTGTCTAAAATGGCCTCTAGAGTTTCAATGCGTTCGCTCATTTTCTCGGCTTTCTCGGCTAAGTCTTGCAAAGATGCGTGCTCTTCTGCACTCAATCCCTGATTCACTTGCTTCTTGCTTCGATAGTGTAATATTAGCCAAATTGGAGCAACGAATATTGAAAACACCACAAGGGGCATCACCAACATTGCAATCGTACCTTCATCCATCTCAATCTCTCCTACAAACTCTGATGTAATTACCCTCCTTCCGATTTCACATCAGGAGGGTACACCCTATTCTTATTATTCTGATTTTTCGGTGCTTGTGTTTGCACCTTTTACTTTCGCTTTAAGCGCAGCAAGTTCGTCTTCAACTTTGTCACTGGCCTCTAGTTCAGCAAACTCATCCTGTAACGTTTTCTTACCTAGATCGTAAGCTTCAACCTGCGACTCAAGGTCATCGATTTTACGCTCATATTGCTCAAAGCGTCCCATCGCATTATCTACTTTAGTGCTATCCAGCGTCTTTTTCACTTCAAGACGAGAGCTTGCAGTTTTCTGGCGCATAATAATCGCTTTTTGGCGACTCTTCGCATCCGCTAGCTTTTCTTGAAGCTGACCAATTTCATCCTGAAGTTTGCTGATTTGCTCATCAACAATAGCCAGCTCTTTACTTAACGCTTCAGCAGCTTCTGCAGACTTCTTCTTTTCCTGCAGCGCAGCACGCGCCAAATCTTCTCTGTCTTTGCTCAAAGCAAGCTCAGCTTTGGCTTCCCAGTCGCTTGCATCGCTTTCATACTTTGCAATTTGATTAACAATTTCTTTTTTGTTGGCTAAGGTCTTTGCTGATGCTGAGCGCACCTCAACCAATGTGTCTTCCATTTCCTGAATGATTAATCTAACCATTTTCTCAGGATCTTCCGCTTTATCTAAAAGCGCATTAATATTCGAATTCACAATATCTGTAAAACGCGAGAAGATACCCATAATAATTACCTCTTGCTAAAAATGGTAAGTGTTTAAAAAACACCACACTTGATAAATAGGTTACTCTTGGTATTAGTTGTATTCAATATGCTTGCCAACTTTACAACTGTGCTAACCTGCTATTTTTCATACACTTTTTATAAGTTCAAATAATACTCGTTTCTCAATATGTTTTGTTCTACACTATTAATTGGTCGAAATGACTAACTTTTGAGGTATTTAATGAGTAGGTATCGACAGCAAGACAATTTACTTGGCCAAGCGAATAGTTTTCTAGAAGTTTTAGAGCAAATTTCACAAATTGCACCGCTAGATAAACCTGTGCTGGTAATAGGTGAGCGAGGCACAGGTAAAGAGCTTATTGCCGCGCGACTTCACTTCTTATCTAAGCGCTGGGATCAGAACTATATTAAGCTTAATTGTGCTGCCTTAAGTGAAAGCCTATTGGAGAGTGAATTATTCGGTTATGAAGCAGGTGCGTTCACCGGTGCCTCAAAACGCCGCGAAGGTCGCTTTGAAGTGGCCCACAACGGCACCTTATTTCTTGATGAACTGGCTAATACTTCTGGCCTTATTCAGGAGAAGCTACTGCGCGTTGTCGAATATGGCGAATTTGAGCGCGTTGGCGGAAGCAAGTCAGTAAAAACTGACGTACGCCTTATTGCAGCTACAAACGAAGACTTGCCCGCGCTTGCCGATGCAGGTGAATTTCGTGCAGACTTACTCGACCGACTTGCCTTTGACGTAATTACCATTCCTCCGCTACGCGAGCGTAGGGAAGATATCATGATGTTGGCAGAAAACTTTGCTATTAATATGGCCCGTGAAATGGAAATGGAATTATTCAGCGGCTTTACAGAGAAGGCAAAGCGGACCCTTCTTGACTACGATTGGCCAGGAAATATACGTGAACTAAAGAACGTGGTCGAACGTGCAGTGTATCGAACAAATAATCCTCATCTGCCCGTACATGAAATCGTTCTTGACCCCTTTGAGTCAGCTTATCGCCCGAAAGGTAGAGTGAAGACCAATGACAGAGTGAATACGTCCGACTCACCCGTTACTCAGTCCCCTTCAGAGGCCGCTGCCACCAATGAACGCATTGAAAGTGCAGACATTACGCCACTGGCACCAGTGAAAAAGCCAGAAATTGTTGAATATCCCATAGATTTGAAAGAACGTTCTCAACAACATGAGATAGATATGATAAAACAGGCACTTGCTGACAGTCAGTTTAATCAGAAGAAGACTGCTGAAAAATTGAGCCTGACGTATCATCAGCTGCGAGGCTATCTCAAAAAATATAACTTACTAGATTCTTCCGCGGAAAGCGTCGAGGCGTAAAGCATGTCCCATGGTTTGGTAAAGCGTTTGTCATTATGTATATGTACAGCGCTTCTTGTTGCATCCTGTGCTAAGCAGAACAAACAAGCGTTTTACAATACGGGTATTATATACTGCTCTGAAAGCAATCCAGTTACCTTCAATCCGCAGCTAGATACATCAAGTACAACGTCAGATGCATCTTCACACCAACTCTACGACAGATTGCTTGATTTCGACCCTGAGTCTGGCCGCATCGTGCCTAGTTTGGCGAGTAGTTGGTTAGTGAGTGATGACGGTCTTACCTACGCTTTTCAACTGAGAAAGGATGTATGGTTTCACAATACGCGCTACTTCACGCCAACACGAAACTTTAGCGCCGACGATGTTATCTTCAGTATAGACAGATGGCGCCTACGCTCCCATCCATACCATTACGTATCTGGTGGGCGCTATCCCTACTTCGAAAGCATAGGCCTTGCACAAAATATCGCGTCGGTAGAGCGCGTAAACGGCTACCGCGTTGAAATTACACTTAAGCGCAGGGATAGCTCATTTTTGGCAAATCTAGCAACCGATTTCGCCGTTATCTTATCAGAAGAATATGCTAACCAGCTGGCACAGACCGGCACGCCAGGCAAAATCGATGAGCTTCCAGTAGGTACTGGCCCCTTTAAATTCGATAGCTATCGCAAAGATCATTTCATTAAGTTCCTGCGCCACGACAACTATTGGCGTGACCAAATGGAAGATGCGCCTACGAGTGATGAAGTCCTAAGCGATAACAATACTGTAGAGAGTGCCAACCAAGAAGTTGAAAATGGCCAAGGTGGCGAAGATACTGTTCAAGATGGTACAGCACAAAACGGTGACGAAACGCGCCCTGTTGTAGAGCAGCTTATATTTGACATTACGCCAAGAAGCTCACTGAGACTGGCTAAATTAATGACAGGTGAATGTGACGCTACCGCTTTTCCTGCACAGACTGAACTTGAAGTGATTCGGGCAAAAGAAGATCTGACGCTAGCGGAAAAACCAGGACTAAACATTGGATTTTGGGCGTTTAACACTCAACGCCCTCCTTTTGATAACCCAGATGTAAGACGTGCGCTAGCGGCCGCAATCGATAAGAACACATTGCTAGAAGCGGTGTATTTTGACAGTGCTACTAGAGCTAAGACCCTGCTGCCTGCGGCAAGCTGGGCGTTTCAAAATGACGCAGACGATACCGCCTACAATCCAGTTCTAGCGCGCAAATTATTAGCTGACGCCGGAGTTAAGGCCGGCTTTTCTATGACGATATGGGCTATGCCTGTTGAACGCTCTTACAATCCTAACGCAACAAAGATGGCCGAGCTCATTCAGCGTTATTTGCGTGATGTAGGCGTAGAAGCAACCATTGTCAGTTACGATTGGACTACCTTCAGACGCCATCTTCAGGAAGGCCTGCACGACTCGGTATTAATTGGTTGGTCTGCCGACAACGGAGACCCAGATAACTTCTATCGTCCGCTATTGAGCTGTGGCGCTATACCCTCTGGTACAAATCGTGCCATGTGGTGCAGTGAAGACTATGATAAGTTACTCAACGACGCTCTTCAGACAGATGATATTGAAGAACGCACAGCCATATACCGGCAAGTTAACCGATTATTATACGAACGCCTTCCTCTTGTTCCCATCGCACATGCCTATCGCTATCAGGCATACAGGAATGAACTAGAAGGAATGACCATTAATCCCTTTGGCGGTGTACGCTTTGGTGGAGTAAAAAAAGCACTGTGATCCAGATCCTCGTAAGATACTGCACTTTATTTATATTAACGCTTTTGGTGTTAGCGATTATGTCGTTTTCACTCGCCTACCTTTTTCCAGGCGATACACTTGAAAACCTAACAGGACTCGTGCCGCAAAATGAAATTCAACGCGCGGCATTGGAGCGGCAATTTAAACTAGATCAGCCCTATATTTTCCAGTTTTTCTATTATGTAGGCAATTTGCTCACTGGTGACTGGGGATACAGCTTTACGTCAGGCCTGCCGTTAAGAGAAGAGGTAGGTATTGCGATGCCAGCCACAATAGAACTGGCAACCTATGCCATGTTGATGGCCTTATTCATTGGAATACCGCTTGGTTATTATGCAGGGATTCGCAGCTATTCAACGTCGGATCACCTAATAAATAGTGCAAGTATAACAACCTATTCTTTTCCTGTTTTTTGGTTTGCGCTCCTGCTTATATTGGTTTTCAGTTTGCAGCTAGACGCTGCACCGCTGTCGGGTCGTATCAGTTTGCTTTATAACATCGAACCCGTGTCAGGCTTTATTCTCATTGATATATTATTGTCTGACGTAGAAAACAAGACCTTAGCCTTCAAGGATGCGTTATCGCACTTAGCATTACCTACGTTTGCCATTGGTGCTATCGCCACCGCTTCGATGATACGTATAACAAGACGTTCTGTTATAGACGTGAAACACCGCCCCTATATCGCTGCAGCAATATCTAGAGGCCTTTCAAGTTGGCAGATATTCTTTCGTCATATTCTGCGCAACGCGTTACTGCCCATTTTACCGCTAATGGCGATACAAATTACGACATTAATAACGAACGCGATGATTGTCGAAACCTTGTTTTCTTGGCCGGGGATCGGTAATTGGCTGATTCAAGCTATTTATCAGCGAGATTACCCTGCCCTTAGAATTGGTATGATGGCAGTATCCACGGTAGTAATTACACTCACGATTCTCGTTGATTTGTTTAACCGAATGATTGACCCAAGCAGAGAGAAATACGAACGTGCCACAGTTTAGTTTATACGACGAAGAATTCCATCCGTCGCCGTGGCAACGGACTTGGGCATCATTTAAAGCGAGCCACATCGCCATGCTTGGCCTGATTATGCTGGCGTTGTTTGTTGTTTGCGCGCTGTTCGCACCAATCATCACTCCCTATGATGCCGTGGAACAAAATATCGACGGACTGTTAATACCGCCTAGCTGGTTAGCTAATGGCTCTATATCGCACATTTTCGGTACTGATGCGTTGGGTAGAGACCTATTTACCCGCATAATTTATGGGTGTCGCATCACACTAGGCTCCGCATTCATTACTGTTGTGCTTGCCATGTTAGTCGGCGTTAGCCTTGGGACCTTTGCTGGCATGCTGCGAGGTGTTCGTTCAAGTATCGTCAACCACTTACTCGATGCACTTATGGCCATTCCCACGCTACTTATTGCGATTATTATCGTTGCAATATTGGGTACCGGTCTGGTTAACAGCATGTGGGCAATTACCCTTGCACTTATTCCACAGTTTGTGCACCACACAAGAAGTTTTGTGCGCGCCGAAATGAAAAAAGAATATATAGTGGCGTCTAAATTGGACGGTGCCAGTAGATGGCAACTTTTTGTTCATTCTATACTACCCAACATGACCGAAATGCTGGTTGTACAGGGCACGCTTGCACTTTCTATTGCCGTTATCGACATATCTGCACTTGGTTTTCTGAATTTAGGCGCACAGTCACCGCTTCCTGAACTTGGCGTTATTCTAGCTGATGGGCTAGATGTTGCTTATCTAGCACCGTGGAACGTTGCCGTCCCCGGCATGGCAATATTCTTCATGGTGCTATCTATCAATATTGTGGGCGACGGTTTGCGTTCAGCACTTAGAAAAAGAGTGAGTCATTAATATGCCAATGCTTGATATTAAAAACCTCACCTTGGAAATGCAGAGCAGCGATGGCGCAATTAAAGCGTTGGACAAGGTTAACCTGTCGGTTAGCAGCGGGGAAATTCGCGCACTGGTAGGAGAATCTGGCTCAGGCAAAAGCTTGATCGTGTCCGCCATTTGCGGAGCCCTTCCTAGCCAATGGAATTTAACGGCTGACCGCATGAGTTGGAATGGTGAAAACCTGCTGAGTATGTCTGTGCAGCAGCGTCGTGAGGTAATGCGCCGAGAAATAGCGGTCGTATTCCAAAACCCACAGGCAAGTTTAGACCCATCGGCAACGCTTGGCGAGCAGTTGGAAGAGAGCATTCCCGATGAATTTGTTGAAGGGAGCTGGTTCTGGCAACGAGCACAACACCGCAAAAAGATCGCAATAAGCACCGTTCACAAAGTAGGAATAAAGCACCACAAGCATTATTTAAGCGCTTTTCCTCATCAAATACCGGCTGACATTGGTCAAAAATTCATGATTGCGATGGCCCTGGTTTCACAGCCTAAATTGCTCATCGCCGATGACCCAACTCGGGGAATGGAACCTACAACAAAAACACAAATTCTGAAGCTCTTCACGCGTTTGAATCAGACCCGCTCGCTCTCGATCTTGTTTGTTAGTCACGACCTACTGGCAATTGCAAGTATGTCTCACTCTATGACGGTGTTGTATGCAGGGCAGACTGTAGAATCAGGTAGAATGAAGCACATTAAGAAGCGCCCTCTGCACCCTTACACAAAAGCATTACTAGACAGCGCGCCAAGCTTCAGAAAAGATTTACCACCGAAATCGCTGCTACCCACGCTTGGTGGCTCAATTCCCACTCTACAGCATTTGCCTATTGGTTGTCGATTAGGTCCACGCTGCCCTCGTGCACAGCGCGCCTGTGTACAAACGCCAGCCGTGCGTAAAATTCACGATCACAATTACAGCTGTCACTTCCCTCTACATATGGAGAAGCTGTAATGGATATCATGCAGGTGAAAGATCTCACGTTTATTCATAACGAGAGGAAACGTTGGCTAAAACGTCCTGAAGTTTTTCAACTTGGTCCAGTGAACTTAAGCGTAAAGCGCGGTGAAACCATTGCAATTATTGGTGAAAACCGCTCAGGTAAATCCCTGTTGGCTAAGCTCTTGGTAGGTGCACTGCCTGCTGATGCAGGTGAAATTGAAATTAACACACACAAATATTTAGCCAAATATCAGTCTAAAGATAGCCAGCAAAAACGTACCCACGACATTCGTATGATCTTGCAGCATAGCTCCGAGTCGATGAATCCATCGGTTCCTGTGGGAAAAATTTTGGATGAGCCATTGCGTTTGAATACAGGCCTAAGCGAAGCAGAACGCAAACCAATTATAGAAGATATGTTGGTGAAGGTAGGCCTCTTGCGCGAACACTATTACTTTTATCGACATATGCTTTCTGATGGACAGCAGCAGCGCGTAGCGCTAGCCAGAGCCATTGTGTTAAAGCCCAAAGTGTTAGTGGCTGATGAACCCTTTGCAGCGTTAGACCCTTCCATTCGTTCGCAAACGGTGAATCTTATATTGAAGCTTCAGCAAGAACTTGGCTTGGCGTTTATCTTTATTAGTCACAACTTGGGTATTGTACGACACATTGCAGACAGGATTATTGTGATGGAAGGCGGTGAAATTGTAGAAGAAGGCAAGACCGAAACTATCTTTAGGTGGCCCCAGCATACGCGCACTAAGAAACTCGTTACCGCATACCAATCTCTGGTGCCACAAAACACAATTCGAGAATAAAGAGCTTATCGTTTGGGTGCTGTTTTCTTTGAGAAGCGCACTTACGTACCGAACTGGCACGCTCTACTCGTCACAAAAAGAAAACCCTAGAAAGCCTTTATTTGAACAAACGCCATGCAATAAAAAAGGGGCAAATAAATTGCCCCTTGTACAGCAATGCATTTGTGCTTTCTAACCAACCAGAGCCAATAGAATACCTGCGGCAACCGCACTACCTAGCACGCCAGCCACGTTAGGCCCCATTGCATGCATAAGTAAGAAGTTATGAGGGTTAGCTTCTAGCCCAACTTTGTTCACCACTCTGGCTGCCATTGGTACAGCAGAGACGCCAGCTGCGCCAATCAGTGGATTTATACTGCCACCAGACAGCTTACTCATTAGCTTGGCCATGAGTACGCCTGCGGCAGTGCCTATACCAAACGCGATAGCCCCAAGCCCCAAAATACCTAAAGTCTCGACCGTAAGGAATGCTTCCGCTGATAACTTTGATCCTACTGCTAAACCAAGGAAAATAGTGACCGTATTGATGAGCTCGTTTTGGGCTGTTTTGCTCAATCTGTCTACCACGCCACACTCTTTCATTAAGTTACCGAAGCAAAACATGCCGACAAGCGGCGTAGCGGCCGGTAAAAACAAGATAGTCATAAACAGCACAGCAAGCGGGAAAATAATCTTCTCTCGCTTTGACACAGGTCGTAGTTGACCCATTTTTATCTCGCGCTCTTCTTTTGTGGTCAGCGCTTTCATGATAGGTGGCTGGATAATAGGTACCAACGCCATATAAGAGTATGCAGCGACTGCAATCGCACCAAGCAAATCAGGCGCAAGCCGTGAGGCGAGGAAAATGGCAGTAGGCCCATCCGCGCCACCTATGATAGCAATGGCACTCGCGTCTTTTAACGTAAACTCAAAGCCAGGTATAAGGTTTAACGCTATCGCGCCAAACAAGGTAGCAAAAATACCGAACTGCGCAGCTGCGCCAAGTAACAACATTTTAGGGTTAGCAATAAGCGCACTGAAATCAGTCATTGCGCCTACGCCCATAAAGATGAGCAGAGGAAATACCCCTGTATCTATGCCGATTTTGTATATGTAGTGCAGCAACCCACCCGCTTCTGAAAAACCAGCAATAGGGATATTAGTAAGCAATGCACCAAAACCAATGGGCAGTAAAAGCAATGGCTCAAACTTTTTAACAATGGCCAAGTACAACAAGCCGAAACCCACCGCCATCATTATAAGCTGGCCGGCTTCAAAGTGCGCAAGCGCGGTACTATCCCAAAGTACCATTAACTTATCCATGTACTACCCCAATAAGATTAACGGTTGACCACTGGTTACGGCATCGCCTTCACTAACAGTAATGTCGGTGACCGTACCGGTGTATGCGGAGCGGATCTCTGTCTCCATTTTCATGGCTTCAAGGATCATCACCACATCGCCTTCTGACACGCTGTCGCCGTTTCTCACCAAAACTTTAAATACGTTACCTGCAAGCGGTGCATCAATAGACTGAGAAGAGTTAGAGTCTGATGGCGCAGCATTCTTAGTTTGAGGCTGTGCTTGCGTCTGAGAGCCACTAGCAGGTGTAACGCTCGTCAGCGTACCTGAAGGTGCCACTTCTACGCGATACACTCTTCCATCTACGTTTACGTCGTAAGTTTCACTCGCGGTAGCCCCTTGTGAGCTTGACTTGGCTTCAGCAGGCTTAGGCGGCGCACTCGAGCTTTGCGACTCTTGCGCGCTAGGTGCAGGTTCAAACGCATCAGGGTTGCCGCGGTTTTCGATAAACTTTAGGCCTATCTGCGGGAATAAGGCATAAGTCAAAACATCATCAATTTTATCGTCTGACAGCGAGAGTTGCTTTTTCTCAGCCAGTTCATCAAGCTCTTTACTCAGTGTATCCAGCTCTGGTGCAATATTGTCAGCAGGGCGACATGTCACGGGCTCTGCGCCATCAAGCACACGCGCCTGCAACTCCTTGTTTACTGGTGCTGCGGTAGCGCCATATTCACCTTTAAGAACGCCTGCGGTTTCTTTTGTAATGCTTTTGTAACGCTCGCCGGTGAGTACGTTAAGCACTGACTGCGTGCCCACGATTTGTGAGGTTGGCGTAACAAGAGGAATGAACCCAAGATCTTCCCTTACCCGTGGAATTTCTTTTAACACTTCTTCGAATTTATCTTCAGCGCCCTGCTCTTTAAGCTGACTTTCCATGTTGGTTAGCATTCCGCCCGGTACTTGAGCCAAAAGAATACGTGCATCTACCCCTTTGAGACTGCCTTCGAACTTGCTGTATTTCTTTCTTACCTCTCTGAAGTAACTGGCAATTTCTTCTAGTTCGGGTAGTGCAATACCCGTATCGCGCTCTGTACCTTCTACGATAGAAACCATGGTCTCAGTTGCACTATGACCATAAGTCATGCTCATTGAAGAAATAGCCGTGTCCAGCATATCAATGCCGGCATCGATAGCTTTTTGATACGTCGCCGTACTCAACCCTGTTGTGGCATGGCACTGCATGGCAATAGGTACATCAACCGTTTCTTTTAATCCGGTAATCAATGCCTCGCACTCGTACGGTTTTAAAAGCCCAGCCATATCTTTTACGCAGATAGAATGAACCCCTAGGTCTTCAAGCTGTTTCGCCATTTCGAGCCAAAGCTTAAGATTGTGCACAGGGCTTACCGTATAAGAAATTGTCCCTTGCGCGTGAGCGCCACTGTCTATGGTCGCTTTTATTGCGGTTTTCAAATTTCTAATGTCATTCATGGCATCAAAAATTCTAAATACATCTACGCCACTTTCGTGAGCACGCTCTACAAAGCGAGTGACAACATCGTCAGCATAATGGCGGTAACCCAATAGGTTTTGACCACGCAACAGCATTTGCTGTTTCGTGTTAGGCATGGCTGCTTTTAGCTTTCTGATGCGCTCCCAAGGGTCTTCCCCTAAATAACGAATACAGGCATCAAATGTAGCACCACCCCAAGATTCAACTGACCAAAAGCCAGCTTTATCTAGTTTTTCCGCTATGGGAAGCATATCTTCAATACGCATGCGCGTAGCAAGAAGGGATTGGTGGGCATCACGCAGAACCAGCTCGGTAAGGGCCAGAGGCTTAGACATGGTAACTCCTGATTAGACTTTATTTTTTAGAATTTTGGCGATGGGTATGAATTGCGGCAGAAATAGCCGCGATAAAGTTTCCGTCTATTCCTGGTTGTACCGCTTGATTGTTTCGACTCAAATTAGCTGAAGGCCCTTTTAAATTAGCTGAAGGCCCTTTTAAATGAGCTGAAGGCTCTGCTATTTCACCGGGAAAAGCTTCACAAAATCGGGCAATGAGATGAATACCCACAATAAGAAGCCCTAAGAATGAGAAAACAAATATCATTCCTATAAGCATAAGAGAACCCGCTTCAAAGAGCAGGCTAGCGACGGATCCCGAATTCATATTCAATCCTGTTGTTATTTTGTACCTGAATAAGTATCACGTGGTTTTTCAAAACACAACAAAGCAGCATAAAAAAACACTTTAAAATGAATAAAACCCGCCAAAATGAAACTTAATGCATTATTTCTTAATAAATTTGCAACAAAAGCATATTTTAGGAATTAGCATAAGCGTTGCCGATGCCAGCAATCTACGTTTACGTTCATTTATACTCACACCTTAATGAAAGCCTATATTTTCCGTAAAGTCACTGTCTAGCTGTTTAGCGAAATCTTTCGCATGCACCGCCATAAAAGTTATAAAACAGCGATTTGCGACAGACGTAGTGTTTTCCGTGGCGTCGCCCGATTTAACCACAACATAGATATGCATACTTGACGCTCCAGTGTGTACCAACGATGCGGTTATTTCTACGAGTTGACCTACCTTTATTGGCTTTATAAAGCGAATACCGTTCGATGAAACTGTAACGCAATAGCATTTCGACCACTGCGCGGCACAGGCATAGGCTGCTTGGTCAATCCATTTCATTAAGCTGTTATAGAGAGCATGCCACCGTGAACGTTACCGCCAAAGTTTACGTCGGTAGGTTCTGCTAAAAATCGAAAAGTAGTAGATGGATGTGCCATAGCGTACCTCGCGCTTTACTGCTGTTAAACACATTAAGTTTAGCTTAAATTTTAAACAGCGCGCTTAGACGAAAGTGGAGAGAACAAAAATAAAAGGAGTAAAAATGAAAAAACCCACCTAAAAAGGTGGGTTTTTCAATATGGCGCGTGTGGAAGGATTCGAACCTCCGACCGCCTGGTTCGTAGCCAGGTACTCTATCCAGCTGAGCTACACACGCGTAAACTTGTGTACTTTTGAATTCTACCTCAAAAGGTGACGCTTTAAAATAAGTGGCGCGTGTGGAAGGATTCGAACCTCCGACCGCCTGGTTCGTAGCCAGGTACTCTATCCAGCTGAGCTACACACGCGTAAACTTGTGTACTTTTGAATTCTACCTCAAAAGGTGACGCTTTAAAATAAGTGGCGCGTGTGGAAGGATTCGAACCTCCGACCGCCTGGTTCGTAGCCAGGTACTCTATCCAGCTGAGCTACACACGCGTAAACTTGTGTACTTTTGAATTCTACCTCAAAAGGTGACGCTTTAAAATAAGTGGCGCGTGTGGAAGGATTCGAACCTCCGACCGCCTGGTTCGTAGCCAGGTACTCTATCCAGCTGAGCTACACACGCGTAAACTTGTGTACTTTTGAATTCTACCTCAAAAGGTGACGCTTTAAAATAAGTGGCGCGTGTGGAAGGATTCGAACCTCCGACCGCCTGGTTCGTAGCCAGGTACTCTATCCAGCTGAGCTACACACGCGCAAAACTTGTTGTTGGCCGTCACTGCCAACGAATAATGGCGGAGAGGGAGGGATTCGAACCCTCGATACGCGTATATGCGTATGGTTCCTTAGCAGGGAACTGGTTTCAGCCACTCACCCACCTCTCCTTGACTGCGGGGTGCATTTTACGGATTCATTGGCCTGAGTCAAACCTTTTTTATAAAGAAATTGTTCACCCGCTGCCATTTTAAACGATTCGAGCAAAAAACCAGTAATTTGTTCGCAATACAAGCAATTAAACCGAATTTTATTTAACGATGCTCGTTAATTTGCATTTGAATATGCGCAGCTTCATTGCAGTTTTAACTGACCCGCCTTAATAATTTAGTCAATTTTTCAAAAATAATATCAAAAAGTTTTGAATTTATTTGTTCATAACCAAGTACGCTGATTCGTATTACTTACTTAAGTTATTTAAAAACACTCCAAAATCTCAAATAAAGCGGTATATGTCTCTATTTAAAAATCGTCCACCCAGAAGGCATTGTGCTAGAAAAAAGCTGTGCACGACCCAGAGACTTAACTTGGTCGTTAGCGCGAGACATCACAACGTCATTTCTGGCGAAATAGAACAGAAACAATAGACTTGCGCTAAAGCCCGATAAGATTTAGTCACTTAAAACAAAAAAGGCCAGCGTAAGCTGACCTTTTCCAATGAAGCGTATAATGCAATTATTCTGCAGAGCCTGGCTGACCGCCTTTTTCTGCTTGAATGCGCATGTATATCTCTTCACGGTGCACAGAAACTTCTTTTGGTGCATTCACACCGATACGTACCTGATTCCCTTTTACACCTAGTACGGTAACGGTTACATCGTCACCAACCATAAGCGTTTCACCAACTCGACGAGTCAAAATAAGCATTCGCTTGCTCCTGTTCCTTAATACTGAACATCATCCATTAAGATTTGCCAACCCATCGGCACGACCCGATGGAAGCGACAGTGATTCCATGTTTCTGCGTCACTTCAAAAACTCACTGTTATACACAAAAATAATTATAGCTTATCTTGTAACCAAGCGTTAACCGAATCTAGCGCCTGGCCCAAGTTTTCAGGCTGGTCACCGCCTGCCTGTGCCATATCTGGACGACCGCCCCCTTTGCCACCTACTTGTGATGCAACAAAGTTAACTAGCTCGCCCGCTTTAACTTTACTAGTGAGGTTTTTAGTAACGCCAGCAATAAGATTCACTTTCGCGTCATTAGCCACACCTAATACTACGATCCCTTCACCAATTCGGTTTTTAATGTCATCCATCATTGAACGCAATGACTTCGCTTCAACACCTTCCAAATTCGCAATAAGAACTTTAACGCCATTTATCTCTACTGCATTACTAAGCATATCAGCACCTTGCTGACTCGCCAATTTTTGTTTCGCAGAATTGAGTGCTTTTTCTAGTTCTTTAGTCTGATTTTGTAGAGAAACTACGCGATCAAGTACATTTTGGCTGTCTGTTTTCAATAACGCAGACAATGAAGACAGTGTCGCTTGTTGGGTTTGCACGACTTCAAGTGCATGCTCGCCAGTAACTGCTTCGATACGTCGAACGCCCGATGCAATACCCGCTTCACTGGTAATTTTAAACAAGCCAATATCACCAGTACGTGTAACGTGAGTACCACCACATAGCTCAACAGAGAATGGCCCCATGGTTACCACGCGAACTTTTTCGTCGTACTTTTCACCAAATAGCGCCATTGCGCCTGATGCTTTGGCTTCATCCAAATCCATTAGTTCAGTTGCTAACGTGTGGTTTGCACGTATTTCTTGGTTAACTCGTCTTTCAATCTCAGCAAGTTGCTCAGCCGTTACTGCCTCAAAATGCGAGAAGTCAAAACGCATGCGCGGCGCTTCAACCAATGAACCTTTCTGAGTTACGTGCTCACCTAAAATTTCACGCAGTGCTGCATGAAGTAAATGCGTTGCGCTGTGGTTCTTTTTAATGGCTTCACGATTTGCTGCATCAATCGCTGCGGTTGCCGTATCACCTTTAGATACCGAACCTTTAGCAATACCTTTGTGTGCAAACGCATTACCCATTTTTTGGGTGTCAGTAACGATGAATTCACCGTTTGCCACGCGAAGCACACCTTTGTCACCTGCCTGACCACCGCTTTCAGCGTAGAACGGTGTGCTGTCTAATACCACAACGCCTTCTTGACCGTCTTCAAGCTTCTCAACAAACGCATTGTCGGCAATAAGTTCAACCACATTCGCCTGGCCTTCTACATCGGTGTACCCAGTAAATGAGGTTGTGTGGTCAATGGCGAGTTTACTATTGTAGTCTGCACCAAAGTTGCTAGCCTGCTGTGCACGGGCACGTTGTGCTTGCATAGCAGCTTCAAAACCTTCTTCGTCAATCTTAAGGTCGTGCTCACGCGCTACATCATTGGTTAAGTCAGTAGGGAAACCATAGGTGTCGTAAAGCTTGAACACTACGTCACCCGGCACTGTGTCGCCTTCTAGAGTTTCTAGTGTATCGTTTAGGATAGCCATACCACGGGCTAACGTTTTGCTAAACTGCTCTTCTTCAACACGTAGTACTTTTTCAATTACCGGTAGCTGGTCTACAAGTTCTGGATACGCTTCACCCATTTCTTTGGCAAGTGATGCTACAAGCTTATAGAAGAAAATATCGTTTGCGCCAAGTTGATAGCCGTGGCGGACAGCGCGACGAATAATGCGACGTAATACGTATCCGCGCCCTTCATTTGATGGCATAACGCCATCGCAAATTAAGAAGCTGCACGAACGAATGTGATCGGCGATGACCCGTAGCGATTTATTTTCTAAATCTTCGCTTCCAACAATTGATGCTGCTGATTTGATCAAGTTTTGGAAAAGGTCGATCTCGTAGTTGCTGTGCACGTTCTGCAAGATAGCGGAAATACGTTCTAGGCCCATACCGGTATCGATTGAAGGCTTAGGGAGTGGCTCCATGGTACCGTCAGCTTGTTTGTTAAACTGCATAAATACCAGGTTCCAAATTTCGATAAAGCGGTCGCCGTCTTCTTCTGGTGTTCCCGGAGGACCTCCCCAAATGTGCGCACCGTGATCGTAAAAGATTTCAGAACAAGGACCACATGGACCGGTATCGCCCATAGACCAGAAGTTATCTGACGTACTAATGCGAATAATCTTTTCTTTTGGAACACCAATATGGTTTTCCCAGATGTCGAAAGCTTCGTCATCTTCAGAATAAACGGTGACTAAGAGCTTTTCTTTTGGCAAACCAATTTCTTTGGTAAGGAAATTCCACGCAAACTCTATCGCTTCTTTTTTGAAATAATCGCCAAAGCTGAAATTACCCAGCATTTCAAAAAAGGTATGGTGACGCGCAGTGTAACCTACGTTCTCAAGGTCGTTATGCTTACCACCTGCGCGAACGCAGCGCTGTGACGATACCGCACGGGTATAGCTGCGTTTTTCCGCACCTAAAAAACAGTCTTTAAACTGGTTCATGCCCGCGTTAGTAAAAAGAAGTGTGGGATCATCTGCCGGAACCAGTGACGAGCTCGCCACCGCTTGGTGGCCATGGCTTTTAAAATAATCGATAAACTTGTTACGTAAGTCAGCAGTTGATAATGTCATTGAAAACCTAACTTCCTTTATTCTATTTTTGAAACGTGTGATTTGCCTGTTCTAATGAGCTTTATAATCGGGGCAGTTTGCGAATACGCAATACGCTTATCCTCGCTATAATTCTCTGGATAATTAAAATGCACACAAATTTGCGCAACAATACCATGGATAACGCAATTTTGTTAAGTGTAACGGGGAGAAGATAGGCCCAAATTTCACTTTAAGCAGACGAAAATAGCCAGTATTCATAAAACGAATCGCCAACGGCATCTATTTGTCGGTAAACATGAGCATAAATCAGCCGTTTTAGCTAGATTCGTTTGCGCTTACCGCATATTCAATGTGATCTTGGTAAAAGCCACGATATTGAAGAAATTGTTTCTGCTTTTGTCTCAACGCGAATTCGGTTTCATAAAAGTCGCCAAACTTTTTCTCTTTTACTTTTTTAGCACTTTCAAACCAGTCAGCGTCAATCTCTCTCATTGCGTGTTCTGCAGTACTTTCATCAACACCGTATTGCTGTAAGTCTAATTTAATCGCGCGGGGTCCCTTCCCTTTTAAGTACAGTGCGCGAGCTCGGCTTTCTGCAAATCTAGCATCGCTTTGGATATCAGCATCTTTGAATTCCCCCAGAATAGGCATGAAAGCATCACTCGCTATTCCCTTCTGCTGCAACTTTCGCATAATTTCGTTTAAGCTATGCTCTCGTCGTGCCAGCATGCGAGTAATCGCGTCGGTAATGATTTTTCGGTCGAACTCTGACATTTTTGTAAAATTACTCTTCTGTATTAAACGTAGAAACCGCGTTATTTTAGCGTTAATTACTCGTAGATTGCGACTATCTAACGTTTTACGCACTTAACCTCTACATGATGTAAACTGCATGACAGCATCCAACTATCGCATAACAATAATAGATTCGATTGAACAGTTCTCTAAAGAGCGCTGGCAATACCTCGCGAAAGAAGCGGGTCCCTTTGTTTCTTATGAATTTTTACATGCGCTAGAACGCAGCGGCTCGTGCAGCAATGAATCTGGGTGGCAGCCTTGCCATATCGCTATAGCGAGAGGTAAGCATGAGGCTGCAAATCTTGTTATTCCTGGCTACCTGAAAACTCATAGCTACGGTGAATACGTGTTCGACCACGCGTGGGCTAATGCTTATGCACAGCACGGTCTCGACTATTATCCTAAGTGGATATCGGCCATCCCCTTCACCCCCGTAACAGGTTCTAGACTACTTTCTGATGGGCAAATTGTGCTTACTCCGGCGCTTTTAAGTGAACTGGAAAATACACTGACAGCGTATGTAGAGTCCGTATTTGGTGAGGCTTTATCTTCTTTTCATTGGCTATTTCCCAATGAAAGCACCTCGGCTCAACTCATTGGTAAAGGCGAGTCTGAGGCTAGTGAGTTAACCGATGATTTGCCTAATGACCAATTCAAAGTTCAACCCAGTATTCCCAACCACTACCTGACCCGATACGCAGTTCAGTTTCAGTGGCATAACTACGGTTATGGTGATTTCGACGATTTTCTTAACGCGCTTACCTCCCGCAAAAGAAAAGATATCAAGAAAAGTCGACGTAAACTGAACGAGCAAGGCGTCCGCTTTACCCATCATACCGGCAATGAGATTAGTCCAGAGACACTGCAGTTTTTCACAAAGTGTTACAAAGCAACCTATTTAAAACGAAGCGGTCACGTGGGATATTTGAATGATGCGTTCTTTGAACAGCTTGTCGAGAGCATGAGCGAGAACATGCTTATAGTTACGGCAGTAGAGAATGAGGTAGCAGTAGCCAGCGCCCTCTTTTTCTACGATGAGACAGGACTGTATGGAAGATACTGGGGAGCACAGAAAGAAATAGACGGGCTACATTTTGCCTGCTGTTATTTTGAAGGCATTGAATTTGCCATTGAGAAAAAGCTATCGCTTTTTAATCCCGGCACCCAAGGTGAACATAAAATACTTCGAGGCTTCGAGCCCATTTATTGCCGTTCTCATCACAAATTACAACATCCGTCGTTTCACACTGCTGTAGCAGACTTTTTACAGCGAGAAACGCCACATATCGCAAGCTATTTTAATCAGGCACGGAATGCTTTACCGTTTAACAAGGAATTTATGCCTACTTTAAAAACAACGAGTGTCACTGCATCTAACGACGACACTTATAATCACAACGAGAAAAACGATGAAATATAAACTTCTTGCCGTAGCGATTGCGGCATCTTTGGGACTTGCTGGTTGCGGTCAGCCTGAAAAAGCCCAAGAACAAACTAGCAATGTTGAAGCGCCAGAAATGAAGGGCGAAGCGGAACTAGGCTCTTTTGGCGTAGACTTAACCGCTCGCAATGAAGCGGTAAAACCTGGTGATGACTTCTTCATGTACGCGAGCGGTACATGGTACGACAACTACGAGCTGCCCGCTGACAAAACTCGCTACGGCGCGTTTACGGGTCTTGCAGAGCGTAGTGAAGAGCAAGTTAAAAACATCATTGATGGGCTAATGGAAAAGTCTTCGCTGAATGCAGAAGAGAAGCTTGTTCACGACTTTTTCGTTGCTTACATGGATACCGATACCATCAACGAAAAAGGTATTGAGCCGATTAAAGACGTACTAACCTCTATTGATAGCATTGAGAATAGAACTGACCTAACCAAAGCGTTTGGTAATAGCTGGTTGGTAGGTTCAAGCACACCAATTTACGGTGGCATGTGGTACAACCGTCTTGACCCGAACGAATACCAGTTAAGTGTTGGCGTAGGTGGTTTGGGTCTTCCTGATCGCGATTACTACCTGAGCGATAGCGAACGTTTTGTTAAGATTCGTGAAGCTTACGTAGCACACATCGAGCAAATGCTTAATTTTGCAGGCGAAGAAAACGCAGCCGAAAAAGCAGCAAACATTCTTGCCCTTGAAACACAAATTGCAGAAATTCAGTGGCCTCGCGAAAAACGCCGTGACCGCGATCTTACTCTTAACCAGATTGAACGTAGCAAGCTGTCTGACGAGTACCCTGGCTTTGATTGGGATACGTATTTTGCTCAAACCGGTTATAAGGTACCTGAGCTAAATATTACACAGCCTGAGCCAGTGAAAGACGTTATTAAAATTATTAACGAAGCTGATCTCGCTGATTGGAAGTCGTATTTGAAATATCACACTATTTCAAACAATGCGGATTTCCTTTCTGAAGATATCTACCTAGCCAACTTTGACTTCTTTGGTCGTACACTAAGCGGCCAGCAAGAGCCTCGTCCTCGTTGGAAACGCGCAGTGAGCCAAATGTCTGGTACTGAGTCACTTGGTTTTGCTATAGGCAAGATTTACGTAAACGAATACTTCCCAGAAAGCTCAAAAGAGCAGATGGCAGAGCTGGTTGAAAACTTGCGTACAGCACTAGGTGAGCGTATTGAAAACCTAGACTGGATGAGCGAAGAAACCAAGGTAAATGCCAAAGAAAAGCTAATGGCATTTAACCCTAAAATTGGCTACCCAGACGAATGGCAGTCTTTCGACGGCGTAACCATCAGCGACAAAGACTTAGTAGGCAATGTTCGAAACCTACGCACATTCTTCCAAGACCAATCGGTAGAACGTGAGCTAGAGAAAACGGATCGCAATCGCTGGGGTATGACACCGCAGCGCGTTAACGCCTACTACAATAGCTCGTTCAACGAAATTGTATTCCCAGCGGCTATTTTGCAACCACCATTCTTTGATCCAAACGCCGACGCAGCAGTTAACTACGGTGCAATCGGTGCGGTAATTGGTCACGAAATGGGACATGGTTTTGACGATCAAGGCTCGAAGTCAGATGCAAACGGTATTCAGCGCAACTGGTGGACCGATGCTGACCGCGCAGCGTTTGAAGAAAAAGCGGATATGCTAGCCGAGCAATACAGCCAGTACGAGCCTATCGAAGGTAACTTCGTAAATGGTCGCAACAGCTTGGGTGAAAACATTGGTGACGTGGGTGGTCTAGCCATGGCTTACCACGCCTACAAACTTAGCCTTAACGGCAAAGAAGCGCCGGTAATTGACGGCCTAACAGGCGATCAGCGTTTCTTCCTTGCATGGGCACAAGTGTGGAAAGAAAAACGCACTGAAGAAAGCATGTTGAATCAACTTCGCGCAGGTACACACGCGCCAGGTCGTTATCGTGCACAAGCTCCAAGAAACCATGATGCATGGTATGAAGCGTTTGACGTGAAACCAGGTGATGCACTTTATCTTGCGCCTGAAGAACGCGTTAGAATTTGGTAGCTCATTGAGTTTAGCACTTAGTGAGCACATGCTAGCTTCTCGCGCCGGATAGAGATTTGTATCTGGCGCCAGCTAATACCAGTCCGCATAGCTCATTTAGAAAGTGTAGATAATTAAAAAGGGCGGTTCGACTTATCTCGAACCGCCCTTTTTATTTCTCTAATCAGTATTCGATCAGTGGTACTTATACGCCAGCCGCGAGTACTTGTTTAACTTCCGTTTGCTTATTTATCTTCCGTATTGGGCAACTAAATCGCGAACGTATTGCTTACAACGGGCTACAGCTTCTGAAAAATCACCGTTACCCACACTGCCCATGGAATAACGAAGCCAATACCCATCAATTAATGCAGCGGTAGACGCAGCGGCGTTTTTGACCTGCTCAGGTTTAAGTAGCTTGCGGTAACTAAACGCTAAATTACGCTCTAAGCGTTTGTGGTTAATACACTGCAAACGATGCAAGCCTTCGTTGTGTAGTGACAACGCCCAGAAGTTAAACCAGGTATTGGTGGCGGAACTCGCCCCTTGCGTTTGTGAAAAGTTATTTTCAATAATGAAATCTATCCGCTCTAGGGGATCGTCAATACGCTGCGTGATTTTTAGCGCATCGAGAAGGTGGCGCATCGTTGCTTCAATTAAACCTTGCTTGTCACCAAAATAGTGACTGATTATCCCTGAAGAAAGCCCAGCTCTTCTACTAATTAAGCTAATCGTTGTACCGTGATAGCCAACTTCTGCCATCACTTCTAGCGTTGCTTCTATTAATTGCTTCTTGCGAACTGGCTCCATTCCCACCTTGGGCATGCTACAACTCCAAACCTTAAATCTAAAAAATAACCTGCGACAGCACAATGCCGCCGCAGGCATGATATCACGATTAAAAGGTTAAGCGTGCGTTGACTGCAACAGCGCGAGGTGCGCCAATCCAAAATGCACCTGGTGCAATGGTAGACGCATAGTCTTCATCAAACAGGTTGTTTACTGTTAAACGCACTTCTAGCTCTTCAGCACCTGAACCAATGTTTTCGATAAAGCCGCCAATATAGAAGTCGCTAACGATATAGTCATCAACTTGTGCCGCATTATCAATATCCAGGTAGCGGCTATCAACGTACTTGGTAGACAGGCCTGCAAAGTAGTTATCGCGTGCCCAATCAAGACTAATTACCGCCATAGTGTCAGGCGTACCGATAACCGTATTACCTTCAATAGCTACCAGTGACACTTCAGGGTTTTCAGGGTCAGCGATGGCTGCCAGCGCATCGTCAAGTGTATCGTATTGCGTACCTGAACTACCTACCGTCGCAACATATTCTGACTCGCTTAAGGTAATAGAAGTGAACAACGAAAACTCTTCGGTTAACATAATGTCTGCTGAAATTTCAAAACCGCTAGACTCAATACCGCCCACGTTTTTGTATCCACCCGCGGCTGCTTCAAGAAAGTCTATACCCTCTGAGGTTTCGTTACTGGTAAATTGAATACGGTCGTTAAACTCAATATTGTAGTAGGTCACGCTGGCATTGAAACCAGGTGAAGAGTAGCGGAAACCTACGTCAATGTTGTCAGCGGTTTCTGGCTTTATAAAGCGAAGGTCAGTATCGTTGCGCTCTAGTTGTGCATCTTTGATTGCCGCAAAGTTCTCACCGTAACCTGCGAAAACTTCCACTCCTTCAATGGGTAAAGGTGCAACGATACCGGCAGAGAATAAGGTATCTGAGTCAGTATTCACCGCTAAGTTGTTGGCTGAATCAAAGTTGTCCGTTTTCTCGATATCTACGTTAAACTTCTTGGCACCAGCGCGAATGCGGGCAAAGCCTAGATCAAGCTCATCTTCCACATAGTACATCAAGGTATCAACTGGGAAGGTTCTATCGTACTGCACCCAGTAAGGCACGTTGTCATAATCGACGCTAATAGACGAGTTGGTAATTTTATGCCAATCGCGAGACTCGCCACGCTCATAGTCTTCCCACCAAATACCAAAACGTACGGTATTATCAAAATCACCAATTTTGGTGTACCACACAGCATCAGCATTAATGCCAAAACGCTCTTTATCATAATGGGTGTGACGATATGAGCCCACGGGAATAGCGCCTTGCGCATGACAGCCTGGGTCATATTCTGCACCTGCACCACCATAAGGGAAGGTCAGTGAGCTTTGACACCCCTCAATAGGGCTTAGCTGGTTGCCTTGTCTATCAACAAAGTAGATTTGTCCCAGCTCCTCTCCACCGAATACTGTATTTCCAACAATAAGCTCTGAGTGCCCTTCTGCTCCGTCATCAGTGATATCAACAATATAGGGTGGAACCCATTCGCCGCGTCCTTCATTGTCGTGATAATACACGTTAGTCATAAAATCGACCTGGCCAATAGTAAAGTCAGCCTGTAAATAAGCGAAAAGGTTTTCGCGTAGGGTAGACCAACCTCGACGATACGCCTGATCTTGATAAGGCACGCCTGTCCACTCGTCAGTTAACTGGTCCCAATCTGGATTTTGCTCATATTGCGCCAGCCCGTATATGCGCTGGTAGTTATCTTCGTGGGTATCGTCGTAAGACAGGTAACCTGTAAGAGACACGTCGTTAACGGTAGAGATAAACTTCATGGCTAAATGATCACGGGTGTTCTCTGCTGCCTGCTGCATAAAGTCAGAACTTTCTTGACTTGAAAGGCTTATCCACGCGTAAGTATCTTTAAAGATTTCGCCTGTTTCGTAGCGTACATAGTATTTTGACGCATCAAATGAACCCGCAGTTACACTGGTTATTAAGCCCTGCTCCGCAGACGGGTTAATGGTGGTGAAATTCAGTGTGCCGCCCAAGGCTTCGTGTGAACGGGAAGCGATATCCGCCGTACCCTGAGAAACTTCAACACCTTTTACGTTTTCGGTATCAATATAGCGATTCGCTTTCGCGCCACCACCGTAATTCGAGTTACCGTTAGCGATGCCATCTACTGTCATGCCAATTTGCTGCTCATTTAGGTTTACTTGAAAGCCACGAATAACAATAGACGTTGACCAGTCATCAGCCCCAAAGGTATCACCTTCGTTAATAAGCACACCCGGCAGGTTATCAACCGCGGCTAACACACTGCTAAGATTAGCCTGTTGTTTAAACATATCGTCGCTTGTTGCGTTATTCGCGTAAGAAACGCTTCGCCCAACAACGGTAATTTCTTCTATGCGCTCTTCGTCAGCACGCTCTGCTTCCTCTGCCCACGCCACTGTAGGTGTAGTCATAGACGAAAGTGCTGCAAGTACAGCTAACGAGAGTTTATTGTGTGTTTTCATGTGTTTCCCAAAGTAGTTGTGTAATGTTTACTCACTACTCTAGGGAGGAATTGTTACAGTAGCGTTAAGTTTAATTGAACAATCAATTAATAAAACATTTTCCATGTTTGTTTATTCAATGACATCCAAGTAAACACGCATCAGCTATAAACTGCCCCAGAAATTTAGCAAAGAAATCTTTGCCAAACAGACCCAAAAAGCCCTCACTAAGGAGGGCCAAAAGGGAAAGGTTTATCTTACCTTGATATTACTTCACGACTGCGTTGCGGCTTGAAAACGGGTGTTTTTGCTTTCAGTCCCGGCTACTTGCTTTTCTGCGTAAAGCAAGGCGTCGTGTAGCGTGTCAAAGTTGGGGATCCCTGGGTGCGCTTCGTTTACGCCCTCAAGCACCTTATTGACTTCTGCATTAGCACCACAAATAACCAGCTGACGACCTGCCGCTAGTGCATCTGAGGTAACTGTATCAACTGCCATCGCAGCAGAAACATCCATAAGTGGAACGCGCGAGAAATCTAAAATGGTGACTTTAGAACCCGGTTTCACACGCTCACGAACGTGGTGGCCCAAATCGGCAGCCGCACCAAAGCTTAGTGGCCCGCCAAAACTAAAGATTGATACTTTGTCTTTAAGAGATTCCAATAGCTCATTTTCTTTAGGGTCGTTTAACGACTCAGGGATTTTCTTAAGCTCTTCAATTTGCAGCTGTGCGATTTGCTTAACGTAAGCTAATGCTGCGAATACCACGCCAACACCAACTGCTGTGATCAGATCTACAAATACCGTTAGCGCAAGCACCATAATCATGAGGCCGAAGTCCCAACGGGGGCCTTTGTGAGCGCGCTTCAAGTAACTCCAGTCGATGATATCTAAGCCAACTTTAACCAAGATACCAGCAAGAACTGCGTGAGGAATTTGCGCTGCTAGCGGGCTAAGACCTAACACAATTGCTAGAAGAACTAGTGCGTGTACCATACCTGAAATGTTGTACTTACCACCGCTACGGATATTTACAACAGTACGCATCGTTGCGCCTGCACCTGCGATACCGCCGATAAGACCAGCAAATGTATTACCAATACCTTGGCCGATTAGCTCTTTGTTACTATCGTGACGGGTACGCGTCATGTTATCAGCAACAAGAGATGTAAGTAGACTATCGATGGCTCCCAGTACAGCTAGAATAAACGCGGCTTCAAGAATAAGCAGTGCTTTGCTTTGGTCAAATACTGGAAGGTGAAGGCTAGGTAAACCCGTCGGGATATCACCAAGAATTGGCACAGACAACGCTAAACTTACAAGCGTGCCAATGATAAGTGCAGCCAGTGCACCAGGCACATACTTGCCTAGTTGCGGTGGCCATTTGTAGGCAATAACCAAGGTACCAAGGCCTAACGCCAAGGTTGCAAAATCAATATCGGCAAGCGCGGTTGGCAAGTATGTCAATGCGCCGATTGTTCCACCTGGAGGCTCATGGCCCAGTAAGCGGCCGATTTGAAGAATAATGATGATTGCACCGATGCCCGACATAAAGCCCGATATTACCGGGTAAGGCACTAGGCGAATGTATTGACCAATACCAAGGACACCAAAAACAATCTGGAATATACCGGCCAATATCACCGCTGTGAATATAAGGCTGGTGTCGCCCGATAGACTTGCGAACAAGCCTGCAAGAACAACAACCATAGGCCCCGTTGGACCAGAAATCTGTGCTGGTGTACCACCGAAAAGTGCGGCAAAAAAGCCAACCGCAATAGCACCGTACAGACCCGCCATTGGACCTAAGCCTGACGCGACACCAAGTGCAAGCGCCAGTGGTAAAGCAACGATACCGGCTGTTAAACCGCCGGTAAAATCGCCTCGTAGGTTTGAAAGGTTAATTTTTACCATCGTTATAGACCTTATTCACCGCGAGCAAGTTGTGCTTCGGCAGTAGACTCGTCCATTACATCAAATTCACCAGACTCAGTGTTGTAGTAAAGCACTTCACCTGAACCAATGTTATATACCCATCCGTGAAGCTTAACCTGACCTGTTGCAATTTTTGCAGCAACAGCAGGGTGAGTACGAAGGTGCTGAATTTGCTGAACAACGTTCTCTTTCGTTACCGCTTCTAGATCGTCAATAGAAAGGTCTGAATGGCCACAGCGCTCTTTAACAACTTCAGTTGCAACACGGCAATGACCTAGCCACTCTTTTACATGCGGAAGCGCACTTAAGCCTTCAGGGTTGATGGCGCCTTTCATTGCACCACAGTCAGTATGGCCACAAATAACAATGTGAGAAACGCCCAGTGCAGCAACTGCAAACTCAATAGACGCTGTCATGCCACCAGTTTGGTTGCTGTGAGGAGGTACGATGTTGCCCGCATTACGGCAGATAAATAGTTCACCCGGATCAGTTTGTGTTACTAAGTTCGGGTCGATACGTGAATCAGAGCACGTAATGAAAAGCACTTCAGGGTTCTGCCCAGTAGCTAGTTTTTGAAACGTAGCTTTTTTGTTTGGGTAAACTTCTTTCTGGAATTTGGCAACACCTGAGATAACGTGATCCATATATAACTCCCAATTTTTTAGTAATTGTAATGATTATGTAATTACGCCAGTTTCACCTGATAGATTAATAGTTTAATATACTAACTCGCGATAGCTAAATACTATCACTGCTTACGTAACACTACCTATAAGCATAGTAAGAGAGAGCCATTTTCACCATGCAGTTCAACGGAAAGACCCCGTCAATTAACCAAATCCGCTATTTTGTTGCAGTGGCTAAATACCTAAGCTTCAGGCAAGCAGCGGGAATACTGGGAATTAGTCAGCCTACTCTGACCAGTCAGATCAGTGCGCTAGAAAACCTCTTAGGGCTAACGCTTTTTGAACGATCACGCACGGGAACGCTGTTATCTCCCCAAGGTAAAGCCTTGCTTGATGCAGCGGAAGAGGTGCTGCAGGCCTCTCAACGGTTCAGCGAAATTGCACGAGACTTGTCCGAGGGTGAAGTTGTAACCTACCGGTTAGGGATACCGCCAACACTAGGGCCTTATTTACTTCCCTTTGTGCTACCAGATCTGCACAAACGGAAGCCCGGCTTGCGCTTCTATGTTCGAGAAGGCGCCCCTAACGCATTGCAACACGGTCTACTGCGTGGTGAATATGACCTAATTCTTTCCCCACTTTCGGGCGAAAACTCTCAATTGATCACGCAACCACTCTTCAAAGAGCCTTTAAAATTCGTCACGCCTTCTGATCACAAATTGTCAGGAAAAGCCTATGTTAAGCCAGAAGAAATAAGCGGCGAGAAAGTGTTAACACTCGAAGACCGACATCACTTTCATCATCAAGTGCAGCGCATTTGCGATGAGATTGGGGCAGATTTACAGCGTGATTATGAGGGCACCAGCCTCGATACTTTGCGTCAAATGGTGGTAATGGGCATGGGTGTAGCGTTCCTACCAGGGCTTTATATTCATTCTGAGTTGCACAAGCCTGAAGCGTTACACGTGTGTGAAATTGCCGATATGCCTATTGAGCGTCAGCACTCATTAGCGTGGAGAAACACTGCGCCTGGACGAAAGACCTTTAGAGAAATATCAATTATCATAAAAGAGATAATTGAAACTCGCCTGTCGGACGCCGTGACTATAGTCAGTGCTGCTCCAAGCCCTCTTCCAAAACGTTAAACTGGTTGTAATTTATTATGATTGATAGACAACATTTACGAATAGTAAGAGCGATAGATGCTGAAGGCACGATGACAGAAGCGGCAAAATCGCTTTTTCTAACCCAGTCAGCGTTAAGCCACGCAATGAAAAAGTTGGAAGCCCATTTTGACGTACCGCTTTGGAAAAAAGACGGCAGAAGACTCACGCTGACTCAGGCGGGTCAGAGTGTATTGGGCTTAGCTCACCGAGTTTTACCCCAGTTTGAGCATACTGAAGCCCAATTACGCAGATTCGCCGATGGTAAACAGGGCATATTACGTATTGGGATGGAGTGCTACCCGTGTTTTGAATGGTTGCTCAAGGTAGTGGCGCCTTTTTTGAAAGCCTTTCCAGATGTTGATGTAGATGTACGCCGCGCGTTCTCTTTTGGCGGTTTACAAGCGCTTCACGGGTACGATATTGATATATTGCTCACGCCAGACCCTCTTTCACTTGAAACCATTACCTACACGCCAGTGTTCGAATATGAACAAGTGTTGGTAATGGATAAGCACCACCCTTTGGCAGAGAAACCATTTGTCACACCTAAAGACTTAAGCAATGAGACCCTTATCACCTACCCCGTAGAACTCAGTCGACTGGACGTATTCACGCATTTTCTTACTCCTGCCAATTGCACAGTGAGGCAACATAAAACGATTGAAACCACAGAGATCATCTTACAAATGGTAGCAGCGGGACGTGGTGTTACTGCTTTACCTAAATGGTTAATTGATGAATCAAAAGAAAGCGATCTCCTGACTTGTCGGTCGCTTGGTGAACAAGGCGTATCAAAAACGCTGTACTTGGGTCATAGAAAAGCGCAGGACGTATTGGGGTTTGTAGATGATTTCATTGCCCTTTCGCAAACGCACAAGCCATAGGTTTTCCAAACTTTATTTCGGAAACTTATGTCAAACTAAGGAATAGAACAACTCGCTTGCCAACAATGTTGGCAAGCGAAAACGCTCTAATTAAAGACTATTGCGCATTATGCGCGGTTAACAGTATGAATGGCGCTAAATTCTAAACTGCCCCACCAATTCTTTTAAGTCACCAGAAACGGCACTTAACTGCGTAGCTTCCACAGCTAACTCTTCTGCATGCTGACTAGTTTTATCACTTAAACCAGTGATAGCTACGAGCGACTTATTAATATCTTGCGCCACCTCCGTTTGCTGCTCGGTCGCCAGTGCTATGTGAGTACTTTGCTCGTGAACCAAACCTATAGACTGGGTAATGTCTTTAAGCGTTTCGACCACTTTCTCTGTCTTATCGACACCAGATTGAGAACGGGTTTGTCCTTCCTGCATAACACTGTTGGTCTGCTCAGACATTGCCTGCAATCGCTCTACCATTTTTCGTATATCAGTCGTCGATTCTTGTGTACGACTTGCTAATGAGCGAACTTCATCTGCAACAACGGCAAAGCCGCGCCCCTGTTCACCGGCTCTCGCCGCTTCAATGGCTGCGTTTAATGCCAGTAAATTAGTTTGTTCAGCAATGCTGTTAATTACATCGACTACAGCACCGATGCTATCTGACTCTTTGCTCAATCCGCCCACTACTTCAACACCCTGACTGATGGCGTCAGCCAGCGCGCGAATTTCCCTCATGGCATCTTGCACTTGCTCACTGCCGGCTTGTACCAATTCATCTGCTTTAGTCGCGGCGTCACTGGACTGTGCCGCATTTTTTGAAATTTCAACGACGGTAGCAGCCATCTGCGTGACTGCCGTAGACACATTGTCCACCTGACTACGCTCTTGGTTAATTTCCTTGCTAGTCGCGTGACTCACATCTCGAAGGTGATCCGCTGCATCAGAAACAGCCTTAGTGTTAGCGGCAGTATCTTTTAGCAATGATCTTAGTTTATCGGTAAAGGTATTAAACTCTATGGCAAGCGCACCGATTTCGTCGTTGCTCTTAACTTCCAGACGCTTGGTTAAGTCGCCGTCGCCATGCGCTATTTCCGCCATTGCGTTGCGCATTTCGACCAAAGGTTGAGTGACTTTAGCACTCGCAAAATAAGTAATAAGCGCTATTAATCCAATAATCACAAAGGCGACGATAATTGCCGTAGTAATTGCATTATTTATAGGGCTATCAATGATGCTTGCAGGGATAAGAATGCCCAGCGACCAATTCATTTGTGGGTTAGTTAACTGAGCGTGCTCAAAAACCGCAACATAGTCTTCCCCCTTCCAGGTTACGTGCACAATACCAGATTCATTAGCCGCTATATTACTTGCCAACTTGCCAAACCCTTCAGTGCTATCAAACACGCTGTCAAAGTTGCGAATAGAGGAGCTTAGTGGCAACGCTTTGCTCTGTTTTGGAAAGTAAACAATGTTTTGGTTTTCATCGAGTAAAAACGCCGTGCCTTGTTCTTCATAACGAATGGCATCTATGACCTTACCCACCGTGCTAATAAGAATATCGACACCGCCAACGCCTAGTAACGCTCCATTTTTGTATATCGGGGTTTGTACTACTGCAGATACGCTTCCATCTTGGGAATCGACAGCAGGAGGCGTTACATATAGCTTTCCTTTTTCTACGGCAGTAGTAAACCACGGACGCTTAGTTGCAAAGTAACCGGCGTTAGGATTGCCAGCATCAGGACCCGAAGTGTCGACGCCGACTCGGCCCTCTTCATAGAAGTATTCACCCGTCTTAGCTGAACCAAAGAACGCCGATTTAATAATGGGATCTTGACTGCTGATGCCCTCAAATGTGGCATAGATATCTTTGGATTGAGTCAGTTGGCTTTCGGGCGCCCCTCGCGTGTTATGGCGCGTAAAAAAATCTTGTAGAAAAGGACTACTTAGGAATGCTCTAGCAACGCCGCCATAGGTTGCGAAGAAGCCTTCAACGTCATTAGCCTCACGTGCAACTAAGGATTTAAGCTCTTTTTCTACGCGACTGCGGGTGTTATCTGCAACGGTATTGACTAAGAAAAACGCCGTAATGAGTAACATCAAAGCTATGCTACCGCCAACGATAAGCATGAACTTTTTTTGGAGTGATATGGATTTCATTTGTACTTCTCATTGTTTACTAAACGCCACAACGTGTGAAAAGTGTATTCCAGCACTAGGGCCTCTTGACCTTTGTTGTACATTTTTGCAGCGGTCTTTGTGCCATCTAGACAAGGCGGATGTTTGACGGTTTCGTGGTTCTAAGTCGAAAACATTCAACGCAGTATAGATGGCACAAAGGCGCTGCCCGAAGGGGTCGTTATGGAAGCCTTTTACTCTTTGTCACAGCCCTTTAACTTAGCCCACTAGGCTTGCAGGACTGTTTCGCGATTAAAAGGCTTCCATTTAGACCAAAATTCGTACATCAAAGGTCAACAGGCCCTGATAATTCGCACACATTTCAGGTTTAGTTTTATTAGTATAAAAGCGCAAGTGAGCCAAGCTCGCTTGCACTTCTAATACTTTGAGATATACAGAGAAATTTTACAACCTCTGAAAGTCAATTCTACGAAAGTTCAAATACAGAGTGAATTAAACGCTTTTAAGAATTAGCTGTAAAAGCAAAGATAAGCGGTAGGCGTAGACACTTTTACGTCAAAAGAAGCATCGGCGGGTACATTAAAGCTGCTGCCTGTAGCAAAAGATTGCCATTCGTCACTTCCCGGAAGCTTCACAACTAGCTCACCTTCAACCACTTTCATTAGCTCTTTTTGTGATGTAGAAAATGTATATTCACCCGGCGACATCACGCCCGAGGTGCAGGGGCCGTTTGCAGATTCAAACCCAATCGAGCTCACTTTATTGTCGAAATAATGGTTTACTTTAAAGCTCATAGTTACTCCTTTGATGTGAGTGCTGACTTTCTTTGCTTTAACTGTTTTTAAAGCAAAGTGCTGCAGCCTTGATACTTCTTTAGCGTTTTTGCCAAATAAGCATATGGTTATTGGCGGGCATGTCGATTATTTCTTGCAAGCTTAACTCGCCTGCCCAAGCAGTAAGCTCATTGATATCGCGGTAGCCACCATAACCACGCGCTAAAAGCGAAGTATGGAAGGCTTGGTTACTTTCAGAAGTAAACTTACCACTATGTGTAAAAGGGCCATACTGACAGAATACGCCCCCTTTGGGTAAGTGCAACGCTACTGATTCCATGAGTAGCTTCGCCTCTTCTTTTTGCATGATATGCGCGGTGTTTGCCGTAAAAATCCCGTCTATGTCGAGGTTGGGAAAGTCATCTTGCCCAACGGTAAATGCTATGGGAGGTTTCACATTCCCCGTATTTGAATCACTCAGCCACGCGGCAATGCCTTCGTGATAGTGTGGTTGGTCGCTTGTGTGCCAAATAAGATGGGGCAAATGCTCAGCCAAAAATACGGCGTGCTGACCTGTTCCACTCCCTATCTCTAATACCTGTCGGCAATTGGCAAATTTACGTTCAAGCACGCTCAAAATGGCGCGCTTGTTGTTCTCACAAGCCTGACTAAAAGGCTTTTCGATTTGCATACACGTTACCTGCCTAATCAGCATTAATCACTTAAGTTTGGACCCAACCACTTTTCAGCTTCTTCCAAGGTCCAGCCTTTACGTGTGGCGTAATCCTCTACTTGGTCGGCTTGAATTTTGGCGACAGCAAAGTATTTGGCATCAGGGTGAGCAAAATACCAACCCGATACTGACGCCCCCGGCCACATGGCGTAACTTTCCGTAAGCTTCATACCTGTATGCTGCTCTGCTGACAATAAATCCCAAATAAGCTGCTTTTCGGTGTGTTCTGGACACGCAGCGTAGCCTGGTGCCGGTCTAATGCCCTGATATTTTTCGCGGATAAGTTCTTCGTTACTCAGTGATTCGTTAGCGGCGTAGCCCCAATAGTGCTTACGCACTTGCTTGTGCAGATATTCCGCAAACGCTTCGGCAAGCCTGTCTGCCACCGCTTTAACCATAATACCGTTGTAGTCATCGCCAGTCTGAATATAGCTATCAGCAAGCTCGTCTTCACCTATACCGCCGGTGACGGCAAAAGCGCCCACATAATCATTTATGCCACTCGACTTTTCAGCTACAAAGTCTGCTAAACAATAATTAGCGAATTTGTCTTTTAGGGTTTGCTGACGCAAGTGATGGGCAACACCTTGAATCTGGTTTCTCGACTCATCGGTATAAACTTCAACATCGTCATTAACGCGATTGGCAGGAAACAAGCCGATAACGCCTTTCGCCTGAAGGCTGTTCTCTTCGATAATTTTATCCAGCATGGCGTTGGCGTCGTTAAACAGTGACTGTGCTTGCTCTCCCACCACCTCATCTTCAAGTATACGTGGGTACTTGCCTGCTAACGACCAAGTTAAGAAGAAAGGTGTCCAGTCGATGTAGTTACGCAGGTTAGCCAAATCGGCGGTTACCGGTGTTACACCCAGGCTCGCAGGTTTTACTGGCAAAGTCGTAAAATCTGGCCTAAAAGCGTTTTCTCTGGCCTGTTCTAACGTCACCGGCTTGCTGCGCGGCTTCTTACGGGCGTGCTGTTCGCGTACCGTATCGTATTCTTTTGCCAGTTCCTGCGCGTAAATATCGCGAGACGCTTTGTTTAAAAGACGCTGGCACACGCCTACTGCTCTACTTGCGTTTGGAACATAAGCCACAGGTGCATGATAATTTTGTTCAATTTTTACCGCAGTGTGCGCTTTAGACGTCGTCGCCCCGCCAATAAGCAGCGGGATATCAAAGCCCTGACGCTCCATTTCTTTGGCAACGTGAACCATTTCATCTAGTGAAGGTGTAATAAGGCCCGACAGGCCTATCATATCAACGTTTTCATCTTTAGCGGTTTGTAAGATTGTCGCCGCTGGCACCATTACGCCAAGATCAATCACTTCAAAGTTATTGCACTGAAGTACCACGCCTACGATATTTTTACCGATATCGTGAACGTCACCTTTTACCGTAGCGAGAAGAATTTTACCGTTGCTTTTCGCATCGTCTGACTTTTCTTCTTCAATGTATGGCTGTAAATGGGCTACCGCCTTTTTCATTACACGGGCCGACTTTACTACCTGAGGAAGAAACATTTTTCCTTCGCCGAACAAATCCCCTACTACGTTCATGCCGTCCATTAACGGCCCTTCAATAACATGTAACGGACGCTCAGCTTGTTGACGCGCTTCTTCAGTATCTTCAATGATGTAATCGGTAATGCCTTTAACAAGCGCATGCTCTAAGCGCTTATTCACTTCTTGCTCGCGCCAGGATAAATCTTCCTTTGCGGCCGCTTTACCGTCTCCTTGATAGTTCGGTGCAATATCGAGTAAGCGTTCAGTAGCATCACTTCTGCGGTTTAAAATCACGTCTTCAACCGCATCGCGCAATTCAGCGGGTATTTCGTCATATACCTCTAGCTGACCTGCATTCACAATAGCCATATCCATACCGGCTCGAATAGCGTGATATAGGAATACCGAGTGCATAGCTTCGCGAACCGGATTGTTCCCTCTGAACGAGAATGAAATATTAGAAAGGCCACCAGAAATATGTGAGTACGGACAGGTTTTACGTATCTCGCGGGTCGCTTCAATAAAATCAACCGCGTAGTTATCGTGCTCTTCAATACCCGTCGCTACTGCGAAAATGTTAGGGTCAAAAATAATATCTTCAGGTGGAAAGCCGACTTCTTCTGTCAGCAGCTTGTAGCTACGCTGACAAATTTCTACTTTTCGAGCTTGTGTATCGGCCTGGCCGGTCTCGTCAAACGCCATCACTACGGTTGCTGCACCATAACGCTTTATTAGCTTGGCTTGGTTTAAGAAGAGCTCTTCCCCTTCTTTTAAGCTAATAGAGTTAACAATCGCTTTGCCCTGTACACACTTAAGTCCTGCTTCGATAACATCCCATTTAGACGAATCGATCATAATAGGTACGCGGCTAATATCAGGCTCAGAGGCGATTAGGTTCAAAAAGGTGATCATGGCCTGCTTAGAATCAAGCATGGCCTCATCCATATTGATATCGATGATCTGCGCGCCGTTCTCTACTTGTTGCCTTGCGACATCAAGTGCAGTTTCATAATCACCTTCAAGAATAAGTCGTTTAAAACGAGCGGAGCCTGTTACATTGGTACGCTCACCGATATTAATAAATGTAGAAAATTCTGCGCTCATAATGCCCTCCTAGTGTACAAACGGCTCTAGGCCTGACAAACGCATTTTGGGTTCGAACTGTGGCACTTTTCTTGGCGCAATTCCATTGACCGCGTTAGCAATATCGCGAATGTGTTCCGGCGTACTGCCGCAGCAGCCACCTACAATATTCACTAGCCCAGACTGCGCCCATTCTTTGATGTGCTCGGCCATTTCAGGGCCTTCCATGTCGTATTCACCAAACTCGTTGGGTAAACCAGCGTTAGGGTGCGCTGAAATTAAGCACTCACTAACAGTAGCAACTTCATCTACGTATTGGCGCAGTAAGTCTGGTCCAAGAGCACAGTTTAAGCCGAATGAGAATGGACTGATGTGTCGCATGGAATAATAAAACGCTTCCGCGGTTTGACCAGACAGCGTGCGCCCTGAGGCATCGGTAATCGTGCCAGACACCATAACGGGCAGCAATATACCCAGCTTTTCAAAAACCGACTCTACCGCATAGGCTGCCGCTTTCGCATTAAGTGTATCGAAGATGGTTTCGAGCATGATTAAATCTGCACCGCCTTCAATGAGCGCTTCGGTAGACTCGCTATACGCTTCCACGAGTTCGTCAAAAGTAACATTGCGTTTGCCTGGGTCGTTAACGTCAGGCGAAATTGAAGCAGTGCGATTTGTTGGGCCAAGTACACCTGCCACGAAACGGGGTTTGTCTGGTGTCTTTGCTGTGAACTCATCGGCAGCTTTACGCGCCAATTTAGCTGCAGCTAAATTAATATCACGGGATTGAGCCTGCATATCGTAATCGGCCATAGCGATAGTCGTAGCATTAAACGTATTCGTTTCAATAATGTCCGCGCCAGCTTCAAAGTAATCACAGTGAATTTGATAGATGATATCGGGCTGGGTAAGAACCAGCAAATCGTTGTTACCCTTAACATCGCAGTGCCAGTCGGCAAACTGTGTTCCGCGATAATCTTCTTCTTCTAACTTATGGCGCTGGATCATGGTGCCCATGGCGCCATCTAATATAAGGATGCGCTTTTTAGCGGCTTCTGTAAGCGTTGCTTGCGCGCTAGAATTTGGTCTTTGGCTCACGTGCTACCTCTTTGGCTGTGACTTTTCAGCAAGCTGACTTAAATCGTAAGGCGTGGTCTGATAGACATAATAATTCAGCCAGTTTGTAAACAATAGGCTACCGTGTGAGCGCCACTGTACAATAGGAGACTTGGCTGGATCATCCCCTTCAAAATAGTTTTTTGGAATTACTGGCGTTTGTCCCGCGGCAATATCTCGAAAATACTCATCTTTAAGTGTATCTGGATCGTATTCCGGGTGACCCGTTACAAATACCATGCGCTTATCTTCTGACGCCACAATATAAGCGCCTACATCGTCAGACTCTGCAACAACACTAAGTCCATCGACGCTGTTATACAACGAGGTGTTAATATGCCCATAACGGGAATGTGGTGCGTAAAAAGAAGGATCAAAGCCCCTTAATAGCTCATTATTCGGGTCATTCACTTTGTGTTTAAAGACACCTGAAAACTTTTCGTCTCTAAGCTCTCGTGTAATGCCGTAAAAGTGATACATGGCGGCGTGAGCAGCCCAACATAAGTAAAGGGTTGAGTTCACGTGACGCTGCGCCCACTCCAATATGGTGGTCATGGTTTCCCAGTACTTTACTTCCTCGTAATCGATAAGCGCGAGAGGCGCACCGGTGACAATGAGGCCATCGTATTTCTTATTCGCTACCGCTGAAAAGTCGTGATAGAAAGCATCCATGTGCGATTGCGGGGTATTCTTTGGCGCTTGATTATCAATTCGAATTAAATCCACGTTTATTTGCAGTGGCGTGTTCGATAACAGGCGAAGTAACTGTACCTCTGTTTCTATCTTGTTCGGCATTAAATTAAGAATACCGACTTCAAGAGGACGAATATCCTGATTGGCAGCCCTGTCCATGTCCATGGTAAAAATGTTTTCACCTAGTAGTACATTCTGCGCGGGTAACTGCTCAGGAATACGAATTGGCATAGAGGGCTCCAGTGATAAATTACAATATCTGTATTGTGTCTATAACTGGCGATATGTCAACATCTTTACGTCTAGACGTCTAAACGTTTTTTTCTCTGGTGCTCAAAAATACTAATTATTTTGTTTATGCACCATTACCAACATCTCAGCTTCGGCACGAGGAATGTCGCAGGCTTCAATAATTTCATCAATGCTAGCGCCTTGCTTGACTAAGTCCGCCGCACGCTGATATAGGCGTAGGGAAGGATCTTGAAGCTTGAGTTCTCGAAGCTGGTTTTCAATATCAGTTTGCTTTTCGTCTAACTCTTGAAGGTGTCGAGTGATCACCAAGGTGCGTGCTTGCGCCTCAGTTTGTTGATTATTTGCATTTTTAGCAAGGGCTTCAGTGCGGGCAATAGCCTCTGCGTTAGCATGTTCGCTTTCGCTTAATGCAGAACGCAACTGCTTAATGTGTGAATACAGCACACCCATCGCGGCGATGAGTATAACTACAAGAATACACAGTATGAGTTCTAATAAGGTAGGTGCAGCAAGCTGCCAATCCATGGACATAACCCTTGGGGAAATGTAGGCAATATTATAATCAATACCGCCTATTCATTTATTTAGATGTTGCTAAGCTCATCCCACTCTTCGTCGCTTAACAATTTATTAAGATCTACAAGAATAAGCAGTTCGCCGTCGCGATTACTTACACCTTGGATAAACTTAGCACTCTCTTCAGTACCTACGTTAGGGGCACTGTCAATCTCTGAAGATTTCAAGTAAACCACCTCAGCGACACTATCCACCAGAATACCAACCACCTGCTCGTCAGACTCAATAATAACGATACGGGTATTGTCAGTAATTTCTGTTGGCGGTAATCCGAAACGAGCACGTGTATCAATAACCGTTACTACGTTACCACGCAGATTGATAATACCAAGTACATAGTCAGGTGCACCGGGTACAGGGGCTATTTCGGTATAACGCAAGACCTCTTGAACTTGCATCACGTTGATACCGTAAGTTTCTTCACCTAAGCGGTACGTTACCCATTGAAGGACTTCGTCGTTGCTGTCGGTGGCGTTATTATTTATTCTTTCGTCGCTCATGAACCTGGCTCCCAATACTATGGCGTCTGGTCGTTACTGCCTAAGCCTTTGTTAAGCATAGATATTAATTCTTCAACGTCAATTAACGCGCACATTTTTTCTTTAACCATCCCTGCTAACCAGGGACGCTTACCTGTGGACTCGCGCCATTTAACATCATCGGTAGTCAAATTGACCGTATTGACTAGCTTTTCACTAGCCAGACCCCACGCACTTTCCCCTAACATTATAAGATATCGGTAGTTAAGCGATTGTGCGAGGTTTTCGTCATATTTTTCTGGCATTACCCATTTTGCAGAGTCAACAACACTTAGTTTAGACTCTCTGTGCAACATTACACCCATAAACCAATCAGGTTTTCCAAATAAAGGGCCAATCTTCTCAATTTGGTGGATCCCACCTAGCGACGTCAAAGGCACCGCAAGTGTTAACCCTGCAACCTCAAAGAATAGCGCCTGAAAGCGAAAACCGAGAGTATCCTTTAGTGGAACTTTTGTTTTTTCAGCGCGGTTTAACGCAGCTTCTTGTTCATTTTCTACTAAAGTTTCTGCGTGAGACTGTTGCTGTTCATCTTCAATTGTCTCTGCTTTTTGCGTTTCAATTAACGATGTAACCTTTTCCGCTATCACTTCTTGTTCATTCGATTGCGGCTCACTTTCATTGGCGGTAGAAGCAAGTGCCGTTTCAGCCATCTGCTGAGAAGCCTGCTCGAGCAATTTTGCCGTGCGCGCAGTCACATCTTCCGGTGCTTCTGGCTCTTTGAGGAGGCTATCAAGGTATGCCTCCATCACTTCTTCACGGGCAAAAGGCGATTGCTTGCTCATGTTCTCGTTATTTCTCCAATACCGCTAATAGTTTCTCGTACGCAGACACACCACGTGTTTTGGGGTACGCTGCGGAAATGGGAAGCTGTACTAAACTTGCATCCCTGAAGTGCGTATCGACGGGAATAACCCCTTCCCACACGCGCTCACCATAGTCATTCATTAAGCGCTTTCGCGATGCAAGCGCCGCGTTAGTGCGCTTATCAAACATAGTTGGAATAATCACAGTATCAAAGGATTTGTCCAACGAACGTCCCATAATTTCCATGGTACGAATCATTCTGTCTAGCCCTTTAAGCGCCAGATACTCCGTTTGGGTAGGCACGATAACCTTGTCACACGCTGCAAGAGCGTTAACCATCAGCACCCCAAGCACTGGAGGGCAATCGATGATAGCAACATCAAATTCTCCTGCTATTTTTGCCAACGCTTTTTTTAGGACTAAGCCCATACCTTGTTCGCTACCCATCGTTCTATCTAAGGTCGCGAGCGCCATTGTTGCAGGAAGCACATATAAGTTGTCTAACTTTGTCGGGCACAGACAATCCATAACATTATCGGCCGTAATGTCATTAGACTTAATAAAAATATCGTAAACTGAATGACTTGACGCTTCTGCATCGATACCGAAGTAATAACTCAGCGATGCATGTGGATCAGTATCAATCATGAGCACTCGCTTGCCTTGCTGTGCAAGCAAGCCGCCAAGGCTCACCGTAGTGGTAGTCTTTCCTACACCACCTTTCTGATTCGCTACTGTCCACACTTTCATATTTGCTGTTCCATTACTGTTCAAACTGCTATCGCATTTCGGTTTGAACGCAACTGCTCATATCATCAATGTTTATATTTTTACTGGATATATTGGCAACGGCTACGGCTTGAGGCATACCGTACACAACACAGGAATCTTGGTCTTGAGCCCAAATCGTTGCGCCTTTTTCCTTGAGCATTCGGCATCCTTCTCTGCCGTCAGCTCCCATACCCGTTAATATAATTCCTAATACATCCCCACCATAAGCTTTAGCCAGAGAACTGAAAGTGAGATCAACACTGGGCTTATAATTCACCTTGTCACTCGCACTTGCATCAACAATGGCAATGCGTTTATTCGCACCTATGGTTTCTAGCAACATTTGCTTCCCACCGGGAGCAAGATACGCATGACCTGGCTTTAGAATGTCGCCGTGCTCGGCTTCTTTTACTCTAATCTTACAGTTTGTGTCTAAACGCTGTGCAAATGCCGTAGTAAATGTTCCAGGCATGTGTTGTACAAGCAAAATGGGGTATGGAAACTCTGCAGGTAAAGGAGACAACACTTTTTGAAGCGCCACAGGCCCGCCTGTAGAAGCCCCAATTGCCAAACACTTGTAGTGCTTTCCCGTCGCTCTTACAGACGAAACGGTTGGTTGTTTGGCTGCGTCTTTATGCCCTGATAGCAACCCTGATGTTTTAAAAAACGCCTGCTTTGGCGCATTATCAGGAAGCTTTCTTGCCTCTGTAGAGCGAAACGACGGACGCTTAAGACCAATACCACGACGCGCTATTAAGCGTACTTTTGTACACAACAAGCGCGATGCGTCTTTTCTGTCCTGCGCGATATCTTCAAATTTCTTCGGTAAGAAATCGAGCGCGCCCGCTTCTAACGCATCTAATGTCGCTTGCGCACCATGATGCGTAAGCGAAGAAAACATAAGAATAGGTGTAGGCCGTTTGTCCATTATGGCCTTTACAGCTGAAATGCCGTCCATGACAGGCATTTCAACATCCATCGTTATCACATCCGGCTTAAGCGCTTCTGCTTTTTCAAGTGCATCGCGCCCATTTCTCGCTTCCCCAACAACTTCAAGTTCCCTATCGCCATCGAGTATTTCTTTTACTCGACGACGATAAAAAGTCGAGTCGTCCACGACAAGGACTTTAAAGACCATGGATTATTATTCCTGTTAATTCATCGCCTTACTTGATGGGTTTACGCGCATACCGTTTAAGCAGGCTCGGAATATCTAAAATTAGTGCAATTCCACCGTCTGACGTAATCGTGGCTCCCGCCATACCAGGCGTGCCTTGCAATAATGCATCAAGAGGTTTAATAACCACTTCTTCTTGGCCTATTAGCGCGTCTACTACGAATCCTACTTGTTGTGTACCAATTTGCACTACAACAACGTGTCCCTTTTCTCTATCGATGTTTTTGGGACCTCGAATCAACCATTCACCAAGGAAGAACAACGGAATTGCTTTTGAACGAACTATCATTGTTAGCTGGCCATCGACCGTGTTGGTCTTTTTGATGTCCATATTTATTATTTCGTTCACCGCACCTAATGGTAACGCAAAGGTTTGTTTTCCTACAACAATCATTAGCGTCGGAAGAATGGCTAGCGTTAGCGGAACTTTGATATCCAGTCGCGTGCCTTTTCCTAGCTGTGAATCTATGTTCACGGTGCCGTTAAGTTGGTTAATTTTAGTCTTAACCACGTCCATGCCCACACCGCGGCCAGAAATATCACTAATTTCTGTTTTGGTTGAGAACCCTGGCGCGAATATCAAGTTAAACGCTTCAACATCCGACATCCGTGCAGCTGCATCTGCGTCTAGTACACCGCGACTAATAGCAATTTCTTTAAGCTTTTCAGGATCCATTCCTTTACCATCATCTTCGATGGTTAGAAGAATATGATCGCCTTCTTGAGATGCCGATAGCTGAACCGTACCCATGCGCGGTTTACCCGCTGCAGCACGATCATCAGGCATTTCAATACCATGGTCGACGGAGTTTCTCACCAAATGCACAAGTGGATCGGCCAGTGCTTCAACCAGGTTTTTATCTAAATCAGTTTCCTCACCCACAAGCTCAAGGGTTATTTCTTTCTTCAAGCTTCTAGCGAGGTCTCGAACAACGCGAGGGAAACGACCAAACACCTTCTTGATAGGTTGCATGCGGGTTTTCATTACCGCACCTTGCAAGTCGCCCGTTACCACATCTAAGTTGGCAATGGCTTTGGACATGCTTTCGTCGTTACTGTTGATACCCAAGCTTATTAGCCTGTTTCTCACTAGTACGAGTTCACCCACCATGTTCATAATTTGGTCAAGGCGCTTGGTATCTACACGTACTGTAGTCTCAGCAGGAGGCGCAGCTGGTGCCGCCTTCTTCTCATCTTTTTTAGGCGCTGCTTTTGGTGCAGCAGGTGTGCTTGCTTTAGCTGGCGCTGCGGCGCTAGGAGCAGGCGTCGCTTTTGGCGCAGCTGGCGCTGCTTGTTTCGCTTTTTGAACCGCTTCTGTTGCTGCCTTATCTACAGGAGGCTCTGGCGCCTTTGAAACGGCTCCCTGCTTGGTAGGCCCTTGCCCTGAGCCATGCAGTTGGTCAAGCAGTGCTTCAAATTCGTCATCGGTGATTTCTTCATCACCAGCTTCACTCGGCGTAACTGGTGCTGGAGCTGGAGCTGGTGCATTTGCCTTTGGCGCAGCTTCTTCACCACCAAACTTGCCTTTGCCATGTAAATCATCGAGCAGCGCTTCAAATTCTTCGTCGGTGATATCGTCGTTATCACTAGCGGCAGCAGGTGCAGCAGCCTTTGCAGGTTCGCTTTTAGCCGCTGAGGACTGTCCTGGTGCCCCAGAGCCATGAAGCTCATCAAGCAGCGCTTCAAACTCATCTTCAGTGATTTCGTCAATACCGCCGCTATCACCAGAACTTGGTGCCTGTGCAGTAGGCTCTTCAACAACTAATTCTGGCTCTTCAATCGCGGGCTCAGGTTCTGACACCGGCGCGCTTTGTTCACCAAAAATATTCTCATCTGGAGATTCCGGGCGACTTAGTTTGTGTAACAAGTCTACTAGGTGTGCATCTGCTGGCTCTAATGGATCCCGAGCTTTCACTCGTTCAAACATTTCAACCACCACATCTGTGGCTTGCAGAATAATATCCATCAGTTCAGGGGTTAGTGTTCGTTGACCGTTACGCATTACGTCAAAGACGTTTTCCGCACCGTGACAAATTTCTACTAACTCGGTAAGAGACAGGAACCCTGCTCCCCCTTTAACTGTGTGATAACCACGGAAAATTGCATTCAGCAAATCCGCATCTTCAGGATTGTTCTCAAGATCAACGAGCTGTTCTTGTAATTGTTCAAGTATCTCTCCAGCCTCAACTAGAAAGTCCTGTAATATATCCTCGTCAACATCAAACGACATGCGCCCGCTCCCCTAAAAACCTAAGCTAGACAGAAGATCATCTACATCATCTTGGCCTGACACGACGTCGTCGCGCTTATCGGCATCAATGATAGGGCCTTCTGCCTCTACACCATCAACCTTATCGGCCTTAACGCTAGATGGTTTAGTTTGTTCTGCACCGTCGCGTTCACCAAACATGGTAAGCATGTTAACTAAGCTGTCTTCCACTTCTTTAACCAAGTCGATAACGCGGCGAATAACCTGACCAGTTAAGTCTTGATAACCTTGAGCCATCAATACTTCTGTAAGTAACTGTGTAAGTTTAGCTGACTGTGCCGAACCTTCTTCCAACAATTCGTCTAAGTCTGCGCATAAAGCCTTGAATTCACCCAACTCTATTTGGCGATTCATCAGCTTCTTCCACTCAGGCATAACCTTTTCGATGCGCGCCGACAGCATTTCAGCTATAGGCATGCTCGCTTCAACGGCATCCATAGTAGTATTAGCAGCTTTTTCAGTTTCTTCAATTACGTAGGTTAGGCGGGATTGTGCATCGGGAATATCATCGGTCGCGAGATTTTTAATGCGGTCGTCTATTTGGAAATTATTCAGCGCGTCATGGAGCTGACGCGTCAGTTTCCCTACTTCGGCAAATAACTCAACGTTTTCTTTCATTGAGGCCGCTTCTAATAGGGCATTGGCTGAAGCGTTGTCACCCTCTTCAAGGTAGGTGACAAGCTGTTTTGCTTCTTCCAACGAAATTGGAACGTTTACATTCGTTGACATCCAGTAAACCTCATTTCTCTGGTGAGCGTCTGGATCAACCTAAACGTTCGAATATTTTATCTAATTTTTCTTTAAGTGTTGCTGCAGTGAACGGCTTAACAACGTAGCCATTAACACCTGCTTGCGCGGCGGCAACAATTTGCTCTTTCTTCGCTTCAGCAGTAACCATAAGCACTGGTAGGTGCTTGAGCTTGTCATCGGCTCTAATCGCGCGAAGCAAGTCAATACCCTGCATACCAGGCATGTTCCAATCGGTAACTACGAAATCGAAATCACCTTGCTGCAACATAGGCAATGCAGTACTTCCGTCATCCGCTTCCTGGATGTTGGAAAAACCCAAATCTTTAAGTAGGTTTTTGATGATACGTCTCATGGTAGAAAAATCATCGACCACGAGAATTTTCATGCTTTTGTCCAAAATAGCCTCCAGTGAGGGGTTAATTGTTATTAATTTCTATTCTTCGTCAGCTTGCCACGACTTCATTCGTGATTTGAGTTTTAACATGGCCTGACTGTGAATTTGACTGACTCTCGATTCACTTACATCAAGAACCTCACCAATTTCTCTTAGGTTCAGCTCTTCATCATAATACAGCGAAAGAACAATCGCTTCTCTTTCAGGTAATGTCGTAATTGCATGGGCAAGCGCTTTTTGGAAAGCGCCTTGCATTAAATCTTCCAGTGGTGCGTCGCTACCTCGATTTTGCTCTGTCGAAATAACATCTTCTGACACACCTAAATCTTCAATACCTACCAGCTTTCCGGCATTTACTTCATTAAGCATTTGGTGATAGTCCTGCAAGCTTACATTAAGCTTATCAGCAATATCAGAATCTCTAGCATCGCGGCCTGTTTCGCTTTCTACTTGCGAAATTGCTTCAGTGATCGCTCGGCCATTTCGATGAACTGAACGCGGTGTCCAATCCCCTTTGCGAATTTCGTCTAGCATAGCACCGCGAATGCGAATGCCGGCAAACGTTTCAAAGCTGGCTCCTTTTGAACCATCAAAGTTTCGCGCGGCTTCTAATAATCCAATCATGCCTGATTGAATTAAATCGTCTACAAGAACACTAGCCGGCAATCGCGCTATCAAGTGATGCGCTATACGCTTAACCAATGGCGCATGTCTTTCGACTAACTGCGCTTTATCGGTTTGTTGTTGATAAGCGGCTGCCTTGCTGTTCAACGCTGACTTCCTACGGCTTTTTCTGCAACTAATTGTTCAATGAAAAACTCTAAATGGCCACCTGGCTGCGCTGGAATAGGCCATGTTAAGGCTTTACTCGCCAACTGTGTTATTGCAACGGCTGCCGGTGAACCTGGGTAAGCATCGACAATGGCTGTTTGTTTACGCACTGCTTTACGAATGTTCTCGTCAAACGGTACTGTCGCCACTAATTCTAGTGCAACATCTAAAAAACGCCCTGTCACTTTGCTTAATTTACTAAATAGCTCTTGGCCTTCTCGCACGTCGCGCACCATATTAGCCACAACTTTGAAGCGGAAAACACCGTGCTCTCTATTCAGAATTTTTATCAATGCATACGCATCTGTCAATGAAGTAGGCTCGTCACACACAACGACCATGATGTCTTGTGAGGCTTTTGAAAAGCTCAACACCATGTCTGAAATACCTGCCGCTGTATCAACGATTAGCACGTCAATTTGCGAGCGCAGCTCACTAAAGGCACGAATTAGGCCAGCGTGTTGCGTTGGCGACAATTCTGCCATCGACTGCGTGCCTGATGTGGCAGGGGCGATCTTTATTCCGTGCGGACCGGTCACTAATACTTCATCAAGTGTACATTCGCCGGAAAGCACGTGGGATAAGTTTTTCTCAACACGCAAACCTAACATAACGTCTACGTTAGCAAGACCGAGGTCCGCATCGAGAACCATTACACGTTTACCTTGCTTCGCCATGGCGATAGCGGTGTTCAATGTAATGTTTGTTTTACCTACGCCACCTTTGCCACCGGTGACGGCGATTACTTTGATTAACCGTGATTGCTTCATTTTTCTTAAGCTACTCGCTTGGTCGTCAATCATACTGCTTATGCTGTTTTAATTGCGTTGTTACCACTAGTATGATTCAAACCGTACTTTTTATAAAGCTTTGCAGCAGCGGAAACCAAAGATTTCGCTTCTGCAATCTTAATGTCTTCAGGTACTTTTTGACCATCGGTGACATAACTAACCGGTAATTGGTATTCAACCGCTGCACTAAGCACCTCTCCTAAAGAGTAGCACTCATCTAACTTTGTGAAAATACAGCCACTTAGTTCAATATCATCATACGCTTGAATGATTCTCTGCAAAGCAGGATATTGCGTATTTGCTTGCGCTACCAAATATTTTTTAACATTTGGCATTTGTCCGTTATCAAACTGCTTAATTTGTTTAATTAATCGACTGTCTCTTTGACTAAATCCAGCCGTATCAATCAATACTAGTCGCTTATGACGAAGTTGGAATAATAAATCCGCAAGTTCTTCACTAGTCTGCGCTTTTCTCACCGTGCAGCCAATAATCTTTCCGTATGTCGCTAGCTGCTCATAGGCGGCAATTCTATACGTATCGATGGTAATCATCGCAACCGACTCTGCACCGTATTTTTGCGCATAGCGGGCAGCAAGTTTCGCAACGGTAGTTGTTTTACCGGTACCTGTTGGTCCTACTAATGCAACAGCACCTTGTGCGCTAAGTATATCGTTTCCTGTCACATTTATGCGATTAGCCAATAGGTTAAGAAGATATACCCATGCATCTCGTTCGTTGTAATGTGACGGCGTATAGCTAATAAGCTGTTTCGCTAACGCGTTGCTTAACCCCATATCGGTTAAACGGGTGATTAGATATTGATGAACAGGTTTTTGACGTTTGTTCTTAGCTTCCATCAAGTCGGCCACTTGATATTGCAATACATCGCGAAGAGACGCTAGCTCTTCCTTGATTTGCGCAAGCTCCGCTGACTGCGTCACAGAGGTATCATCCATACTTGACGCTTGATGCTCTGGGAAAGCGTTCTGACGAACTGGTTCATGAGAAGACTGCTGTGCTTCTACGTCGTCAATAAAGGCTTCTGAGAAGTCTAAGTGCGAAGCAATTTCATTGGCGTGCTTAGCATTCGCTGTCATTGGTTGGTTGGGTTGCGCGGGACTCGCTACGCCATTATTTCCACCGTGCTGCTTTTCTAGCAGTGCTTTAAGGCTATCAGGACCGTCGTCACCAATGATTTCGCTCAAGCTAGGCACTGCCTTTTGACCAGGTGTTTTTGCAGCGGCTTGTGGAGACGCTTTCGGCGTAAACAACTTCGCTTCAGGTTCTTTGTCGTAGGCTGCGACAAGCTCAATACCGTCAGCGACTTTGCGATTTGACATGATCACAGCGTCACTGCCCAATTCAGCTTTAACTTGGCTTAACGCCTCACGCATATCTTTGCCGAAGAAACGTCTAATTTTCATTGCAACCTCTCCAATCACCCAGTGTCAGATTATTGACCGACCGAACTGACTATTTTTATTTGTTTGTCGTCAGGCACTTCTTGGTAAGACAGAACATGAAGCCCAACAACCGAATATTTTAAGAAGCGAGACAGAACGGGTCGTAGCATGCCTGAGGTAAGGAGTACTGCAGGCTCTCCTTCTAACTCTTGCTGCTGACTGGCTTGCTGCAATGATTTTTGCAGCTTGTCTGCCAGGCCTGGTTCTATGCCAGCGCCATCTTCGCCACCTGCTTGAAGTGACTGGTGCAACATCTGTTCCAACTCTGGCGCCAAGGTTATGACAGGTATCTCTTTTGCACCTTGAGTAATTTCTTGGACAATTAAACGTTTAAGGGCAATACGCACTGCGGACACTAAAACATCGGGGTCTTGGCTGCGCGTGCCGTACTCACTGAGTGTTTGCACGATTGTACGCATATCGCGAATAGGCACGCCTTCAAACAATAAGGTTTGCAGTACTTTCACGACGGTGCTTAGCGGAAGGATGTCTGGTACTAACCCTTCAACCAGTTTCGGATGCTGTTTGGCAAGCATATCAAGAAGTTGTTGCGCTTCCTCGTGCCCTAATAATTGATATGCATTGTTAGAAAGTAATTGGCTTAAATGGGTCGCTACAACGGTCGCAGCGTCTACAACTGTGTACCCAAGGGTTTGTGCATGCTCCCGTTTGTTGGGCTTAATCCATACTGCGTCTAAGCCAAACGCGGGGTCTTTAGTGGCACGCCCTTCTAATTTACCGAACACTTGCCCTGGATTAATAGCAAGTTCTTCATCGTGACTGATGATGGAATCCCCAATCGTTACGCCTAGCATAGCGATGGTGTAAGTGTTGGGCTCTAAATCCAAGTTATCGCGAATGTGGACAGGCGGAATAAGGAAACCCAGCTCTTGCGATAGTTTCTTACGTACGCCTTTAATGCGCGTCAACAACTCGCCACCTTGGGATTTATCGACAAGAGGAATTAAACGATAGCCCACTTCCAATCCGATGGTATCTACCTGCTGAACATCATCCCAGCCAAGCTCTTTCACTTCAGGCGCAACCGATTCATCTTTTACCACATTGTCTGGCACTTTGGGCTCTGCGGCCTTTCTCTTTTCTTGGACCGACTGCCAGTAAGCAAAGCCTGCAATCAAGAATGAGAAGCCTAAGAATGCGATATGAGGCATCCCAGGAATGATACCCATCACAAATAGAACGCCCGAGGCTATATAAAGAGCTTGATTATTACCAAGCTGACCGCGGATTTCTTTGCCCATTTCCTGGGTCTCGTTTTCACGAGTAACGATAATGGCTGTAGCGACCGAAAGTAATAATGAAGGAATTTGCGCCACCAAACCATCACCGATGGTCAATATGGTGTAGATTTCTATAGCGTTACCGAATGAAAGCCCGTGCTGAATCATGCCAATAAAAAGACCACCGACAATATTAATCAGCATGATGAAAAGGCCTGCGACCGCATCACCCTTTACAAATTTTGACGCACCGTCCATCGACCCGTAAAAATCCGCTTCTGCGGTAATCTCTTCACGGCGTTTACGTGCTTGGTCTTGATCTATATACCCTGCATTTAAATCAGCATCTATGGCCATTTGCTTACCGGGCATAGCATCTAACGTAAAGCGAGCGCTTACTTCTGAAATACGTCCTGCGCCTGCGGTTACAACTTTGAAGTTGATAATAAGAAGAATGGCGAAAACAACAATACCTACGGCGTAGTTACCACCAATCACGACCTCACCGAAGGCTTCGATAACTTTACCTGCTGCATCGCCGCCTTCATGCCCGTAAAGTAAAACAACGCGAGTAGAAGCCACGTTAAGCGCTAATCTCAAAACGGTAGCGATAAGTAACACCAAGGGAAAAATGCCGAAATCTACTGGACGCTGGGTAAGTACAGCCACCAAGATAATGACTAGCGACAACGCAATATTAAAGCTAAACAGCACGTCCAGTAAGAATGGCGGCATAGGCAATATAACCATGCCCATAATTGCCAAAAGGACGATGGGTGCGCCTAAACCACTGGTAAAATTTTGCAGCTGATTTTTATCGAATCGCTGAAGATAACCGGATAACTGCATAGCTTGGTGTCTCTCTATCAGAAAATTGACGCTTTATGTGAATCTTCTAGTGAGTTTTCAACTAACGTGCCAGCTTTGTGTTTTACGCAAAAGTTATCCAAATCTGAGCTGTAATCATGCGTGATTACTGTCTACAGTGACTTGTATAGAGCGATTAAGATTTTGTATCTGAGGAACATACGAACAGTTTTTAATTACGTCACTATTCCTAGGGCCTACTCTTCATTTTAAAAGGATTATTCATGGTAGTACTACAAAACCGTGTTGCAACGTTTTGTTGGGTCAGCCTTGTCATCATGCTGACTTTTAGTCATGTAGCTCATGCATCTAAACAACCTAACTTACGGACAGCGTGTGGAGAATTTGCTAGCTGGTTCGGGGCACATACCTATGTCCCACCTTCAAAGTCAATTTTAACCCATTTAGCGGTTAGGTTAGTGTCGGTACTCTGGTGGGATAGGCAAATCCCGTTTAAGTGGCTTAGGACGTTTGCCCTTACCTGCTCTATGCGCTTTTAACTGATAAACATGTGCGAGCACCTGCGCTACCGCCATAAATAAGGCGTTAGGAATTTCATCGTCCACTTCAGTGGAGTAGAAAATGGCGCGTGCAAGCATGGGAGAAGGGATCAACGGCACATCGTTGGCGGTAGCAATTTTTCTGATGTGCATCGCTAGCTCATCAGCACCTTTAGCGACCACAACCGGCGCCCTCACTCCCTTCTCATCATACTTGATAGCAACCGAGAAATGGGTCGGGTTAGTCACCACTACGTCTGCTTGTGGTACTTCTTGCATCATGCGCTTGGTTGCAGCCTGATATTGTAGACGGCGAATTCGGCCTTTAACCATAGGGTCGCCTTCCGCATTTTTCCGTTCGTCTTTAACCTCTTGCTTGGTCATCTTCATTTCTTTGTTGTGCTTATACATTTGATAAGGCACATCAATGAGCGCGATAGGGATCATGCCGCACACCAGAATAAGAAACGCCCACTTAAGCATGTCGAGTGCGTGAAAAATGTTTCCCGGATAAAGCTCCATATCAAGGTGGAGCGCTTCATCTTCAAAGAACAGTAACGCTCCGATGGCCATGCCAATTATGATCACCACTTTCGCTATAGACTTGAGTAACTCAACCAAGCCGTTCATGCCGAACATGCGTTTGAAGCCTTGAATAGGGCTCATTTTGGAACCCTTAGGTTTTGCCCCTTCCCAGGTAAAGTTAAAACCACCAAGCGCAATAGAGCCATAAATGCCCGCTATCATTGCCACAACCATGTATAGCAGCACGGCAGGACCTACCGCCGAAAAAGCTTCACCCCATGCGCCAAACATGTGGGTTATGTCATAGGTTTCGTCACGAGAGAGAATGAACATTCTCTGAGTAAGTTTAAAAACAGATTCAGCAATCCACCCGCCCACAAACAAAAACATAAAAGCACTTATGATAAGTACTAGGGTCGTAGAGAGTTCACGGGAACGGGCTAGCTGCCCTTTTTTTCGGGCATCTTCGAGTTTTTTCCCCGTGGGGTCTTCTGTTTTTTCGCTTGAATCTGCCATGTTTTCCTACGAACAAATATTCAATAGTTCACACATAAACTGTTCGGCTCTAAACCATTGGGTTTCGAAGTGTGCAGTAAAGTTATCAAGTGTTATCCAAATAATCAGTAATCCCATTACCTGAGCAATGGAAAAACCAATACTAAAAATGTTTAGCTGTGGTGCAGCTTTAGTCATTACGCCAAACGCCAAGTTCACGATAAGCAGCGAGACGATTGGCGCAAGGGAAAGGGTCACTGCCGATATAAACATCCAGCCTGCCCAATGGGCAATATCGCGGAACTGTTCACCGGTCCACCATGCTTCGCCTATAGGAAACGCCTCAAAGCTCATGACTATCATTTGGATCATGGACAAATGCCCATCCAAGGTCCAAAACAATAAGGTCGCTAGTATCAGATAAAACTGGCCGACTGCGGGCACGTTAATACCGTTTACCGGGTCAACGATTGACGCAAACCCCAAACCGGTTTGCATTGCTATAATTTGACCTGCAAGCACGAAGGTATTGAGCACCATCATTGATATAAAACCAATAGCAATGCCTATTAGCAACTGCTGAATAACGATTAAAAATGTGCCCACATCCACCAAATTTTCTATGGGTGACGGGGGCACTACCGGCATGATAATGAGCGTGAGCATTATACCCAACAAGGCTCTTACCTGCGGCGGAATGGATTTAGCACTCAAGCCAATCATGGCCACGAATAAGCCGCTAATGCGCATAAACGGCAGCAGCATGTCTGCTAGAAATTGATTGATGGTCGCAAGTTCGACTTCCACAGCTTTAGCCTTCTATCCCACAACCTGCGGGATCATATCAACCATTCTGAAAGTAAAGTCCATAAGCTGTTGCACCAACCAGTTTCCGCCCCAACTCAGCGCGAGAAGCGTTACAAGTAAGCGGGGCAAGAAACTCATTGTCTGTTCGTTGATACTGGTCGCCGCCTGAAAAACAGCAACAACTAGACCTACGATCAAGCTTGGAACAATCACCGCAGATACCAACACAATAACCATGAACATGGCTTCTCGCAGTATTTCTACAAAGACTTCTGGTGACATAAGCCCTCCTAGACGCCCATGCCGAAGCTGGTCGCCAACGTGCCGAAAATCAAGTTCCATCCATCAACCAACACGAACAACATGAGCTTAAACGGTAAGGATACAATCATAGGTGAAAGCATCATCATACCCATAGCCATCAATATAGACGCTACCACCAAGTCAATGATGAGAAAGGGAATAAATAGCATAAAACCGATTTGAAACGCGGTTTTAAGTTCACTGGTTACAAAAGCCGGAATTAGGATGGTTAGCGGTACTTCATTGGTGTCAGCGTATTTTCCTTCGTCTCCGGCTATCCGTACAAACGTTTCTAAGTCTTTTACCCGTGTTTGAGAAAGCATAAACGCGCGCATAGGCCCTTTGGCTTGCTCAAGAGCGTCTAAACTGGTGAGCTGCTCGTTAAGATAGGGCTGTAAAGCTCGCTCGTTCACCTCTTCAAACACCGGCGCCATAATAAACATGGATAGAAACAAACTAACGCCAATGAGTATCTGGTTTGACGGTGATTGCTGTAAGCCAATCGCCTGACGCAAAATAGACAACACCACAATAATACGCGTGAAAGAGGTCATCATCATGATAAACGCAGGAATAAGGCTTAGCGCTGTCATGATAAACAGCGCTTGAAGCGTCATGGTGTAGTCTTGAGAACCATCTTGATTGGTTGTCACCGTGACTGCAGAAATCCCCTGTTGAGCATAGGCGGGCTCAACGAGAAGTAATAAGGGCAGTATTAAAAGTAGCCAGGCAAACTTACGCATCTCTCGACTCTTCCTTTGTTTTATTCTTTTCTATATTCGGGTTGAGCTTTCCCGCCATAGCAGCAACAAGTTTTTGTTTAAACGCATCGGCACCATTTTGTTGCTCGCCTGTGGTTTTGTTCACACCTTTCACAGGCACATCGAGATTCTTATCTAATTTGCTTAAATGAGAGATGTTGTGACTGGTTACACCAATGAGGTGCTGCTCTTCACCTACCTGAATCACCATGATTTTTTCTTTTGTGCCAACAACCATGCTGGCCGCGACTTTCATTTGATTTCCACCCATCGCAGTGACATTAAATCGACGCATCACATAAGCGAGAGCGAAAATGACGCCAACAACGACAAGTAAAGAAAGGAAAATTGACAGTACCGACGTGGGATTGGTGATTGACTGGGTCGACTGCGCGACGGCTATCTGGCTAAATAAAAGGGGCAGCATTGCGCAACCCCTTACTTTATAAGAAGTTTTATCTGAGCTTCTTGATTCTCTCAATTTGACTAATAACATCCGTTAATCGAATACCGAATTTGTCGTTGACCACTACTACTTCTCCATGAGCAATCAACGTGCCATTAACTAATACATCTAGTGGCTCACCGGCAACACGATCCAGCTCCACCACAGAACCCTGGTTCAACTGTAGCAGATTTCGGATACTTATTTGACTACGACCGACTTCCATCGAAATAGTCACAGGTATATCTAGAATGGTATCTAGCTTTTTCTTTTCTTCTTGCGTAATCGGCGCGTCGTCAGTTAATTCGTCAAGTTCAGCAACTTGTACGTCTTCGTTATCGCCAGCCTCTTGTTCCGCTTCAGATTCGGCTTGTTCGGCCATTGCCGCTGCCCAATCGTCCATACCGTCTTCACTCATGGGAACTCCCCTCTACCTTACAGGTCTTCTTCGAGTACTTGCAGTTCTGCGTCATTATCAATAATGCGCCCACCGCGGGTTAATAACTGTAGCTCAGACTTCACTGAAGTCGGTCTTGCAATCTTCTCTACAATTTTCAGTGCCAAATTGTCGCGACTGCGACCTAATTTAGCCCTGAACGTGGGTAAATCTTCAATTAATACTGTGATGGTTTCTGGCATCTCCACAGGTATGATATCGCCAGGTTTAAACTCCATCACATCGCGAAGCGGTACATCAACGTCTAGCATATGCGTAGTTAACGCTACTTTAACGTCCATGATTTCATCGCGAAGGGCCTTACTCCAACGTAAGTCTGTATCTTCTTTATCGCTTTGAACACCCGCATCAAGCAATTCGCGAATGGGCTCTAACATTGAGTATGGCAAGGACACGTGGAAGTCGCCACCGCCACCATCTAGCTCGATATGAAACGAGCTAATAACTACAACCTCGGTCGGGCTCACAATGTTCGCCATCGCAGGGTTAACTTCTGAGTCCAAATATTCAAACGACACATCCATGACCGGTGCCCAGGCTTCTTTATAATCTTCAAAGATTATTTTAAGCAGCATCTGGATAATACGGCGCTCGGTAGGCGTAAACTCTCGGCCCTCAATCTTCGCATGATAACGTCCATCACCGCCAAAGAAGTTGTCTACCAGAATAAATACCAAGCGGGCTTCCATGGTGATAAGTCCCGTGCCTTTAAGCGGACGGAAACGCACCATGTTCAAACTCGTTGGAACAAATAACGTATGAATATATTCGCCAAACTTGATCATCTGAATACCGTTAATCGATACTTCAGCTGAACGTCGCATCATGTTGAACAAACTCACACGCATGTGACGTGCGAAACGTTCATTAACTATTTCAAGCGTAGGCATACGCCCACGCACAATTCTGTCTTGCGAGGAGAAGTCGTACTCGAGCGTAGAAGCATCAGAGTCGCTGCCGCCGACCTCTTCTTCTTCTACATCATCTACCCCGTGTAATAGGGCATCGATTTCATCTTGAGATAATAAATCACTCACCGTCTTCTACCTTACTTAGTCAATGCATTACTGCATGACAAACCCAGTGAACAATACGCGCTCAACTACATCGCTGCCCGTAATGTCCTTTAATGCTTTTTGTACTTCAGTTACTGCCTGCTCGCGAAGCTCAATTTTACCGGCTTCGGTAACCAGATCGTCTGCGTTTGAAGTACTAAAAGCCTGTAGTAATGTCCCTTCAATTAGCGGTATATGCGTCTTCGCCAGCTCTTCATTGTCAGAACCGCGCACAAGCAACTGCACTTTTATCTGAACCAACCTGTCTCTTCCTGCACCCGGCACGTTAAAAACAAATGGTCGCGGCATCGCTACGTAAAGCGCAGTGCCCATTTCAGCTTTCCCTGCTGCTGATGCTGGTGCGCTCGCAGCCGCTGCGGCGGCATCAGTCTCTGCAAGCTGTTCGGCTGCTGGCTCATCACCGCCTGCAAACAATAAGAAATAGGCAGCTGCACCGCCTCCTAAAAGAACCACAGCGATAATGATGATCAACATCATTTTGCCTTTCTTTTTACCGCCTTCTTCTACTTGTAATTCTTCTTCAGCCATGTGTAACTCGTCAGTAATGCTCGGAAAAAACGTATTATCAAGGTTCCGTCAAAAATGGCAATGCCATTATTTGAGGAAAACAATATGTGTACGGGTAATTTTTTGCGTCTTCACGCTTCCTATTACCCTCTAATATCACCTACTGCTCACTCCTTTCATTCAAAACATAGCAGCGTTTACGTATTCTCTCTATGCGACCTATTGGTAATAATTCATACGGGATGTGGTTAAGCGTAAAAGTCTATGCCGCCCTTGTCCGCGCGCGAAATCGACTGCTCAATAACCCGCATGCCATCCGTGTCGTCTACACCGTCATTTTCTCCACGATCCCCAGCTCCCTGACCTTGGTGACTGTTTCCTGCAAGTTGCTGGCCATTTTCTTGACCAGAAGAATTATCTTTCCTAACTTGGGCGTCGCCTAACTCAATACCTTGTTCTGAGAGCATATCCCTTAGCTTAGGCATAGCATCGGCCAACGCATCTTTAGCTTGCTGTGATTGCACAACAAAGCTCACGCTTGCAGCGTCACCCGCCACATTTACTCTCACCTGCATACTGCCAAGCTCGGGAGGATCTAAGCGAATTTCAGCCATGGTATTTCGCGCATTAACCATCCAGCGAATTTTCTCACCAAGCTGCTGCTGGCCGTCGCTCTTATGAATATTGACCGCTTTATCAAAACCTTCAAACTGCTGCTGAGTTTTTGACGCTTCAGCGCGAAGCTGAGAGTTTTCCTGCATAACCGATTCAGTTGGATTAACCAATCCAGCAATAGCGTGTTGAGCACTTGCTTGAGTTTGCGTCATCAAATTTAAGAATTGACTGGCTTGACCGTCTACACGCGCTGTCATTGAAGCAACCACATCAGCACTTACCGCAGCATCTTTTGCGGCATCGGCAACAATAGTTGATAAATCAATGCCAGGCTCTCTACCTTGCTGGACTTGTTGCTGAAACTCGTTAATGCCAGCGATAATGTTAGCCTTCACCGCTTGTTGCTGTGCACCACCAGGCAGAGCCGCGACTACACGCTCTGCAAACGCTTCTGTTGCCTTTTGCGCGCTTTGTGGCGATAGCTCACTTATCGCTGAAAGCAGGTCGCTTGAAATTTCTGTAGCACCAAAAGAATCAACTACCTTGGTTTGCTCGCCGCTGTTATCAACGTTTGACAGCCCCTCAGACGATACTGATTTAGCGTCGTTTGATGCTGCTGTATTTACCGCCACGCTGCCGACAACAGCTGCCTCTGAAGTTAACTCGGCCAATAACTCTTGAGCCTCGGCGAGATTGTCATCAAGAGATTTGGCCTGAATATTGTTAAGTTCATCTGCTAGTAGACTTAGTACGAGCGATTCATCGGCCGATTTTTTACCGCTTTCAGATAGCCCATTTAACGTTTCTAACATACCGCTTAATGCATTTGCGGCTTCAGTGTCTGACGCTAGACCTTTTTCGGGATTTTCTGTGTGCTCAGTTTGCATGAGCTTGGCAATTAATGCTGAAAGCTCATTGTCATTTTTTACTTTTTTATCTAAATTAGTATTGATATCGGTTTGCGCATTTGAAGACGCATTGTTTGCTTCACTATCACTTCCACTCTGTTGATTGTTAGCGTTGCCACCAATAAGAAGTGAAGTTAGTGCAGTGAGTGTTTGTTGTGCTTCAGACGACAGGGATTCGATGGCTAATTCACCATCATTGTTACTATTAAGTTGCGACAAAAGATGAGCCATGACCGATGGCATATCGCTCGCATCCACATCCTCCGGAAGCTTCCAAAGTTTTCCGCTTTCTTTTATAGATACGACGTTAACTGCCTCGCCTGCAGCTTCAGAGATACCCTTATCTTCTGTGGTACCTGATTCACCTGAAGATTCATCACTTTTTCCAAAACGATTGGCTACCGTCTCAACGTAGGCAATCCAGTCTGGCTCCCCGTCGTCTTTGCTTGGCTTTCCATCTGGCGTGCCAGGTGAGGTAATAACGCCAGCCTCGGCATCTTTCCTGCCGCCTTCTCCAATGACATACTGCGCGTCGGTCACGTTTTTTTGTTCTACGGCGCCTTCAGCGTCGTCAATAACGAGATTGGTATTTTCACCGTCAGTTGAAGGCTGCGTTGTCGTTGCTGAACCTTGCGCAACCTCGTGTGCACCAAGCGTTGCATTTTCTTTTTGATTTGCATTATGAGAGTCAGCTTCAGACTCAGCTGGAATATCTGTCACTTCGTCACGAACAGGTAAATCCGTATGTCCCGCATCGCGGTCTTTACCATTTTTGATCGTGTCACTGGAGACTGAAGATTGGGGAGCCGCTCTGTCCGAACGGTTTGCTGTTCGAGATTGAGCAACCTGATCTTCTTTTTCGTTTAAAACAAAATCTGACTTGGTCGTTTTCGCGTCTTGATAAAGTCGGTTAAATGCTTGGTTATTTTCATTGTTCGCTTGTTGCTGAGTTCCGATACCCGTTCCAATGGCTTTCGCCGTACCAGAAGCAGAGAATGGTAATGCGGCAATGTCTGTTTTATGTGCGGCAACTTGTTGCATATTGTCCTACCGTCCTACATTTAAATCGTCTTTCACCAAGAAGACGTATCGTGATGCGAATGATTCACGTGGCGTTTTATTACAAAAAACTTGATGCCATTTCATCGCAAACCCACCAACGCTTACTTTAATTACAATCACTTAGCATTACTTAGTCAGCATGTATCGCTATGATTTTTCGCTACGGCCCTTAGTCGCCCTCGCTGAATTTCAAACGCTATACTGTGTGATGAAACTCAAAGAAACGATGATTTTCCGTTGTAGCGATTGCAAAGTAATTACGTCGCGCTAGTACATTATGAAATGGTTTTTGCAAGGGTTGAGCCAAAGTGGCAGAGGCTCGACTAATTATCAGAAAGGCGAGCGCTTAGCTCTGAAAAATCGTTGGGTAGCAAACTCATCCATCATGGCCTGCTCAGCTCTGGCTTCTTTTTTCTGCTCTGCCAACTTTTTCTTATCTAGCAACAAGGTAACAGCTTTCACTTTTTGTTGTTGCTTTAGCCAAAGTTGCTTTCGCTGATCCGCCGCCATTTGTGCACGAGCAATCACTTGCATCTGTTGTTCGCACGCTTTATCCAGTTTTCCAACGAAGGATAAATGCTGCTGATAATAGGTGGCGGTAACACCTGCTTGACCGGTTTGTTGAATACCTTTTATGTAGTCAATGCGGTACTGCTCAAGACTGGTTAGCTTTTGCTTTTGCTGATTAACGTTCTGTTGGGCCTGTTTGTAGTATCGGGCTTCTCGCTGCTCTTTTTCGCGCTCGAATTCGGCTAAACGTTCTAGTTGTTTAGACATTATGCGATACCTTTTGAAAAGTTGACGACTTCTGGATCATAGGCAAGCTAACTTGCATTGCAGCACTATACATTAGCCTTGCCCCAGCCCTTTAGCCAGTGCAGCCATGCCTTCTAAGCTCTCGTCATACGGTATGACTTGTTTCATCCCTTGCTGCAATAAAGCGTTGATTGCAGGCTCTGCGCGAATAGCCAGATCAATACGCGGGTCTGAACCTTTCGCATAAGCGCCAATAGAAATGAGGTCTTGGTTTTGTTTGTAGTTTGAATAAACTTGTCGAATACGACGCGCCATCAATTGATGTTCTTCGCTCACGACCATAGGCATTACACGGCTTATTGACGCCTCAATATCAATAGCAGGGTAATGACCGCTATCGGCAAGGGTTCGCGACAACACCACGTGACCATCTAATATAGCGCGAGCGGCGTCGGCAATGGGGTCTTGCAAATCGTCACCTTCGGTTAGCACCGTATAAAAAGCCGTGATAGAGCCTTGGCGCTCGCTACCGTTACCTGCACGCTCAACCAAAGCGGGAAGCCGAGCAAATACCGAAGGTGGATAACCTTTTGTGGCCGGTGGCTCACCCACAGCCAACGCAATCTCGCGCTGCGCCATGGCATAGCGTGTTAAAGAATCAATCAGCAGCAGTACTTTCATGCCTTTATCACGAAAATATTCAGCGATAGTTACCGCCGTCTCACAGCCCTTTAAACGCATAAGCGGTGAAGTATCGGCTGGCGCTGCCACTACAACCGCCCGTTGGCGTTCTTCTTCTGTCAGTATTTCGTGGATAAACTCTTTTACTTCTCGGCCACGCTCACCTACAAGCCCAACCACGACCACATCGGCTTCACAGCCTCGGGTCATCATGCCAAGTAGCACACTTTTACCCACGCCACTTCCTGCAAAAAGCCCCATACGCTGACCAACGCCAACCGTATTTAACGCATTGATGGCACGTACGCCAACATCCATAGGGGTGTTGATTGGACGGCGAATGAGCGGGTTCATAGGAGGACGCGTAGTGGGAGCTCGCGCTTCGGCATTGATTTCACCCAGTCCGTCAAGTGGCTGACCGTTGCCATCGACTACACGTCCCAACAGTCCCATACCTACCGGCAAACCGCTTTGCCGGTTTAACGGCATAACGCGACTCCCTGGCACAATACCGCGAACCGCTTCAGTGGGCATCAAATAGGTAATATCATCACCAAAGCCAACCACTTCAGCTTCTATTTCGCCTTCGATGGTTTGCACTAAACATTGACTGCCCACCGGCAGCTGGCAACCTACAGCTTCAAGGGTAAGCCCTATGCCCCGGACTAATTTTCCCGCCGCAACAACGGGTGGCGATGTCACTTGTTTAGTAAGTGATTCAAAATGGGCATGCCAAGGGCTAGTCATCAGATAAACCTTGGTTTAAAAGAAACTTATCGATAACGTCGCGGCATCGACGCTCAATCGACACATCTACGGCATTTTGCGCAGTGGTAATGTCACAGCCACCGCGTTCCATTGCTGGTGCTTCAACCAAATTCCAGCCTTTTTTGGTCATTTCCTCTTCACCAAAATGCTCTTTTACCAATTCAATATCTTCAGGATTCATATGAATTTGATAGTCAGCTTGATTAATTGGTAGCGCCTTAATACCTTCGCTTAACGCCTGCATTATAACCTGTTGGTTAGTACTTACCTCTGTTTTAATAACTGCTTTTGCAAGAGTAACGGCGAGTTTTACCAATTGATCTCGGGTTTCATCGTTGGCTTGCGAGAGTGGGTCGTGAAATTTTTCAGCAAGTATTTGCCACACTTCGGCTTGTGCCGTCATTTGCTGGCGGCCTTCTTCAAGCCCTTGTTCAAGCCCTTCGGTGTGACCTTGCTCTTTACCTTCCGCTAAACCTGCTTCAAGACCTTGCGCTTTTCCTTCTTCAAAACCTTTTTCTTTGCCTTCCTGATAACCTTCATCATAAGCAGCCTGACGTATAGCTTCTATTTCTTCAGCGGTAGGCGGCTTAATCTCTTCCTCAACTTCAGGCGGTTCATACTTCCAGTCCGAACGTTTGTTTAACGCGTTGGTCGGCTCGTTTTCTCGGGGTGCAGTGGGGTCATCAACGAAAGGTAGGTCCCATTTTTTAGCTTCATTTACTTCGTTTTCGCTGAAACTTTTTTTGGCAGTCATATATTTACCTAGGCTAAATGAGTGACGGGACTAGCGTTCCTACAGGAACTCTTCGCCACCGCCACCACCAAGCATGATTTCACCAGAGTCAGAAAGTCGACGGGCAACAGAAAGGATCTCTTTCTGCGCTGTTTCCACTTCACTAATACGCACAGGACCGAGCGCTTCCAAATCATCATTAAGCATTTCAGCAGCACGCTTAGACATATTGCGCATAATTTTGTCTTTAAGCTCTTCGTCAGCACCTTTAATGGCTTTAAGCAGCGCGTCTTGCTGTACTTCGCGCAGTATGGCCTGAATACCCTTGTCGTCTACATCGACTAAATTGTCGAATACAAACATCAGGTCTTGAATTTGCTGGCTCATCTCTTCGTCTTGCTCGCGAATAGCATCCATCAACTGACCTTCTATCGCGGTATCTAGGTAGTTCATAATGTTCGCTGCAGACTTCAGGCCGCCCATTTTGGCTGCTTGTGTACCCGCTTGACCTGCAAACTGTTTCTCCATGATTTCGTTCAGCTCTTGTAGTGCAGCCGGCTGAACTTCCTCTAGATTTGCTATACGCATTAGCAAGTCGAGTCGCACTTTTTCAGGGAACTGCGCCAATATTTCAGCACTTTGTTCAGGCTCTAAATAAGACAATACGATAGTTTGAATCTGCGGGTGCTCATTGCGAATAATGCTGGCTACTTGCTTAGAATCCATCCACTTCAATGAGTCTAGGCCTTTTGCACCGCTTCCCATCAGGATTTGATCAATTAGGTTTGCGGCCTTATCTTCACCTAACGCGGCTGTGAGCGCACGTTTAACAAAGTCTTGGCTTTGGAAGCCAATGGTACTGTAATTCTGAATTTCTTCGATAAAGTGCTTATGAACCGCCGTAATTTTGGTTTGCGTCATATCGTCCACTTTTGCCATTTCAGTACCGAGCTTTTGTACTTGCTTGGGCTCTAAGTGTTTCAATATCTGGGCGGCGTCTTCTTCAGAAAGACTCAGCAGCAAGATGGCCGCTTTTTCTACGCCTTCTAATTTACTGACGTCGTATGACGGCTCGTCAACATTGGCAAGTTCTTCAGCCATAATCTTATCTCACTACTCGTCTTGCATTAACCAGCCCTTCACTACTTGGGCTGATAACTCAGGTTCATTGGCCACAAGGGCACGTACGGCTTTAAGTACATCTTCATCTTTGTGCAGGTCAGGCAGCATGAGTGAACCATCTGGCGCAAAACCTACCTGTCCTTCATCAAAGTCAGACGTTAACATGCTAATGGTGTCATCGCCTAAATCTAAGCCCTCGTCTGCATCAAATTCATCGGCGTCGTTCGACTCATCAGGATTAATAAGACGACGTAGCATAGGACGAATCACGAAGATGATAAGCACTATTATAACCAAGCCACCAACAACTAGCTTTAGAATTGGTAGAAATCCGGGCTGCTCCCAAATAGTCGCGTCTTCAATTTCCCCTGCGTCCATCCGAGTAAAGGGCACGCTTACAACTTCTAACGAATCACCACGGGTAACGTCAAAGCCAATGCCGCCCTGTAAAAGCCTACGTATGTTGAGAATCTCTTCTTGTTTACGCGGTGTTGGCGTCATCGCACCGTCTTCACCCGCAACTTGGGTATAGTCCACCGCCACAGATACACTTAATCTGCGAATAACCCCTGTCTGTTTCTTGGTATGACTGATAGTGGTATCAAGTTCGTAGTTGCGCGTAGACTCTTTTGCTGTGCGCCCAGGCATAGTTTGTTGACTGCCGCCCACTGCATTTTCTGGAATGTTAGAATCTAATGGAGGTTGATTAGACAGTGCACCAGGAATACCTCCAACACCGCCACCTACGCTGTTTTCTTCCATTATCATTTCACTGCGAACCGCAGGTAAATCAGGGTTGTAGCTACGCTGTGTTTGTTCCATAGCTGTAAAGTCCATGGTAACGTCAGCTTGTGCTGTGTAGTTACCTATGCCCAATACTGGAATCAGTATCGCGTCAATTTTTTCTAAGTACTCTTGCTCACGCTGGCGCTCAATCTCGTATTCTTTTCTGGCACGAGCACTCATAGAATCTTGAGAGCCTGAGTTAAGCAGACGACCATTGCTGTCTGTTACGGTTACCTTAGACGGCTCCATGTTTTGCACTGCAGACGCCACAATATCGACAACAGCATCAACCTCTTCACCGGCAATAACGGCACCGCGCTTAGCCGTTAGCACAACGGTTGCCGACGCTTTCTTCTCTCTTCGCGCAAATACGTTCTCTTTAGGCATAGCTAACAAGACACGGGCTTTTTGAATGCTTGCGATATCTTCGATGGTAGCCGCGATTTGTTGCTCGCGGGCGTGTTTTAAACGCTCCATCTCAACACGCTGGCTCACACCAAACCCCATATCCTGCATAATGATATCGGTACCGGCATCAGAGGCCTTTGTTAACCCTTGGCGGGTCATGCCTAAACGGATGTTTTGGAATTCGTCACTTCTTACGTAAACAATATTGCCTTCAAGCTTATAGTCGATTTGGTTCGCATCCATATAATCGAGGGTTTCAATAAGCTCTTGGGTTTCCATTTTCGCAAGTGGACGGTAATCAGGTTCTTGCGACCAGATAAGAATAAAAATAGCGATGGCGACGCAGATTACCAAAACAACCACAAGGGCCATTTGGCGCATCATATCTGCGCTACCTAAAGTGTCCATAAAACCAGATTTGTTTTCTGGCTCATTGTCCACTGCTTGATTTTGATCAGGAACCGTAAGGTTTGTACCTGTAGCTTCAGCCATAACCTACTCCACCTACACCGGCATATTCATTATTGTTTTATAGGCTTCAAGTACTTTGTTACGCACTTGAACAGTGGCTTCAAAAGCAATGCCTGCCTTTTCTTTCGTCAGCATAACTTGAGCTAGGCTTAAGTTAGGGTCGCCCATTTCAAAACGCTGCTGCGCGTCTTTAGATTCGAGCTGCATGCCGTTTACACCATCTACCGCATTCTTTAACATGGTCGAGAAATCACTTGCCGAGCTATTAACTTCACTAAGCGGCTGCTGTTGAGGCTCATTAACTTGAAGACGAGTTTGCCCAATCATGTTCTGCATTTCTTGATACAAACTATTGGCTTTAACGTCCATAACCACTCCTAGTGCTTTTTCGAGACCGCCTGAACATCGGCGTATAACTTATGTATAGAGGGGATTTAGCAAAGGGCTTGCCAACTTTAAAAAGCCATATATATCAACAGGATACGTTAAAAGGGAGAGGGTTAGCCAAATTTATGGCGTTTAGCTTAGTGTGAGCAACAAAAAACCGCCGCCTTCTTTACTACAGAGGCGACGGATAAGGACGAGGAAACCGAAAGTGTAGAAAGCGACCTTATGCGGGCACTTCAATACCGTCTTCGCGCATGCGCGCTAATTTGTAACGAAGGGTTCTTGGACTAATACCGAGCTTTTCTGCCACATCTTTACGCTTGCCGTTACACGACACCAATGTATCGAGGATAATTTGGTGTTCTTGGTAGCGCAGCTCAGACCCTAACCTATTTTCTTCAACATGCTCTTGCAGTGTTTCAACAGGTGCCGTCATGTCTTCGTCAATCATTAAATCGCTGGCGTCGATTTCATTGTGTTCACATAAAATAAGCGCCCGTTGAACCACGTTTTCTAGTTCGCGAACGTTCCCTGGCCAGCTGTATTGTGACAGCTTATTGCGTGCTGCTGCGCTTAACCTGATAGTACCCAGCCCTTGAGAACTAGCGTGACGCTGAACCAGATGATCGGCGAGAGGGACAATATCACCCGGACGTTCCGATAGCGGGCGCCACTCAATAGGGAATACATTTAAGCGGTAGTACAAATCTTCTCTGAACTCTCCCGCATCCACTGCTTTTCTCAAATCTCGGTTACTTGTAGCAATAACACGGACGTTGAGCTTAACGGTTTTACGTCCGCCAAGACGCTCTACTTCGCGCTCTTGTAACACGCGTAGCAGTTTAGCTTGAAGCGCCAAATCCATCTCGGTTATTTCATCAAGTAACAGCGTACCGTCTTGGGCTTGTTCAAATTTACCCGGGCACGCTTGGATTGCGCCGGTGAACGCACCTTTTTCGTAACCAAACAAGGTCGCTTCTAGCATGTTCTCTGGTATGGCTGCACAGTTGATGGCGACAAATGGCGCATCACTTCGCGGCGACTGATCGTGAATATAGCGAGACAGCACTTCTTTACCCGAACCGCTTGGTCCCATTACCATCACAGTGGCGTCGGACTTCGCGACTTTGCGAGAAAGCTCAAGTAACTTCAAGCTTGAAGGGTCAGCAACAATAGGCGTGCGAGACTCTATTTTTTGAGCCGGCGCGTAGCGTCCCACTAAATTAAGCAGTACTTCTGGGGCAAACGGTTTTGATAGATAGTCTGTAGCGCCATCGCGCATTGCCTGCACGGCATCATCAATAGTGGCATAAGCTGTCATCAACAGCACCGGCATATTGGGGTACTTAGTTTTGATACTTTTAAGTAGCGTTAAACCGCTCATTTCGCCCATTTGAATATCGCTTACCACTAAATCGACGGAGCGCGAAGACAGCACCATCAACGCTTCTTCAGCACAGTCAGCGGCAACAACCTCATAGTTACCTAACAGAAGGGTGTCTAGGAGTGCTTCGCGTAATCCTGCGTCATCTTCAACAATTAAAATGGTAGTTTTAGACATTATTCTCTCCTATGACCTACGCAACATGAGTCAATGTTTGTGAAGATTGAGCGTTCACCACACACGGCAAAGACACACTAAAGCACGCCCCACCTTCTGGCATATTTGATACGCTAAGCAAACCGTTGTGGGCGTTTACGACGGATTTAACCACCGCAAGACCAAGGCCCGTGCCATGAGTTTTAGTTGTGAAAAACGGTTCAAAAATTTTGTTTTTGAGTTTATCCGGTACGCCAGGACCTTTATCTATAATGGCCACATGCAAACGTTCATCAGACACTGCAGTTTCTACGTGCACGCACTCCCCTTTCGGAGTAACTTGGCTCGCGTTGTGAACAAGGTTTAATAACGCGCCTTGAAGCGCTGTAAGATTACCGGTAATAGATACGTTTTTATCGAAGCCGCTAAAAGTTAGCGTTTGCTGTGCTTGAGCCGTCATGGTTTGGGCACTGCCTTCAATTGAAGTAAACAACTCTCCCAAGCTAATTTGGCTGACCACTTGTTCTTCCCCTGACTTAGCGAAAAGCAGCATGTCGTTAACCTGACTCTCTAGCTCTTTAAGCCTGTCAGTTAGCTTGTTTGCAAATTGAGTTTGTGCTTCTTGTCCCAAGCCTTTGCGCGTTAAATTAGACGCATAGAGCATGGCCGCAGAAAGAGGCGTACGAATTTGGTGAGCAAGGGATGCCACCATTTTTCCGAGAGAAGACAGGCGCTGCATATGACTCACGCGTGCTTGCAGCTGCCGCGTTTCGGTTAAGTCGGTAATAACAATTAATTGCCCAGGCTCATTTTCTAATGGCGTGATAGAAAGCTTCACTCGGCGACCGTCAACAAGTGAGACTTCGTGGCCGTCGTCAGCGCGAGGCTTGAATGAGCGCGTGATAATACTTCGCCACACTTCCTCTTCCAGCGGTTCACCTAACAGTGCTTTCGCTTGTTCATTGGCTTGGCGTACGATCCCTTTGCCGTCTATAACGATAACGCCCGCAGGCATTACCTGAAGTAAGTGTTCAAGTCGACTCGCCTGCAACCGTAAAGACGAAATATCGTCACTGCTTGAGGGGTCGTATTCATCACGAGATATAGCATTATCAATACTATCTAACGCATAGCTTGATGCTGAGTACTCAGTTGATTGTGGTGTGCTGTCAAAAGCCATATTGCCCTCGTCAAATTGCAGACGCTGTTAAACTATGACTTAGATAAAGCAGAAGATGTGCCAATTCATCATTGGCTTATATTTCAGTTAGATAGGATGAAATTATAGAGGAAAGCGCAACGTCAATTACCTGACATTACGCTTCTTCAGTACGTTGAATATCGTACTTCCGCATTTTCTCGACAAGCGTTGTTCTGCGCATACCAAGTTTGTCGGCAGCTCGAGCCACCACCCAATCTTGATTGTCTAACGCCTGTCGAATGAGGTTTACTTCCAACTCAGAAAGGTACTCTTTGAGATTAACCCCTTCTTCAGGTAAAGATGAAGAAACCATTCCGTTCAGACCCTCATGGCTTTGCTCGTTAAGGTCTTCTTCTGGCTCTTGCGCGGCCGCTTCAGCAAAGAGTGCATTGAATGCTTCACGCTCAAGAATTTCTTCTGGATAATCAGGCTCGTAAGCCTGTACATCACCGTATTGATATTTCTCAGGTAAATCGGCGATATCAACGATTTGACCAGGATAAAGAATTGTTAAGCGTTCAACCAAGTTAGACAGCTCACGAACGTTGCCTGCCCATTCGTGCTCCATTAACGAGGCGATCGCTTGCTCGGTAAAGCGCACACCTTCCACCCCATCACCTTGGATACGGCTATTTAGCTCTTGGAGCAGTAAGGGGATATCGTCTTTTCTTTGTCTGAGTGCAGGACTATCAATCGGGAATACGTTGAGTCGGTAATACAAGTCCTCACGGAACTTGTCTTCATTGATCATGGTTTCCAAATTGCGGTGCGTCGCGGCGATGATGCGTACGTTACACTGAAGGGGTTTGTTGCCACCTACGCGCTCGAAGGTACGCTCTTGTAACACGCGCAATAATTTAACCTGCATCTGAAGCGGCATATCGCCGATTTCATCCAGAAACAACGTACCGCCTTCCGCTAACTCAAAACGGCCTTTACGTGCGCTGATTGCGCCAGTAAACGCCCCTTTTTCGTGACCAAATAGCTCGCTTTCTAGCAGCTCGCCAGGAATGGCACCGCAGTTTACCGGAATAAATGGCCCGTCTTTGCGTTCAGATAAGAAGTGAACATTACGTGCAACGACCTCTTTACCTGTTCCAGACTCACCTAGAATCAAGACAGTGGCATCAGTTGGAGCAACCTGTTCAACTAATCGACGAACTATTTGTATTTGTTCGCTTTTACCAATAAGGCTTCTAAACAGTCGCGTCTTTGTTCCCGATGTACGAGACAAGCTCGGTTTGCGCCTTGAGTATTCTTGGCAACGATGGATAGCTTGGGTCAAAACGGGATAGGTTAATGGCGTTGCAATAACGCTAACGAGATTACAACCTGCTGATGCTTGGCTATTATTTTCAACCAATGCTACAAATGGTATGTGAGGAAACTTCTCAACCAGTCCGCTGACTATGGCTGGCGATATGTGCTCTATAAGAACAGCATCAGCCCCACTATCTTGCAAATACCTTTCGCAATCACTAAAGCCTCGCGATTGACACGATTCTCCCATGAAGGTAACGATAGTTTCCAAGTTTTGAATAAGTTCCTGGTTGTCACTAACCAGCAAAATGTTCTTCATCAATTCCCCGAGAACGCTTTGTTATTATTTACAGTTTAGCGCATTTATAAATTGTAACGACAAAAGATCGGAGCGCAACCGCTGTTTTCGGAAATGTATCAATAAAAAAAGCAGGTTACCCTGCTTCTTTCGATTAATTTTAGCAAAATTAACGTATGTTGGTTTAACTCAACAACGATAAAACCTGACTTTGCTGCTGATTCGCTTGCGCTTGAACGGTTAGCGCCGCCTGACCCAGCACATCGTTTGACGCCTGCTGTGACACAGCTTGAGCAAAATCAAGATCTTGAATGCGGCTACGCGCTTCAGCGGTGTTCACGTTAGCTTGAGTAAGAGAACGCGCCGCACTTTCGAAACGGTTTTGGGTAGCACCTAAATCGCCTCGCGCGTTACCAAGCGTTTCAATTGCAGCATCAGTTGCACCTAGCGCATCTTCAATGCTGGTTCCCGATGTAATATCGATAGCCAGTACATCGTTTAGCTGAGCAGCAACATCCTGTGTGTTGACACTAATTGATTGACCCGCACTTGAACCTGATTGGAATTCAAGTGAGCCAATTTCAGATAGTAACGGCTTGCCAGCAAAATTCGTCTGCTCGATAGTTTGCGAGATGCTTTCTTGCAGCTGAGTGATTTCAGATTGAATAGCACGGCGATCACCACTGCTCAAAACACCATTGCCAGATTGTAAGGTAAGTTCGCGAATGCGATTCACATCGTCGTTGATTCTACCTAAACCACCCTCTGCAACCTGCGCCACCGAAATTCCGTCGTAAACGTTATTAATAGCCTGGCGGTTGCCTTCTACTTCAGACGTTAACCGGTCGATGATTTGCTGGGCTGCTGCGCCGTCAGATGCATTGTTAATTTTCTTACCGCTGGCAAGCTTCTCAAACAGGTTATTTTGCTTTTCTTGGATTTGACCAATAAGCGAGTTACCTGAATCGGAACCTATTTTAATCATGAGGCTACCCTATTAAACTTTCACTAAATATAGTGTAGTAAATAGACAGAAGAATAACCAGTGACTGTTTTTTTAAATAGTATGAAAATGAATACCCAACGGCTTAACGGTATCGTTACTGTTGAGTATTTCACTTTTTTTATTTAAGGAAGACTCGTTAAAAACTAATGGTTTATGGCATTGTTGCCGACACATGATATATTTAAACGATAATCATAAAAATCGTGGGCGATCTATGTTTGACGGCAAGTCTATATTGATAACAGGTGGTACAGGTTCGTTCGGTCATAAATACACCGAAAATTTGTTATCACGCTATAACCCCAAGCGCCTAATTATCTATTCGCGTGACGAGCTAAAACAGTTCGAAATGCAACAGAAATTTAATGCACCCTGCATGCGCTACTTTATCGGTGATGTGCGAGATAAAGACCGCCTTACGCGCGCAATGCAAGGGGTAGACTACGTTATCCATGCTGCAGCCATGAAACAAGTTCCGGCTGCTGAATATAATCCCACGGAGTGCATCCGCACTAATATCGATGGCGCTGAAAACGTTATAAACGCAGCTATTGATAACTCGATAAGCAAAGTTATCGCGCTGTCGACCGACAAAGCAGCTAACCCCGTTAATTTGTACGGTGCGACTAAGCTCGCTTCCGATAAGCTGTTTGTTGCAGCAAATAATATGGTTGGCGCGGGCAGACCTCGATTTTCTGTAGTGAGATACGGAAATGTAGTGGGCTCTAGAGGCTCGGTTGTTCCATTTTTCAATAAGCTCATTGAAGAAGGCACTGACCATATTCCGGTTACGCATAAAGATATGACGCGATTTTGGATAACACTTCAGCAGGGCGTCGACTTTGTTTTGAAGAATTTCGAGCGCATGATGGGTGGCGAAATATTTGTGCCCAAAATACCGTCAATTAGAATTACCGATTTAGCCGAAGCCATGGCACCAGGTGTACCAATTAAGATAGTGGGTATTCGACCTGGCGAGAAACTTCACGAAATGATGTGCCCTGGCGACATGGCCTTTCACACTTTCGAATATGACGATCACTTTGTCATTGCGCCAGCTATCAAATTTTTTAATAGAAGCAACGACTTCAAAACTAACGCTCTCGGTGAAAAGGGAAATTCAGTAGTTGATGGTTTTGAATACGTGTCAGACACAAACTCTCATTTTCTTACGGTAGATGAAATATTGACGTTTGATCAGGAAGGTAAGTGATGATTCCTTATGGCAAACAGCATATAGATGATGAAGATATCAAAGCGGTTGTTGAAACACTAACATCTGATTGGCTTACCCAAGGTCCCAAAGTTCCTCTGTTCGAAGAAGCGATGTCTGAATACTGCGGAGCGAGATATGCTGTTGCTGTTAATAGCGCTACTTCAGCGTTACATTTGGCTTGCTTAGCACTATCGGTGGGAGAAGGGGATCGAGTTTGGACATCCCCTAACTCATTTGTAGCCTCGTCAAACTGCGCTCTTTACTGCAATGCTATCGTCGACTTTGTAGACATTGATCTTGAAACCGGCAACATGTGTATAACTGCGTTAAGAAACAAACTGAGAAAGGCAAAAGAAACAAACACACTACCAAAAGTCTTAATTCCTGTGCATTTTGCAGGGCAATCGTGTGATATGGAGAGTATAGCCACTCTTGCGTCGCACTATGGGTTTCGAGTCATTGAAGATGCATCTCATGCCGTGGGAGCAAAGTACAAAAGTAGCTTAGTAGGTAGTTGTAAATATTCCGACATTTGCGTTTTTAGTTTTCACCCAGTAAAGATCATAACCACCATGGAAGGTGGAATGGCAATGACAAATGATCCAGCACTAGTAGAATCAATGCGGATGGGCAGAAGCCATGGTGTCACTAATGCTAAAGAGTCAATGACGAAACCTTCTCATGGTCCTTGGTATTACCAACAAGTTAGTCTTGGCTATAATTACCGAATGAACGATATTGAGGGAGCGCTAGGGGTTAGCCAAGTCAAAAAGCTCTCAGTATTTATAGAAAAACGGAATTCAATCGCTAAAAGGTACGATGAACTATTCAAGTCTTGCCCGCGAATTCTCCCTCTAATTGTTAGTGGCCAAAGCTACTCTAGCTATCATCTGTATGTCGTTCGTATATTGGATATTAGTCAGGAACAAAAAAAGACAGTTATTGAGCGTCTTAGAAACGCAGGAATCTTCGCACATTTGCACTACATTCCCATTCATACTCAGCCATATTATGAGGCATTAGGATTTAACGCTGGAGACTTTCCTAACGCAGAGCAATATTACCAACAAGCAATCACCTTACCTATGTTTCCAGATTTAACATCTTCACAAGTTGACCTTATTGTCGATAAACTAATCACATTGCTTGACGAACTCGACGAATAATTTTGGCATTATAACTTTGATACCCAAGTGTGTGAGTGTCTGAGATGTTTTTTAAAAGTGAATATCCAAAAAAATGAATATCGCTATAATTCCCGCTAGAGGCGGAAGCAAACGCATTCCAAGGAAAAATATTACTCGCTTTTGCGGAAAACCAATTATTGCTTACTCAATTGAATCTGCAATAAACAGCAAGTTAATAGATAGAGTCATCGTCTCAACCGATGACTCTGAGATCGCAAACGTTGCAAAAGAATATGGAGCCGAAATTCCTTTTATGCGAGATAAATCTCTCGCTGATGATATGACAGGTACCACTCCAGTTATCCGCTCTGCGCTAAGTGACTACATAGCCCTTAAAAATAACGTTGAATACTGTTTATGTCTATATGCTACCGCGCCTTTCGTCACTGCGCAGCTATTAGATCAATCGGTAGAGTTGCTGCAACAAACAAAAGCGGATTACGTGTTTACCGCCCATCGTTTTTCCTTTCCTATACAAAGAGCCTTACTGGAGGATGAAATTGGTAACATCCGGCCCTGTAGCGCTGTAGATATCAACAAGCGTTCTCAGGATCTACCACATGCTTATCATGATGCTGGGCAACTTTATGCTGCGCAAGCATCAACGTGGTTAGACACGTCTAAAGCAATATTTTCCGAACACTCACGAATGTTAAAGCTTCCTTCCCATCTAGTTCAAGATATTGATACATTCGAGGACTGGAAGCGTGCAGAAGTGATGTTCAAAATACTGAAAGAAATGGGAGAGCGCTAATCTTAAAAATTGCTTTTAGAGTGGACGCAAACTCAGAAATAGGCACAGGTCATGTTATGCGATGCCTTACATTAGCCAAGGGCATTCAAAATTTGTTGGACGCATCTGGCACTCTCCATCGCATCACTTTTGTAAACTCTCAAAAATCGACGCTGTTACAAGAACGTTATGGCCCCTGTAACCTCAATCATGAAGTTGTGCAGCATATTGATAGCGATGTTGGGCATGTAGACGCTGATTTATGGATAGTTGATCATTACCAACTAGATGAAACATTCGAACAAAAACTTTCGTTAACTGGCGCAAAAGTGATGGTTATCGATGACTTAGCAAGTCGCCCTCACTATTGTGACTTACTACTGGATGTCAACTTTTTCGATAAAGGTAATAGATACGAAATGTTAGTTCCACCTAAATGCAAAATGCTGCTCGGCCCAGAGTACGCATTATTGCGACAGGAGTTTTATGAACAACCAACTCAGGATTTTATGAAGCGTAATCCAGTACGAGTGCTAGTTTGTTTTGGCGGCAGTGACCCCTCTAACATGACATCTTTAACGCTTGACGCTATCGCGTCGATTAAAGAAGTTCAATTACAGGTCGATATCGTTATTGGAAGTGGCCATCAAGCGAAAAGAGATGTGATAGCTAAGGTCAGTCAAATAAACTTGATTACTAAGCACAACATACGTTTACATATAGATTGTGACCGAATAGCGGAGCTTATGAAAAAAGCGTCGCTAATGGTTGGTGCGGGTGGTTCAATGCACTGGGAACGCTGTATCTCAACGCTCCCAGCTCTCGTTATATGCGTGGCAGAAAACCAAGTTGAAACAACGCGATGTTTATCGAAAGAAAACGTATGCAAATATCTCGGATTTTGGGATCAGGTGTCTGTAACTGACGTTGCAAGAACTCTCGTGTCGTTATTACAATCACCGTCCAAATTAAAGGCCATGTCTGAATGCGCTGGTAATATAGTCCCTCGACACAGTGGTACTCCTTGCGTGAGCAAACACGTTTTGTCACTACTACAGCCTTTATCTTTAGAACAAGCATGAGAGAGAAAGTGAACACCATAAAGATCGGACCATTTAATATAGGTAAAGATGAACCTCCGTTCATTATTGCTGAGTTATCGGGTAACCATAACCAAAACTTAACACTTGCATTAGAAATGGTAGACGCTGCCGCCGACGCAGGTGTTCGTGCTCTTAAACTACAAACCTATACCGCCGACACTATGACTATCGACATTAAGGATAGTGAGTTTTTTATCGATGACAAACAAAGCCTTTGGCAGGGCCGCTCGCTCTATGAGCTGTACGAAAAAGCACATACTCCTTGGAAATGGCATAAAGCGATATTTGAAAGGGCGAAAGAAAGAGGCATGGTTGCATTTAGCACCCCTTTTGATGAAACGTCGGTTGACTTCTTAGAATCACTCGACGTTCCATGCTACAAAATTGCATCATTTGAAAACACGGATCATGAATTAATTGCTAAGGTCGCTAAGACGGGTAAACCGGTAATATTGTCTACCGGCATGGCAAGCCTTACTGAGATAGCCGAGGCTGTAGAGGTACTTGAGCAGAACAATTGTCAGGAGTATATTCTTCTTAAATGCACCAGCCAGTACCCTGCAGATCCGGTAAACGCAAACCTAGCAACACTCCCGCACCTACAGCAATTGTTTAACTGCCAGGTAGGGATATCAGACCATACCACGGGTATTGGTACTGCAATTGCCGCAACAGCTCTCGGTGCAACCGTTATAGAAAAGCACTTTGTAATAGACAGAAATGCGGGCGGTGTAGACGCGGCATTTTCTCTTGAAGCGGATGAGTTTGCTCTCTTAGTCGACGAAACAAAACGTGCACGCGTGGCTATTGGCAAAATTTCATACGGATGCACAGAATCAGAAATACACTCGCGTAAACTTAGGCGAAGCCTTTACATTGTTAAAGATATCAAGAAAGGGGAAATACTCACGCGAGAGAACGTTCGAGCTATTCGGCCAGGTCTTGGTCTGCCAATAAAACACCTTAAACATATCCTTGGAAAGCAGGTGTGTCGGTCAGTAAAGAGAGGCAGTCCTCTTTCATGGAGCATTATCCGATAGTGCCTTATTGGAACGGAAAATACATATGTTGACCCGCTTTGTGACGCGCGATGATGCAGAATACCTGTTTAAGTGGCGCAACGATCCGCACACAATTGCCATGTCGTTAAACTCAATGGCGGTCACTTGGAATGAGCATATTGACTGGCTCCAACATTCCCTTATTGATGAAAAAAAACTGCTTATTTTGTGTTACTTGGAAAATTCCGCCCCTGTTGGGTTTGTTCGTTTTGATGTGCATTACCACTATGCAGAAGTATCGATCAACCTTAATCCACGTTGCAGAGGAAAGGGGTTTGCTAAAAGATGCCTAACGGCGGCGTTAGAGAGATTTCAAAGGGAATTTCGGAAGCCTACACAAATAATAGCGCGTATAAAAATTGACAATGAAGCAAGCCAGCGGCTTTTCACTGGCGCTGGATTTTCATATTTAAGGACACGAGATAACATCGCGTTTTTCATGTTGGACCTCACAGCATGCCCGAAGCTCTAAAAATCACAAAACTTTTAGTATGCTATTACGCCCGAGTATTCAAAACTAAGATTCTCTTCGCTCAACAGCAATGGTGTATTACTTTTCTAAAAGAAACCACGTAATGTCGTCTTGTGGCGCCCAGTTGTCACGCTTATACAGAAAACCATAGTCAACAAGTTTCATTCCATAGCGCTCAATCAGGTCGCCAGCAAAATCTCGCTTAAATAGCTTATCTTGTTCACCCCGATAAGTAATGACGGTAGGAGATGGATTATAATATTCAGCGACAAGAACATAACGACGAGAGTTTTCTACTAAGTTGTCATAAACGCAGTGTAAAAATTCTGGATTTATATGGATAAGCACACCAGCAGTAAATGTCAGATCGAATTTATTGCTGCGTATCTTTTCAAGAATTGACGCCGTAAAAATATCTGCAACACGCTCTTTTTTTGCCTGCTCTGCAGCTTTTTTGTTTATTTCATATCCGGTTAACGACAGGCTGGGCTTAAGCTTTTTAAGAGCAACCAAGTTCAAGCCAATATTACAACCTAATTCAAGGGCAGATGTTACATTGTTAGCCGAACGCAGCATCTTCGACCACATAGCAACCTTGGAATAGAGCAATGATTCAGAGTCGTTTCTATGCCTGTAGCTATCTCCAAACTCACCCGCCCAGAATTGTTCTTGTTCTGTTTTATAGGTCATTGTTTTTCGCCCTATTGATTTTAAATTTCGTTCAGATTTACTGAAACCTTATTTCTTATAGTCGCGTACTAGGATTTGTGCAATGACAAGGTTTGCGCTTTTCATGTGAAACAAAATACTGAATATCTAACCATTAATGCCTTGCTGTTCGATTAAACTCTTCAATATGAGCGTTTTGCGTCGGTTTACCCAACTGAATATACAGCAATGTAATTTGTTGATTATTATCCCAAGCAACTCATTGTTTTGAAGAGTATTTTATGCTTTTTTTAGTCAAATTGTAGCCGTTTTTTCTGGCCATCCAATTATTTGCTCTAACGACCGGATATCACGAGCGCTTGGCATCGTTAAATCCACATCGATCGCGAGTCCTTCGCGATTGTTATCGTCAATAACACTAAACGAACGTATACAACGGCCTCTTGCAAGCTGTCACTTAATAAGCCCACTGACCATGCTAGAGTTGGCATAATCGGCGCTCCAAGCGCATCTGGCTTATCTCATTTAAGCCGTTTTCTTGGCTCAATAAGCAGGTTCAGCTAAAGCTCTTTATAGATGCGATACACACGTTTTAAATTCCATGTGTAGCTTTCACGTTGTGCAACAACAAAAAATATAGCCCCCACCGCTCGTGAGTAGTAGTTAACAGCAATAACTTTTCGGCAATCAATGCATTTTGGCTCGCCTGCTTTGCTACATACCGATAGCCACTTTAACTTAATTCCACGCGAGCACAAGCCAGACGAATACTGCACCGACGCTGCTTGACTAACTTTACACCCATCTCGCTGTTTTGGAATGGCCTTAGGGCTTTCCCTCGATTATTTTGTGGCGAATATCCGCTTTGATACGCTCTTCAGCGTACATTTTTTGATGCGCTTATTTTAGGCAGCTTTTTCATCTGATTCATCATTGAGGTGTCCATGCCACCGTACGTTGAGCGCCAGCTAGAAAACTTTGCGCTACGCATTCCGTGCTCACCAACTAAGTCAGGCACCACCACCGAACCTTCATTTTGTTTAAGAATAGTCATGATTTTGCTTTCGCCGTATTTTGATAGTTATTCGTTCTTGAATTTGATGAAAAGACGTTTCAGCATAAGCTGTCCAAGTTGAAATGGCTGAACAAACAATAAAAAAATCTAATTACCCAGACTAAGGGCTGTTGATCTTTCGTGATTAGTTTTTGACAGGCATGGTAAAGCGTTATAATTCGTTTCGCCAAAAATAAATTAACAACTCAATACCATGCCAAGACTAATGCTAACTGATAAGCGGTGACAAAAGCTACTTCAAGTAATGAAGAGCTCTGGCCTCATTTACAATAAACCAGAACACAGAATGACCTTTGAAGGAATACTTTATCGCCTGAGAACTGGTATCCCTTGGCGAGATTTATCCACAGAGTTTGGTGGCTGGAGTGCTATTTATCGACGCTTCAATTTGTGGTCAAAGAAAGGTCTATTAAATATGTTATTCAATGAGTTAGCAAAACTTGCTGATTATGACTGGGTTTTTGCGGACGGTTCAATTGTTAAAGTCCATCAGCATAGTACAGGTGCTGCGACATCAGATAATGAATGCATAGGTAAGAGCCGAGGTGGTAATTCTACGAAAATCCATTTGGCAGTGGTTAGTGGAGGACTTCCTATATATTTTGAGCTATCGGAAGGCCAAAGAAACGACATTACTCGTGCTCAAAGTTTGGTTGACCATTTGCAAGAAATAAATATTTTCGTCAGCGACAAAGGGTACGATAGTGATTCTTTGCGGGAATATATTGAAGCCAAGGGAGGCACTTCAGTCATACCGAAACGCAATTATGGCCAAGATATAGACAAAAACAGTGTCGATTGGTGCCTTTATAAATATAGGCACTTAGTTGAAAATGCATTCGCACGAATTAAACATTATCGTTCAATATCAACTAGGTATGAAAAATTGGCGAGGAATTATGCCAGTATGGTGTCACTGGCATTTTCAATGATGTGGCTACCTATGCATTGCTGAGCAAAATATGTACAGCAAAGATCAACAGGCCCTAGGGTGTGTATATGGTCTCCCCCGTTATTGCAAGAGTAAACATGCTGTTTTGACTAAAATGGTTTGCGTCCGTATATCCGGCTTCTCGTTGAAGTATTTTCACTTCGAGCCTCGATGAACTTCGCCCATATCGTCCTTATCGTTGACTCGGATTAATAATCCACACGCCCTATCAGGTTTTCGATATGTCGGTTTAACCGTATTGTCATCACGTTATGTTTATTCAGCAATCCTTGGAAGTGAACTGGTTCATTATTAACTTAAGCGGTTGTCAACTCAGGCTGATAATCGCCACCTTGTGCTAGTAGTGCCCAAGCTATTCGGGCCAATTTATTAGCCAGTGCAACCGCGGCTTTGTTTCTCCCCCGCGTTTGCTCTATTCGCTTTATCCATTGAGACAATGGCGTCTCTTTATGTTTACTCACTCGCATGACAGCCCTGGCACCATGAATGAGTAAGGTTCTTAGATAGCTATCTCCACGCTTACTAATCCCTTGTAAATTATGCTTGCCCCCTGAGCTATGTTGTTTGGGTACCAGCCCCAATGATGATGAAACTGCCCGACCATTCTTAAACTCACTGCCATTGCCGATATGTTGATAAAGCGCACTGGCTATAATTGGGCCAACTCCGGGAATACTTTGTAGTCGTCTACAAGCTTCGTGTTGGCTTAGTTGTTTAATTTTCTTTGTATACCAGTTCAGGTGCTCATCCAGCTCTACAAGTTTTTGATAGTGTCGCTCTAACAGTTCTTTGAACAATTCACTCAAACCATTCTCAACCTGCCGGTCAAATAATTCAGGCAGTGATTTATAGACATGACTGATGCCTACCGGAAGGATGATCCCGTACTCATTGAGCACCCCCCGTATTTCATTACTGTTGGCGGTTCTATCCCGCTCACACTTCTTACGCATCACGTGTAATGCCTGAATATCTTGTTGGGTTTGCGTTTTCGTTCGCACAAACCGCATCTCGGGGCGTACTACTGCTTCTGCTATCGCCAGCGCATCATTAAAATCCGTCTTATTACCCCGCACATACGCTTTTACATGCTGTGGTGCGATTTGTTTTACCTGATGGCCATACTTCGCTATTTCTCTTGCCCAATAATGCGCACTGGCACATGACTCAACCCCCACCAAACAGGGTGCTAGCTCACTAAAAAAATGCAGTATCTGAGTTCGTCTCAACATTTTTTTTCGCACAATCTTGCCTGCCTGATTACAGCACACCACATGACTCACACTTTTTGCTAAATCCAGCCCAATCGTTGTAATATCCATCTTGGCCTCTTCACCTTGTTAACTTGATTGTTCAATTCCAAGTTTGGCACATTGCGATGCCGTTTGAGGGGGGAGACCATTCCATCGTTGATCTTTCGTGAGTATTTTTTAATCAGCATGGTAAAGGGTTATAATTTGCTTCGCCAAAAGTAAAGCCATATCCAAAACCATGCCAAGAACAATACTAACTGATATTCGATGGGAACTGCTACTCCAAGTTATGAAAAGTACAGGCCGTATTTACGATAAAACTGAACATCGAATGATATTTGAAATAGTGGAGGATTACCGATTTGTTTCGGCTTATCCGAAGGTCAACGCCACGATGTTGTTCATGCGAATAGTTTGGTTGAACAGCTTGATGAAGTGAACACTGTCGTTTGTGATAAAGGCTATGATAGCGAACCATTCCGCTGTTTTGTTCGTGACCACGGTGGAACACCAGTAATTACTACACGGAATTACGGTCAAGATATTGATAAAAAAGCATGGATTGGTACTTATACAAATACCGACATTTGGTTGAAAATGCATTTGCAAGAATTAAGCAATATCAAGCCATTTCAACTAGATACGATAAGTTAGAGCGAAATTATGCCAGCATGGTATCGCTGGCATTTATGTTAATGTGGCTGCCGATGTATTGTTGAGTAAAATATGTACAGCAAAGATCAACACGCCCTAGACAAAAGTAATTAATATTCACATCAGTAAGATTCAAAAAATTGAAAAGAGATTTTCTTCTCTGATAGAAGGTAAGAACCTGAAACGTTCATCAACACCATTAACCATCTCTTTTTCACTCAAATACTTCCTTGAGAAAGCCGTATAGTAATGGGATTCGTAGCTAATAAACCTCGATAGGCTGGCAAACTCAGTAAGGTGTTCAGACAGAACATTAAATGACCTTTTTTCGAGGAGTTTAGGCACTACAACTTTAACTGACTCACTGCAAGTGGCTGCAAGCAATGCTATAAAAAATACGTAGTTATCTTTATTACCAAAAACTCCGAAGTCGTAATTTTCGTCAATAAAGTACTGAGGAAGGTAGAGAAGTAGTGCATTAGTGTCTCTCTCTAACAAGTTTTTAAAATCTCCTAGACTTGTTACTATTAAACATAATTTTTCTTTTTTTAGCGAGGTAAAGCAATGACCAGCTTTATAAAACTCAATGCGAAGCCTGCCACAGGTTGGTGAAAAGTCGCTGAAATTTATGCCAAGGATGTTTGAAGCTTTCGCTAATGCCGGAGCAGCGCTTTCACTAAAAGCCGCTAATCTATGTCCCTTATAATATTCGGGCCCTTTTATCTGAGCACGCTCTAATGGACAACCCGATATGAAGTCAAGTTCGTAAGGCGCAACTTTCATACTCATACTTGCGTCAGCTAAAAACAACATCCACTGCTCTCTTATTACGTTGAGCAGCTGTAGACATTCCGCATCGTTTGACATATTCAACGCTTTGTTTAACATAGTATTGATGTAGTTTACCGAACCGTGTAAGTAATACATAACAATTGGTTTACCATCTACAAATAGCTCAATAATAGTCTCTCTGTTTTGTATTACCGCTTTCTCTGCGTCATTTCTGCTCTCAAAAGGTACACTCATAACCTCTTCAAGCAAACTAAAACCGTAAAGTAAGTCGCTGTTTTTTATTTCTTGATGAAAACGCTTAGAAAAAACTTCGTTGTCCAGCACTTGATGTGCCGTATTTTCTATCCAGTCGATTACTCTTTTTTTCTTTCGATTGTCGGATAAAATCAACATGTTTTCAGGTACCAACGGAATAGTACCTTTTATTTTGGCACCGTCATTTAAATTGTATACATCGACATCATGAGTGGCATTTTCTAATGCCAGCTCCATAATTGTTTTGGACATTTTAAATTCGTGTTTAGTGTTAACTAATGGCCTAAAATTGCCTTCGACGGTTAAAGATGTATTGTAGACCTTTGTATATTCAATTAATTCTTTCCCATCTTCGAGGTAATAACCGGACTGTTGTGAATGATGGTGTTTTTGGTCGACAAACCCAAGATCGACACCAAAAAGATAAATTTGTTTAAAACCAAGCTCTAGCGCGCAATCAATCGCAAAGTTAGATACTGTAGGATAAGAGTATTTTAACGAGGAAAATTTATGTTCGCTAAACAGAGACTCTATAATAAGCGTTGCAGCCTCTCCCTCTTTTAGGGACAAAAAGGCATTTTTGTACGCTTTTATCACGTCTGGATGAACGCCATTTCCGCTAATTAAGTTAATTTTTTTCAAGTACTCGTTGTCATCTACTCTTATCAACCAGTCATAAGGTGACCTATTTATCTCCAAATCAACATGATAATCAGGCACAATATCGTTTTTATGCAGTACTTGTAATGCTGTGCCACAGCTAATGACTATCGCATTAGCATGCTCTTCTTTCAAAATAGGGATAAGATAATCCAAGGAAGGGCCGTTCCCAACAACAAAAATAGGCACTTCATTCAAGACGCTAGGTGCAATCTCTTTCTTTAACAAATACTTGAAATTGTTTTCAACTGCCCACTTGCTGTGCGAAATTATATATCGAGAATTCTCGAAGTTATCACTTAACCCTATTACCAGTCTTATTTCTTCTCGTAAGTTATTCAGCGTGGGTTCAAGCACATCATTATCATAACTTTTGAACAAAAACATGTTTGCCAAATTATAACTACCTACCCTATCAAACTGGGTGAGAAAGTCCTCCACTAAATTTGAGCCATCGTCGCCAACATTAAGATAAATACTACTCTCGTTGGCATCCATTTTTTCAAGCAATGCTTCCCAATCTATTGAAAATAATGAAGAATAAAAAAAATCTCGATTTGGCTCATAAATAAATAACTTGCCTATTTCATGAGAATCTAACAAGCGCTGTAATTGGTAGCCATTACCAACACCGAAAAGGAGAAGTGATTTAATATCACGGTGCAATATCGTACTTTCTTTAGTGACCTTCTTAAATTTGTCTTGAATTCTCACCGCAGTTCGATAATGAAAATGAGGATAAAGTTTTCCTCCAGAGTAGTTTAATACCAATTCATCTCGACTCGGATTGCCTTTAAACATTGTGTAGATGTTTTCGGACTCTTCTTTACTTTTGTCGCCTAACAAGTAAGTTTTATATTTAAGGTTGAATAAATTTACTTCGCCAGATGAATTAGCAACAACTTCCCAGTTTATAGGGATATAGTTTGAAAACTCTTCCGCTATATCTGGGAAGTACTTTTTAAACGCAGATAAATTATTGGTGAATACTTCATAATTTAAATTTTCACCGCTCCATGATGTATCAGTTACAACTGGTGGCCACTTTGGTAAATAGTCTTCAAACGTCTTCTCGTTTATATGATGTCTTAAATCTCGTCCTATGCGCCAATTATTTGAAGATAGTTCATCTTTAATATCATCAAATTCACTGCTGTGATAATGAAAATAAACCCATAGCGAATTAATACCAAATGCATTATGAAGTTCACTTAAGTCTGCAAACAGCGACTTTCCATTGTTAGGAACTTGAAAATAAAGCGAAACATTTTGGCTCTTTGCAAGGTTAAAAATGATAGGCCAAAACGCAGTGTAAAGTGAGCAAAATAATAAGTCTAAGTTGGGCTCATAAATGATGATGTGTTTTATATCTGCCGACTGCATAAGCGCTAGAATGTGCTGACCTAGCCCGATACCAAATATAATAATAGCTTGTTCGTGAGAAGAGGTTGCGCTACTTATTGCAGAGCCGTCAGGCTGCGTAAGCACAAGTGATTGTGGGGCGGCCAGAAACTGTTCAACATGTTGCGCTACCGACTTTTTGGGATCTTTGCCATAAAATACCGAACCTGAGCTAGACTCAACGATGTCTAATTCACCATCTTTGTTGACAAAAATAGAACTATGCTGAAATGTATGATTTTCAAGCAATTGATAAACAGATGGAACAATACGTTGAAAGCACTTCAAACTTTTAGTGTAGTTTTTTGTTACTACCGGAAGGAGCGCCTCTTCCTTTTCTAACTGTGATTCTTCATCTTCAATGAATAGCTGGATGGCTTTACGCATTATTATTTGTATCTCTCGACCGCTTGCTTCGCTCTTTTGAGCTTTATTACCTCATTTTTTGCATCATTACGCAAACTTGAACTTATTTCTTCAAGTCTTTTATTTCTCTTTAGTTCAAAGGTAACAAACTGCTGTTTAAATTCAGCAGTTATTTTATTCAATTCTCTAATCACTAGCTTGTGTCTTAACACAACTAGTTTCAGTAACAAAGCAGACTGGTCATCATCAGACACTAATGTCGATTCGATTCTATTGTTTATTACACGAAGAAAAACAGGTGTTAGTGAGTGATTGAGGCAGATCGAATGCTCATCGTTCATTTGATGCAGCCAATTCCTTTTGTTGATATGCCTCTAGTTTGGCACTCTCAGGTATAGAAATCCATGCGTCCCTTATTGGTTCTAATAGACTATATGCTTCATCAAGCTTCGCTTTATCGTCATTAAAATGACCTTCATTAACAATTTCGACAATATAGTTGTACAACGCAAAAAGGTTTTCCGCTATTTCCCCACCAACATTCATGTCTAAGGTGTCTCTTAGGTAGATAACAATTGATGTGGCTTTGGTCACAAACTTTGATTTATTAACAAAGTCTTTTCGTTCCATAGCCCCTTTAGCATAGGCAATACGATCCATGGCACCTTGCAACAGTAATAGTGTTAACTTATGCGGGTCAGCTGTTGAGACAGCTTGCTTAACATTATTCTTTTGATAAGCATTTATTCCACGTAACGACATAATAACTCCAGTCTTTAAATAAGTGCTGCAAATAACGCCGAACCTGTTTGGTTCAACTGGGAAATAGTTCTATCCAGGTTCACATACCTTGAACGCACGGTTTGTTCAAAGTTTGTCATTCTGAGTTCTAATGCTTCTCGCGCTGTTTCAACATTGTCTTTTTCATCTTGCGCACTACGCTCTCTGAGACTTATAAGACCGCTAGACGAAGAGTATTGCTCTACCAAGTCGTATAGCCTTACAGCAATACCATTGTTTTCATTGTTGAATAGTGTTGATATATCATCGAAGTTGTCTTCTAGGGCTTCATCTAAGCGTTTTTGACCAGAACCAAGACCAAAGTCCTCAGTTCCTATTTCAAGTCTACCTTCTTCGTTAAGCTCTATCCCTAACTGAAAGAGGCTACTTAGCTCAGAGCCCGAGACCTCTTCACCAACAATCGTACTAATATTCAACTGTAACCCGCGTAATAAAGAATCACCAGCAAGTGGACCATCACTATCTTCAGATGTAGCGCCATAACGTGTCAAGCGCTCTATTTCATCAACAAGCGAGTTGTAACTGCTAATAAAACTCTTGATATCCTCTTCAACGCCCTCTTTATTAAAGCCAATCGTCAAGTTGGTCGCCAGCTGATCTCCGTTACTATTCGATGGAGAGATTTCGTTAACTTTAAAAGAGACATTTTGAATTGTATTCTCAAATTCATTGCTGGCACTTTGCACTTCAATACCATCAACAAATGCAATTGCATTTTGTGCAGATTGGATATTATTGACGTCGATATTGTTTGTTCCGCCAGTGGTAGATAAGCGATCTAACTCGGCATTTCCGCTGTCATTGGTTATGACCAAATTATTACCATCACCCACTTTATCGGACAATATGACTAAACGCGGCCCATCACCAGTACCTGTCTCAATGATGTTTGCCGTTACGCCAAAATTATCCTCTGAATTGTTAATCAGTTCTCGAAGCTCTGTAAGAGTGGTTGTGTCATCAACGTTAATTGTGAAGCTATCGTCAGCACCTATACTAAACGTAAGAGACCCGGTTCCTGAAGATAGCAGCGCATCTGAACTTGATGTAAAAGCGCCAGCATCAGTTGTAATTCTACTGCCCGAGGCTAGTTGCTGAACGACGATTTCATACGACCCGCGTAATGCAGAGTTTGACGCATCAGCGGACAAAACATCATCATCGTCAGAGGGATTAGTTATGGTTGGCTCACGACTATTTAAACTGCTGCCACTGCGAAGCTCATCAACAGCCTTTTGAAAGTCAGACACTTTAGACTTAATCTGCCCCAATGCCGAAATTTCCGCGTCTACAGCTTGCTCTCTCGCATTAAGACGATTTTCTCGAGGCTGCCTCTCAGCTGAAATGAGTTGTCGTACTAAATCATCGAGCGCTAGGCCCGAGCCTACACCTAAAGAACTTATCGACATCTTTCACCTCTTATTAAACCTGATTATTTATCAACACTCCGACACGGCTTCCGACATCTTGCTGTAATTCTTGGATACGTTCTGCAAGCACAAGCAGTTCCTCTGAAGGAATTTGCCTTATTACATCACCAGAATCAGAGTCTAATACAGTAACCACCGAACGTTCAGTATTTTCGTCTATAGAAAACGTTAAGTTGCGATTTTGACCCTGTAGAAATGATTCTACGCGAGATATTGCATCATCCAACTGCATTTCGTTTCCTGCTCTGTTCTCTATATCGGACGTAGCTTGAAGAACTTGAGACAAATTTTGTATTACGTTTCCTTGATTATCAGTACTTTCAGAAACCGATTGTAAACTGCGCTCATTACTGTCGCTTGTTTCATTTTGCTGAACTTGTGGCGATTGAGCTGAAGCTTCAACTCTAGTCGACAAAGCTGCAGCAATAGCCTGACCATCTTGAATATTTTTAATATCCATCGACCAACCTCCTCACTCAAACAACAAAACGGGCGCCCACATAGTAGTAAACACCCGTTGCATTTATATTTAAGTATACTATCTGAAAGTAAACTTAACCAAGTAAAGATAACGCGGCTTGCGGGCGCTGATTTGCCTGGCTTAATACAGAAAGAGACGCCTGCTGAATGATTTGATTTCTTGTCAGGTTGGCGGTCTCTGATGCAAAATCGGTGTCTCTAATTTGCGCTCTTGCAGATGAGATGTTTTCGGAAATATTTCCTAAATTTCGAATTGTAGACTGAAATCTATTTTGAATAGCACCAAGCTCAGCCCTAGTTGAACCTATTCTGGAGATGGCATTATCCACCTCCGTCATAAGTGAAGTAGCACTAGCGGATGTTGTTACATCGGCTGCCAACGATAGGTTAGCGGCACTAAAACCAGTACCTCCTCCGATTGCCACATCAATTGTCTGATTTTCATTGGCACCAACTAAGAAGCTAGAGCTGAAGCTCCCACTCAATAAGGTGCGGCCACCAAAATCAGTATCAGTGCTAATGCGCGTAATTTCGTCTTTAAGTGCAGTCACCTCTTCGTTCAAAGCTGCTCTATCAGCGGTGCTATTTATTCCATTTTGTGCCTGAACAGCCAAAGTACGAATGCGCTGAAGTGCATTCGTGGTTTCTTGTAACGCACCTTCCGCAGTTTGCACAACAGAAACTCCGTCATTCGCATTACGACGAGCTTGATCTAAACCTTGAATTTGCGATGTAAGCCTATCCGAAATCTGCAAGCCCGCAGCATCATCTGCGGCACTGTTGATACGGAAACCTGACGAAAGACGCTCGAACGATGTACTTAACGAGTTGCTCACGTCAAATAACTGACGCTGTGCATTCAATGACGACGCATTAGTATTTACAAATAAAGACATAAATTACCTCCTGGCGACCTGACATACGACTTCGCGTTGTCAAATCCTTTCAGTTTGAGTTGACTCGGTCACTACTCCGTCCCAACTCCCGTTTAAAAGTAAAGCGAATTACCCCTCAACAATGTTATCGACACCGCTCTCAACTTCTTTAGCATTTTTTTGTTATTTTTCTAATCAACTCTTACCTCACTGATTTTTAAGGGGGTTATTACGAGTAATAAATGTTCATTATGAGTCGAGTAACACATTCAAGATTCGATAGGTGTGGCTTTACGCTAACGTATGTTTTTTATAGAGAGCAACAATAGATACCTACACTATTATCGGTACTTGCTTTTTTGAACGGGCAGATGATATTACGCCACCGATTTTAAGTCGAAGTGGTGCGTATTTTGCTAGATTCTATTTGAAGCGGTTGATGCTCAACTAAATTTTCGTTTGGCAGGGTATTTCGGTAACAATTAAAAAAACCGAGACATGATGTCCCGGCCAAATTGCTCTAGTTAGGAGATTGAGCAAACTCTGTTTAAGTCTACAAACAAATATTTATTATGATGAGCTGGCCTCTCAACCAAAACTTCTGATTTATGTTAGTAGGCTATTTTGTATGATGACGGCCTTTATGGCCGTCATTTTCAATTAGGAACGACCTCTCAACTTCTTTTCATTATTTTAGATGCCTACCTTATTAACCGCCTAATAAAGATAATGCAGCTTGGGGACGCTGATTAGCCTGAGACAATATTGTCGTCGTAGCTTGTTGTAATATCTGATTACGGGTCAATTCTGCCGTTTCTGCGGCAAAGTCAGTGTCTCTAATACGCGCTCTTGCCGATGAAACGTTTTCCGAAATATTAGCCAAATTTCTTATTGTAGATTGAAACCTATTTTGTACCGCGCCTAATTCAGCTCTCGTTGAACCTATTCTAGATATAGCATTATCTACGTTCGTCATAAGGGCACTAGCACCAGCGGATGTTGTTACATCGTCTGTCAACGATAGATTAGCTGCACTAAAACCAGTTCCTCCCCCAATACCAACGTCAATTGTCTGATTTTCATTGGCACCGACTAAGAAAGTAGCATTGAAACTTCCACTTAGTATCGTTAAACCACCAAACTCGGTATCTGTGCTAATCCGCGTAATCTCATCTTTGAGTGCAGTTACTTCCTGATTCAAAGCAACTCTATCAGCAGTATTATTAATGCCATTTTGCGCTTGAATAGCCAAAGTACGAATGCGTTGAAGTGCGTTAGTAGTTTCTTGTAATGCGCCCTCAGCCGTTTGTGCGAGGGATATGCCATCATTAGCATTACGCTGTGCCTGATCCAGCCCCTGTATTTGCGAAGTAAGTCTATCAGAAATTTGTAAACCAGCGGCATCGTCTGCTGCACTATTAATACGAAAACCTGATGACAGTCTTTCAAACGCCGTACTTAAGTTATTCCCTGATGTAAACAATTGACGCTGTGCGTTTAGTGACGAAACATTAGTATTTACGAACAGACTCATTTTCTTCTCCTAACTATTTAAAATATTAACGCTATTATTATTATTTTGCGCAATCTTTTTGGTATGATTCATGCTTCAAATTTAATGTCAGAATATTCTGACGTTCTATTGGCACACTACCAATAGAGCTTGCTAAAAAGAGAATATTATTCTCTTTGCTAGCTGGTGAGTTTGTGTACTCAGACATCAAACCTCTCACTACCTCCTGGCTTCACTCTCGCCAGTTAGCAGACTTAGCGCGAATCATCGACTCTTTTTATTCATCGGCTTTTCAAAAAATTACTTTAGATGTTCTTATACTGAAAAACATAAAACCTTAAACATTTGTTTTTTAACGAAAATAAAAAATCAAAAAAGTAATAAAAAGAAGTAGAAAAATAAACATTAACCTTATCTTTTGAACCTTGATAAGAAATATGTAACTTTATCTCCCCTTTGTGATAGTTATCGTCCGACAAGTGAGATTGCTTGAGCTTTTTTTATAAAAAAATACACTTTTTTACTTAGACAGGGTTGGGAGCTGGAGTCGATGTGGTTTTGGGGGGAGAAGCGACGAATACCCACATCTTATTAATATGGCCGACTATGTCGGGCTATCAGTATAATCGATAACTTATAGAAAAAGGCCAGTACATACTACTGACCTTCTTTTGCTAGAGCACTACCTCCTAGCATGACTTATGGGGATTGTTAACCTAGAAGTGATAGCGCCGCTTGAGGTCTCTGGTTAGCCTGAGACAGCACGGTTGTGCTCGCTTGCTGAATGATCTGGTTTCTGGTTAAGTTAGCGGTCTCAGCAGCAAAATCGGTATCTCTTATTTGTGCACGTGCTGCAGACACATTCTCTGATATATTGCTAAGATTTCGGATTGTAGACTGAAATCTATTTTGAATAGCACCAAGCTCAGCCCTAGTTGAACCTATTCTGGAGATGGCATTATCCACCTCCGTCATAAGTGAAGTAGCACTAGCGGATGTTGTTACATCGGCTGCCAACGATAGGTTAGCGGCACTAAAACCAGTACCTCCTCCGATTGCCACATCAATTGTCTGATTTTCATTGGCACCAACTAAGAAACTAGCGTTGAAACTTCCACTCAGTATCGTTAAACCACCAAACTCAGTATCTGTGCTGATCCGTGTGATTTCATCTTTAAGTGCGGTGACTTCTTCATTCAAAGCCACTCTGTCAGCAGTGCTATTGATCCCATTTTGTGCCTGAACGGCAAGAGTACGGATACGCTGAAGTGCATTCGTGGTCTCTTGTAACGCACCTTCCGCAGTTTGTGCAACTGAAATACCATCGTTAGCATTTCGTCTCGCCTGATCTAACCCTTGAATTTGTGAAGTTAAACGATCTGAAATTTGCAGGCCTGCAGCATCATCGGCAGCACTGTTGATGCGGAAGCCTGAAGATAGGCGTTCAAAAGAAGTACTTAGTGAATTTCCAACATCAAAAAGCTGACGCTGGGCATTCAATGAAGATACGTTGGTGTTGACAAATAAAGACATGTTGTCTCTCCTACATTTTGATCCAGCGACGGCTGGCAATCGGGCTAACCGAAATTTTAGTATAAGTAGTCATCAAAACCTGAGGGGTAATTGATGAACTGGCTCTCTCAGAATTTGTATCGACATCAAACAGATTCCCTTTAGGATAAATTACGATATTTTGCCGATAGGCGGTAAGATATTGCCGTAAAGTGACGATAACAACCGACATAACTGATGGGTTTTTCAGGGAGATTTCGCGTGGAATATAGTTTGATGCTGTTCATCATAAAGGGCATATCCAAGCGTGCAACCCATTGCGCTTTCACTGATATAATTGAAAATCCGTTCGACAAAAGTCGTAAAACCTTGATGTGCTTTTACCGACAAGCTACTGACCATGTAGTACTGACGGAGTGATTATTGTATTAACTCTTGATAAAGATTCGTTTCAAGTTCGCAACGGAATATTTATTAGAGAAGATAATTCCGATCTACGAGATCTGGAGTTCTCATAAGATGCCTCTTGTCTCATGCTTACTACCTATGTGAAATCCTTCCTTGATAGTAGTCACAAAAATGGTGACTTTTTTCTCAACCATCGACTATTCTTGGTCTGCAGGGAATAGTCACGGTAGAAGCGGTTGGTGGCCGTGGAACAGTACTTTCTATAATTCAGAATCTTATGGCTTTGCGTAAAATCGACGAGCGAACTCAGTTTCGCTCTATAAGGGCGACCCAACGCGCTCAATGCACGTTCATAAGGCAGAGGCTTTTTGTTTAGATAAACACGACAAAGGTTATCCAAACGAAAGCACAATTTGGTACGTCGAGACCACCATATACCAAATGGCACTGGCATGATTTAGGTATCTATATTGGTAGTCCCGCAGCTGTGGCGTTAAGTGAAAACCTATATATCGTTTCAGGAAGACATGTTGATTGGGGCTCACATCAATTTACAACCAAGGTATGGCTATCTGATAGCGTAACAAAAATGTTTACTGAACTAAAAACGCTGCCAAGCGGAGGAGACACAAGTTATCCTGGCTTGGTGATTGAAGGCGACAACCTTTATGTCTCTTATTACTCCAGCCATATCGACAACGAAGCGAGAGTGTACATGGGACACTTAACCGGCGTTGAAGCATTAACTAATTAACGCCTCTAGATATAGTTAAATAGCGATAAGTTACTAACCTGAGGGAATGTAGCAAGCGCGGCGCTTAATGCCGTTTCTTGCTTTGCGAATTCTGTTGACGCTTCAGCATAATCAACATCTTGAATTGATGAGCGCTGTGCCTTGGCTGCAATTTCCATGTCTAAATTGCTTTCATAAGTACTTTCAGCAATATTTAATCGACTTCCCAGAGAGGCTCGTTCGAGAGAAAGCTTTTCAAGGCCATTGTCTAATCCGACAAGTGCGTCAGCTATCGACTCTTGCAGAGCAGAATTGTCTATAGTGGATTCCATTAAGATAGTTTGGATTTCATGAATGGACTGCGCCATACTTTTTTTCTCTGGTGCATCAAACGATAAGTCGATGCTGTCTCCCAGTGCAGCAGTAGCGTTAAATTCCATTCCTTTTATAGTAAAAGACTGACCAGAGGTATAGGAAACTGAATCGACAACGGTGCCAGTTCCTTGATTAACGAGCTCAGCCTGTCCCGTCGCAAGAAAGTTTATGCGATAATCGTTGTTCGCCGCATTTACCGGATCGTAATTTTTATCGAAAAACGTATCGAACGTTCCCTGTTGCTTTACAGATGCATTATTAACCATTGCTGTACTACTAGGGTCTACTGAAAATTTAAAGCGTGAGATCACATTTTCAAACACTTCGTATCCATTGCTTGTTGACTGAATTTTAGAGCTATTTGAGAGCTGAACAAAGCTTACACCGGCATCACCGGTAAAGGTAATAGCGTTACCTGTCGCTGTGGGGTTATATTCAAACGCCTGATTGCCAGATTGGAAACCCGCATACAAATAATTACCGTCGGCATCTTGAGTATTCATAAGATCAAATATTTCAAGTTTGATTTGTTCTAATTCAGCCCCAATAGCCTTTCTGTCAGGAGAATCTAGAGCACCGCTTCCTGCCTGTATTACTAGCGTTCTCGCACGGTTAATTGAATTAGTAATGTTTGTCAGTACAGCCTCTTGCTGCTCAAGCGAACCTGTTACTAGATCATTGTTGCGCTGAAATTGGGTTAGCTCATCGATTTCTTCAGTTAAACGTAATACTTTTGCCGCACCAACTGGGTCGTCACTCGGAGTGAGAATGCGTTTTCCAGAAGCTAACTGCTCTTGAGTCTTTGCCAAATCGCCCTGATTTTGCATAATCGAGCGCATGTTTTGATCATAAATTTGATTCGTTGATATACGCATCACTCACCTACCTTACCGACTGCAAAATGGTATTAAACAATTCTTGCGCCGTAGACAAAATCCGCGCTGCGGCAGCGTAGCTTTGTTGATACTTTATCAAATTTGCGGCTTCTTCGTCTAAGCTAACGCCAGAGACAGACTCAAACCAATTCTGCGATTGAACCCTCATGGCTTCCGCTGAAGCAAGTGTTACTTTTGCCATCGAGGCATCTTCACCAATTCGGCCAACCATAGATGCATAAGCATCTTGGAAGGTACGTGGTGTATTCGTTGCCTCACTGCTCACTTGCACTGTATTTTCGTTTTGAATAGCCGCTAAATTAAGCGCATTACTGTTATCGTTAAAGCCATCTGTGTTATAGCTGATCGAGAAACTATCCCCAGCTTTTGGCACGCCATCTAAGCTTAAATCAAAACCAGGGGCTGGGCTTATTCCCGCCTGACTAATAAGGTTATTTAAATTTGTTGTTCCTGTAACAGTTGCTATCACTGTACCGCTTCCATCTAATACCTCATAGGTATCTGCAGCCGTAAAGCTAATTTGAGCTGGTGCTGAGTTTAAAAGGCCGCCCGCTCCGTCAAAGGCAGAAGTGCCCACTTCCGTATTTGACACTGTTACATCTACAATATTGGCACTGCCTAAATTTGTGCTATCGGCCCCGGCTCTTACGGGATTAGCAAAAGCCAAATCTTCGGGGCGATTAGTGGCTAGACTTATTTTTGAAGCCACGTCTTTAGTGGGTTGAATTAGAAACTCATTGCCAACGGTGTAAGGGTCACTGCCTGTAAAGTCGATTTCAATGCCACCAGGTAGTTCGTTAAAACCAGCGGTTACAGCAAAGTTTGAAAAAATAATGTCATTACCTGAACCATCTTTTTTCGGTGTGCCATCTGGGTTTAAAAATGTGATTTCTATTTCGCTGGGAACGCCTGCAGCAACTGCCGTCACTTCAATTTTATAATCGGCGTCAGTTAATTCAGCGCCTTTACCCTCGGTAATCTGCGCAGTAACAACATAGTCGCCATTGGTATCTTCGTAGGCTAAGCCTCTGAACGAAGGAATATCGAAAATGTTAGTGCCGATTTGACCGTCTAAATCCATACCCAATTTATTTTGAGTATTCATTGCATCGGCGAAAGCGACGGAGAGCTGACCTACATCACGCATTGTTGGCCCTAACACTTCATTGCGATACTCAAACAACCCACCCAATGCGCCGCCAAGATCACTTTCCAAAATTCGTAATGATGCGTTGTTTTTGGTTTGTGAGCCAAAGTCAGTTTCTAACTTAATTTCTTTCGTCGTTAAATCCGCACTAGAGCTTAACTCAAAAAGATTAAATGCACCGTTTTCAAGAACGAGTGACTCACCTGAGGTCAGGTTAATTGTTACAGCACCATTTTGCGTAGTGCTCTCTTTAACCGTAATACCCATGATAGAAGCAAGCTCGTCGATAGCTTGGTCTCTTTCGTTGAGCAGAGCGCTTGGTTGATCGCTCGTATTGTTACCATTGGCAATAACTATGTTGCGGTTCAAGTCACCAATATTACCAATCAAGGTATTTGCTCGATTCACCATCGACGTGAACTCTAGGTTGAGCTCTTCCTCTTTTTCTAGCATATAATCCGATAACGTTCTCATTCGGTTATACAAAGACTCAGATTTACTCAGTACTTGTTCGCGTGACGCCAAATTGGTTGGGTCATCTGCTGCCGTTTGTAAAGCAGAAAAATACTCACTTAGTCCTTTTGAAATTGAGTTCGCTTCACTTGCCAACAGGTTATCAATGGCCGTAGTTTTACTAGAAAAGGCTTCGAGTTCACCTACCGATGTAATATCACGACGCAGTTGATTTTGAGCAAATACGTTGATGATACGTTCGGTATTGCCGATCTCTACACCGAAGACTTGGCTGTTTTGAAGCTCAGTGCGCTCGCGAACATAGCCTGGCGTGTTGACGTTGGCAATATTGTTACTGGTCGTTTGTAATAGCTTACTACTGGCGTTAACACCACTGGTGGCTAATGAGAATAAATCGACAGAACTCACAATGTAATCTCCAATGCTATGGCATTAACGTGCTGAGACGATCGCTGTTATACACTGCCATTATCTTGCGCGCGTATTCAGGGTCGGTAGCGTAGCCCGCTTCTTGAAGCGCATGGGTATAGCGCGCTGCGTCAGAAGCATTCTCGACAGCATGGCTGTAGCGAGGCTGTGATGTGATAAAGCGTCCATAGTCTTCCATTGCGTCTTCTACTGACGAGTAGGACCTAAAAGCAGCCTTTTGTTTTTGCGGTAGTCCATTGTTAAATTCCAACGTGTCGACTACAGCCTGCTCTCCTTGCCATCCCTTATTTGCTTTGATGCCAAATAAGTTGTGCGAGCTTTCCCCATCCGCTTTATGGATAACAAATTTGCCCCACCCGGTTTCAACCGCGGCTTGGGAAATTATTGCTTTAGGATCCATTCCGTATTTTGCTGCCACTTTCTCAGCTATTGGCATTAGGCTCTCTACAAACTGCTCGGGACTTTCGAACATGGCATCTTTTTGTGCTGACTGGCTGCGAATAGACTGTGAAGAAAGGGCAATATCCTGCGCCTCAGTTACGTTGTACACACGGTTTCTGTTAAGTGATGATAAGTCTCCGTCACTTCTGATTACACTGGCAGGCGTATAGCTATCCTCAGTTTGACCTAACTGTTTAACAATGACATCAGCGAGACCTAAACCGCCACCGGAAGTGAGGTCTGTCGCTAGCTGTTGGTCGTGCATATCACGATAAAACTTAACTTGCTGTGAATTAAATGGGCTATTTTCGTCAGCAAGGGCATCTTGCGCTTTACGCATTGATTTCAACATCATTTGCACAAATATCGCTTCAAACTGCTGGGCAGCTTCTTGCAATACCGTCTCGTCGCCCGACGCAATGGCTTCACGCATTTTGTTTATGCTGCCCATATCGTGGACATTGCGAGCCATATCAAGCTGACTTTTTGTGCTAAGTGATTCCATCGTGCTTATTCCGCTGTGACTTTATTTTACTAACGTCTCGTAAATGCTCTTTGCTCGTTTTAAATAATAACGAGCTCTCCACGCAATGCGCCTGCTTGACGTAATGCTTCCAAAATTGCCATTAAATCGCCCGGCGCAGCGCCCACCTCATTTACCGCGCGCACAAGCTGGTCCAGAGTAACGCCTGGCTCAAACTTAAACATGCGGCTATCTGCCAAATCGACATCAACAATCGACTGAGTGGTAACGGCAGTTTGCCCTTCACCAAACGCGTTAGGTTGAGAAACTTGCTGATTTTCAGAGATGGTCACCGTTAGCCCGCCGTGAGTAATTGCTGCTGGTAACAAGCGAACGTCACTGCCAATAACAATGGTGCCTGTGCGGCTGTTTATTACCACACGCGCTGGCGCATCAGCTGGTGTAAATTCGAAGTTTTCTAAGGTAGCCAAAAAGCCCACGCGCTGACCGACGTCTCGCGGGGCCGACACGCGAACAGACGCTGCATCAATGGGCTTAGCAATAACGTAGCCATTTTCCGGCTGTGCACCTAAGCGCTCGTTGATCGTATCTGCAAGCGACTTGGCTGTTGAGAAATCTGGATAATGGAGGTTAAGCGTTAACGTGTCGCCATTGGCAAAGCCTGTTGGTACAGATTGCTCTACCATCGCACCGTTTGGAATTCTTCCTACCGTTGGCGTATTAACAACAATACGAGAGCCATCACCGCCTTGTGCGCCAAACCCGCTCACGACTAAGCTGCCTTGCGCTACAGCGTAGACTTTACCGTCAACACCGCGAAGAAACGTTTGGAGCAGCGTTCCGCCTTGAAGACTGGCCGCCTCGCCAACTGAAGAAACCGTAATATCAATGGTTTGTCCGGGTTTTGCAAAAGCAGGCAGGTCGGCGTGTACCGCCACTGCGGCCACGTTTCGTATTTTTGGCTTGGTGTTAGCGTCAAGACTGATACCAAAGTTGCGCAGCATGGTTCTGAAACTTTGTTCGGTAAAAGGGCTTTGTTCACCCGTTCCAGGCAAACCTACAACAAGACCATATCCCACTAATTGGTTACTACGTACGCCTTGAATACTCGCTACATCTTTAATGCGCTGCGCACCTGCCTGTAAAGATAAAAGCATTGTGAAAACGGCTAATACTACTGAAAACAAACGCATGTTCACTCTCCTATCCTAAAACCTAAAGAGGCCACCAAGCAGAATCAAAGAACTTGGTTAACCAACCCTTTTCTTGTGCTCGCGCAAAACTTCCCGTACCCGAATATTGGATACGCGCATTTGCAACCTTAGTGGACACGATTTCATTCTCGGGACTAATGTCTGCCGGACGAATGATGCCGGTAAGACGGATATATTCATCGCCCTGATTCAGGGTTAGCCACTTTTCGCCACGAATAACAAGGTTGCTGTTAGGAAGTACGTCGACCACAGTAACGGAGATAGCGCCGTTTAAGCTGTTGCTTTGGTTAGCTGTGGCATCACCGGAGAAATCTCGGGATGAACTTATTCCCAATTGTACGGACTCTCCGCCAATATTTATCGCTTGCCCAGCTAGCCCGGTTATAGGGTTTAGATTGACGTTTGAATCTTTCGCTGTGCTAGTGTCGGCTGATTTGCTCGCTTGGGTATTCTCGCTTAACGTTACAGTGATGATGTCACCGACTCTTCTTGCGGTAACGTCAGAATATAAGTTGTTAGCAAGCTGCGAACGAAAAAGCGAGCCATCTTCTACTACCGTTTCACGCGGGTAATCTGGCACTACCGGTGCAAACGACGGGTCGTTTGCCTGAACGGGAGGCTCGTTTGTACTGGCGCAACCGCCAAGTATCAGAAGTGCAGCAGATAAACCTAAAATACGCATGATGCTACCTACTAAAGTTGCTGAATAACCTGACCAAGCATTTGGTCGACCGATGAGATAACCTTTGAGTTCATCTCATACAAGCGCTGGCTTTCGATAAGGTTTACTAACTCTTCGGTCACGTTTACGTTAGACGTTTCCAACGTGCCTTGTGAGATATAACCCAAACCTTGCAGACCAGGGATCCCCTGAATAGGCGCACCGCTTGACGCTGTCTCTACATAAAGGTTTTGTCCGGTTGGTTGTAATCCGGTTGGGTTAACAAAGTCAGAAATATTAAGCTGACCGAGTACCTGCGGTTCAGCTTGGCCCCGTATGCTCACGCTAATTTCACCATCTTGAGAAATTGTGATTTGTTGCGCATCTTCGGGAATAGCCACTTCAGGCTGAAGCAAAAAACCCGCGCCGGATGTAACAATTTGGCCTTGGTCGTTCAGTGAAAACTGACCATTTCTCGAATATGCTATGGTGCCGTCGGGCTGCAATATTTCAAAGTAACCACGACCTTGAATTGACATATCAAGCGCGTTTTCAGTGGTTAACAGGTTACCTTGCGTATGTGCTTTTTGAGTAGCTACGACCTTCGAGCCTGAACCAAGCATAAGCCCAGAAGGTAGCTCTGTGTCGGCTGACGAACGACCGCCTGGCTGATTGATATTCTGATAAAGCAAATCTTCAAACACCGCGCGGTCTTTTTTAAAGCCCACTGTTGATGCGTTTGCTAGGTTGTTAGACACCACGGCCACATCAGTCTGTGCGGCGTCTAGTCCGGTTTTACTTATCCATAGTGCTGGATGCATGTTAACCTCCGACGTTGCTCATAGGGCAACGGTGATAAAAATTCTTTTACAGGATGCGTAGTAGCTGATTACCGCGAGTATCAAGCTCTTCTGCTTGCTTCATCATTTTGACTTGAAGCTCGTAGTGACGCTGCAGACTTATCATGTCCACCATTTCGTCAACAGCATTAACGTTGGAACCTTCAAGCATGCCCGACATTACTTTTACGTTGGCATTGGCTGGCGCTATTGAGCCATCTTCCATTCTAAATAAGCCGTCATTGCCACGTTCCATGTCTGCATAGTTTGGACTAACTAATTTAAGTCGCCCCACTTCTTCAATAACATTGGCAGGGGCACCTAACTGTCTCATCGACAACGTGCCATCGGCGGCGATATTGAGGTTATCTAAAGGAACAGGAAGGAATATTGGCCCATTGTCACCAAGCACGACGCGATCGTGGATATCTGTCAAAATTCCGTCATCGCCTAACTTGAAATTTCCATCACGCGAGTACGCTTCTTGACCATTTTGATCTTGTACAGCGAACCAACCATCACCTTGAATGGCTACGTCTAAATCGCGATCTGTTTTAATCATCGGGCCCGACTCGTAATTATTCGACGGACTTTCTGTCATGGAAAACACGCGAGTCGGCAAACCTTCGCCGTAGGCCGGCATTGACCTTGCCTGCTCTAACTGCGCTCTGAATCCCGTTGTCTGTGCATTAGCCAAGTTATTGGCCCTAATCCCTGTTCCTAGTAGGTCTTGGGAGGCGCCACTTGCTGAAATATAGAGAAGTTTGTCCATGACTGACTTTTGACTCTGATTAAACCTTAAACAAGATTTTGCAAAGGCAGTGCCAATCTGTGGATATTTAGTGCAATTGAAAAATAAGGGCGGTATTGAATTGATATATATAGAAAAATAAAAAGGTCGCATTGTTGCGACCTTTCTAAATCGGGTCAAATAGGTACGGTTTTCCGCGCCTAAAATTTGCCGCTTAGCAATCTGCTAATGTAGCTTACTGCAAACTATCGAATGTTAAGGATAGTCTGGTTTAGCGAGTTGTTCACTTCAAGCGCACGCGAGTTTGCCTGGAAGTTACGCTGAGCGATAATCATATCGATGAGCTCAGTGGTAAGGTTAACGTTAGCTTGTTCTAGCGCCGAAGAGTTAATTTCGCCGAAAGTACCAGTTGTTGCTTCACCCGCTAGTGCCTCACCAGAAAGAATACTTTCCTTCCACTGAGTACTGCTCTCTTGAGTTAGGCCTTGTTCATTAGAAAAGCGAACCAAAGCGACACGAACAATAGGTTCAGACGTACCATTAGAGAACGTTGCACGAACCAGGCCGTCAGGACCGATATCGATACCCGTCAATCGACCTACAGGCAAACCATCCTGTTCTAATGATGTAACCTCGAACGCAGAGGCGAACTGAGTCGGCTCATTAGGCGTAGCGCTATTAACATCGAGGTTGAAATCTATACTTATTTGCTGCGTAGGATCTGAGCCATTAGCAAGAATACCTGCGCCTAGCGCTTCTGTTTCCATTTTGAAATCAAGTGTAGGTAGGCCATCAGGCGTTTCCATACCAGCGAAATCACCGCCTTGAGAGAAGATGAGTTTAGATGCTGTTACGGCGTTACCAGTGTTACCACCGACACTATTTACTGCTGTTGCTGGGTCTGTGTCATTACCCGCTGAATCTGTCATATCAACTAGCGTGTCATCGATTGCAGTAGCAACATACCACTCATTATCAACACCCGGTGTCGCATCCTTTATGAAGTAATAGGTCATTACGTGACTATCACCTAACGAATCGTAAACGGTTACCGATGTTGCTGCGTTGTAGGTAAGCGGATCTTCAGGGTCAAAATCTTGTGGATCTAGGGCTGCATCACCAGCAGGCAAGTTCATTCGAATGTCAACTTCTGTGGTTTGTGCGGGAGAACCCGAAGAATCTGGGATACGTACTGGCTCTGTAGTACTAAGTGCTACCGAGGCACTTGTACCATCAGAGTTAACGGGGAAACCCAATAAGTTATCGCCGTTACTGTTAACCACGAAATTGTCGCTATCTAACTTGAACTGACCCGCACGTGTGAACGAGAAGTCGCGAGACGTAATTTCAGGTACTGTCGCAAAGAAACCATTACCTGTGATCGCCAAATCGAGCGAGGTATTGGTAAACTGAAGGCTACCTTGAGAAAATTGCTGAGCAACTTCTTGAGTGAGTACACCGTCACCTACTTTAGTTTTACCACCTGAAAGCAGTGATGCCGCATAAACATCGCCAAATTCAGCGCGAGATTCTTTAAAGCCAACTGTATTTACGTTTGCGATGTTGTTGGCGGTTACATCCAAATCTTTTTGTGCGGCTGATACGCCACTCAGTGCAATATTAAAAGACATTATTGATTCTCCTACTAACTGCCGATTTGAATGACGTCATCAAGATTGATACTGACATCACCATCCAAATTCAAAATTACGCCTTGACCACTACCAGCCAAGCTTACACTTCCAACATGGCGATTAACGGCGGTATTCAGCTGAACACCTTCTCCATTCAACTCGCCAGTGGCACTGATAACATATTCACCCGGTGCCATCTGGTTGCCATGCTTATCTTTGCCATCCCATTCAAACTCAATGTTGCCAGCGCTTTGTGTGCCTGCATCAATGGTTTTTATGACTTCACCAAACTGGTTCTCAATAGTGATCGTCATATTCTGAACTGTTTTTTCATTCACGATGACACCCGAAATGCCATCGCCTTCATTGGCCATATAACCCACGTTACCTTGAACCAGCACGTTTTGCCCGATAAGACTAGAAGCTTGTAACGCTTGATTCGATGTCATTGAAGCTGCAAACGACTCAAACTTTTCGTTAAGTTGGGAAATACCGTCTGCCATCGTAAATGATGTCATCTGCGCTACCATTTGATCGTTATCAACGGGTGCAGTGGGATCCTGATTGGCTAACTGCTCAGTTAACATTGAGAAGAAATCTTCCTGGGTTAACTGCTGCTCGGTGCCGTCAGCTATTTTGACGGTTTCCTCTTGCCAATACAGATCAGTATTTAAGCCAGTATTGTTTATGGTATTCACTGAGTAATCCTCACATTATTCAAGCGGCAAGTTACTGCCCTTGACCTAGCTGCAATACGCGACGGAAAATACGCTTTGTGGTGTCCGCAACCTGCACGTTAGTTTCATACGCTTTGGACGCTGACATCATATTCGCCATCTCTTCCACAATGTTCACGTTGGGTTTATAGATGTAGCCGTTTTCATCTGCCATCGGGTTATTAGGTGAATACTCCACTTGCAAAGGAGCATCACTTTCTACAATCCCCTTTACTTGAACACCTGCACCTTTCGACTGGTCGCGCATTGCATCTTGCAACGCCGTAGCGAAAACTGGATGGCGAGCTCGGTATGTTTCGTCATAGCTGCTGCTAACCGAGTTAGCGTTGGCAATATTACTTGCCGTAGTATTAAGACGTACATTCTCCGCCTCCATACCCGTACTCGAAATTTGCATTACATTAAATAAACTCATGACTACTGGCCTCCTGAGCTAAGCGCTTTTTTCATGCCTTTAATTTTTCCGTTCAAAAATTCTAGGCTGGCTTGGTAGCGCAATCCATTGTCTAAAAACCGATTTCTTTCCGCTTGAACTTCAACCGTATTACCGTCGCCAGTGTCTGGTTGTGTTGGGATGCGGTATTGCATGTCAAAGTTTGCCGCTACTGACGTCGAATTGCCGCTTAAGTGGCGATCATTTGTCCGCACCATTCCTGAAGAAGCGTGATTGGCTGTACCACCAGATGCTTCTCGCATAGCCGACTGCATTGCTTTATTAAAATCAATGTCCCGCGCTTTATAACCAGGCGTGTTTGCGTTCGCTAGATTTCCAGAAATCACTTCCATACGCTCTGTGCGTATAGTGAGTGCTGACTCATGAAAGCCAACCAGCTTATCTAGGTTAATAGCCATAACATGACCTCTGACATACTAAAAATTTGTTCGTGGTGACAATGTAAGCGGACAATTAAATATCGAATCTTGCCGTTTTACTGTCGTTTGTAGAAATAGTTAGCAAGGCAAATGCCATAATGAGATTTTGACGGAGGGTGTAAGTCAAAAGTGTCGACCTGATCGTAAAAAAAGTATTAGTTATCAGGCCGATAAGTTAGATCATTTTTTTTGGTAGTAAAGGCCAGGGTGGCACTTAACCATACTGTAGGTATCACTTGCAGCGCTGATTGATTCAGAGGCGCCAAGGAAAAGCACACCCTGAGGCTGCAGCTGTCCGGCAATTTGTTGCAGGATGCGTTGTTTTACTTCGGCCGAGAAATAAATCAAAACATTACGGCAAAAAACGATATCAAAGCGGCCAAGTGCTGCATAGCTCGAAAGTAAATTTAGACTTCTAAAGCTTACCATCCGACGAACGTCGGGTTTTACCTGCATAAGCCCGCTATCATTTTGCTGGAAAAAGGCCTGTCTCCTTTGCGGGGACAATCCCCTTGCAAGGGACAGTTCGTCATAAATACCTAACTCACACTTTTGCAGCATTTCTGACGATAAATCTGTAGCAACAATCTCAACACCCGCTCTTAATGCACCTGGCCTTTGGCGCTGATATTCAAGTACAGACATCGCAATAGAATAAGGCTCTTGTCCAGACGAACAAGCGGCACTCCATATGCGAAGCTTCTGATTTTTTGCCGATAGTGTTGGTAGTAACTCTTTTACAAGTAAATCGAAGGGATAGTTGTCTCGAAACCACAACGTTTCGTTTGTGGTCATTGCGTCAATAACGTTCTGTAGTAAGGTTCTGTCGAACCCTTTCACAACCACGTCAATCAGTTCGTCAGCAGACTCATACTTATGCTTATAGAGTAATGAAGCTAAACGGCTGCGCACCAGGTATTGTTTATTATCACCTAATACTATGCCGCATTGCTTTTCCAAAAACTCTCTAAACTTGAGGTAACTTGCTGGCGAAACGTCTTTATTAGCCAATCCTATCTTGCTCCGTTATTCGCACTCAGTCATTAGCCACTTTTGTACCGCGGTAGCAAGTTCATCGGGATGGAATTTCGCGATAAAGTCATCAGCCCCTACTTTTTGCACCATAGCTTGGTTGAAGACACCACTGAGCGACGTATGCAATACAACATGAAGCTTTTGAAGTTCAGGCGTATTCTTAATTTCGGCGGTTAGTGTATAGCCGTCCATTTCTGGCATCTCGATATCTGAGACCAGCACGCCTACACGGTTCGTTACATCGCCGTACTCTTCCGCAATTTCTTTAAGCCTGTTTAATGCTTCAAGACCGTTTTTAGCTAGCTCAATTTCTAAGCCTAGTGAAGTTAGGGCCTTTTTAACCTGGTTTCGCGCTACCGCAGAGTCATCTGCAATAAAGATAATTTTGTTTTCTTGGCCTTCGGTTGTCAGACCTTCTGCCACCTCAGAACTTACTTCGGCATTCAACGGAGAAATTTCATTTAAAATTTTCTCAACGTCTAGAATTTCAATAAGTTCATTTTCAACTTCAGTCACCGCCGTTAAATAGCTTGCTCTGCCAGTACCTTGGGGTGGCGGCATGATCGCATCCCAATTGGTGTTGATAATACGCTCTACGGCACCCACCAAAAAGCCCTGAACTGAACGGTTATATTCCGCAATGACAATAAAGGCATTAGAGAGATCTTCAATTTTACGGCCGCGTGTTGCCATACTTAAATCAATGACCGATATAGTTTGACCACGGATGTGCGCCACACCACGAACCAACGGGTTTAATTTCGGCATTGCTGTTAGCGGAGGACACTGAAGCACTTCCCGCACTTTAAAAACGTTAATTCCAAAGCGTTGGCGGCCGTTCAGTCTAAACAGCAGCAACTCTAAGCGATTCTGCCCAACAAGCTGCGTGCGCTGGTTTACTGAATCTAAAATCCCCGACATAGGTCACCTCTAAGTAATACTGGGCATGATCATTGCCTCTTATGATAAAGATAGACAATATCACTAAATTTTTGCAGGTCAAACGACAGAAAAATGACACTAAATAGCATTTTTCAGTCTTTAGTAGGGTTTATACCTTAACTTAGTCAATGATCCTGCGTTGACGCTCGTGCTTGTAAACCTTATGGATTTACTTTGGCTGTTATTTATTTGCACTAAGCAAACCGGCCGTATTAAGCATAGTCAATAACTTGTAAACTGAACACGAAAAGTCATGATGAAAAATATGAACGCCAAAACGCGCCTTACATTCACACGATTACTGTCATTGACCGTTTTCAGTGTGCTTTCTATGAACTGCTTGGCGACACAAACCAATCACAAACAGGTTGAAGAAGGCGCAAAACAATACCTAATAACTCAACTTGCTGATAATACGCAGGATACTAGCATTGATGTGTCTATTGTGAAGATAGACGATAGGATAAATATTCCTGACTGCCCAACTGGGTTCGAATACAATGCGTCGCAAGAAGCGCTGAGCCAATCGTATATATCAGTTAGAGTGAGCTGCAGAAATAATGAATGGTACCTTTTCACCAGCGGGCAAGTAACGCGTACCAAAGAAATTGTTGTCACTCAAGGCGCAATAAGTCCAGGAACCGTACTGACATCATCGAATCTGTCTCTGGCAAAAGTTGATGTAAGACGATTACGCTATACCGCATTTACTGAGCTAGAAGCGCTTATTGGGGCTAGAATAAAACGCCGAGTGACTGACGGACAAGCTATACAGTCAAATATGCTATGCTTTGTGTGCAAAGGCGACAGAATTACCATAACTGCTGAGGTAGCAGGTATGGAAGTGAAAACAGCCGGAATCGCTCAGCAAGACGGTGTCGTTGGTGACAATATTAAGGTAATTAATGCCAGTAGCCAAAAGGCGGTGATAGCAAGAGTCGCAAGCCCTGAAGAAGTCGTGATACACTTATAAACGACGCAGCGAATATCTACTTTTTTGTTCACAATTTAGCTAAAGAAATTAGCCAAAAGGCCGATATACTTTACAGAGGCGAAAAAGTAGTGAGGACTAATTATGGCAATTAATAATATAAACAATGGGTTACCTAAAACACCCGTTGATAATGGAAAGGTTGCGCAGCAAAACCAAACGCAGCAATCTCCACAGCAGGCATCAACACAGGCTGCGCAAACCGCATCAGTTCCGCGTCAGGATTCTGTATCGTTGACGCAATCTGCTCAGCAGCTCAACCAGGTTCAGAAGAAAGGTTCGGAAGCGCCTGTGAACCAAGATAAAGTCGATCGCCTTAAGCGAGCGATTCAAAGTGGCGAGTATAAAGTTAATCCTGAAGTGCTTGCCAACAAGATTGCAAAACTAGAAGGTGAGATTTTTGGCGCTAAATAATGAGCGACAAAACTCGTAACTAACCAGAAGAGAGCTAACGTGACTGAACAAGCAAGCCAATTGACACAAGCACTAATAAAGCAAGTGGAGCAACTGTCTTCACTTGCCGTATTGCTTGAAAAAGAATTGCAACTTATCAGTTCGCGAGACGCCGAATCTTTAATGAATTTGTTAGACGAAAAGACAGCACTGTTAACGTCTATTCAGGCTCTCGATGGAAGCATTGAGCGCACAATTAGCGATCAAGGCTCAATGTCAGAAGAAGATGATGCATTAATGGCTAATGCAAAGAAACTTCTGGACGATTGCAAATACCGCACGCAGGTCAATCAAAAAGCCGTAGAGCAAGGACAGCTACGCCTCACACACTTACGTAACTTGATGATGGAAGTTCGTGCCAAAGAATCGCTCACCTATGACAAAAAAGGAAAGCCGAAAGGCGGGACTTTAGGGTCGGGAGTGAGCGCCTAATTTTTTTGCGATTTCAGTAAACCTCACTCAGCGAGCTTTAACCATTAAGCCTTAACCGGTAAAAGTAAATTATACCTCTGTGTATTTGCGCATGTTTTAAGACTTCACGATACAGCCACTTGCGCAAACACCCCTTTCGCTATCGTTTAATAATACTTAACATCCTTTACTCGGCGCGGTTTTGCGGTCGACAGATATATATCGTAAACCTGCTGCATATCTAAAGCGAGTTCGGTGACGTATGTATCTTCACCTACCGGATAGGCTTTTACGACTTCAGCGCCTCTAATGACCCCCTCTACAGATGCTCGCAATGTTTCGCTATCTATAACCAAGTGAGACAGAGACTGATTGCCTTCAATTTTTTGACCATAGACTTGTTCAGTTAGCTCTCGGTATGCATCTAATTTTGACGCTTTCATCGCCAATATAAGCTTCATGCTGTCGCTTTCGCCATGCTGAGAAGAAATTGGCGCATAGCCTACCGCCTTGAGCACGGGATAGCTTTCTGGTTCTATTGTTTCCCACTCAACGTGTTTATCAATAATGCCGCATCCACCAGTGCTTATTGCTAAACCAAGAAAGCAAGACAGCAGCAGCGATTTTGATTTATGTATTTTTTTCAAGCACATAGTTTCATTTCCAAATTGCATTATTAATAAAATCAAATGTGTAGTTATGCTGCTCTCGTCGGTGGCAGCTTTGTAACTACGAGATACCGCCATACTCGCGGTAGCAGATTTTGACGTATTTAAACTGACGCTTTTTACAAACCTTTAGCAAGATACGCGTTGCAAGATATGTGCAAGATATGCGCCCGATTGATTTAATGAAGACCAAACCACATCAATTGGCACTCTTTTCGCATACTTCGCCTTATAAACCGGGCGCTTTGCATAGCGCAGTTAGACAACAACCTCCAGAGGTGTGCGGTGCGATATATTAGCAAAACAACGCTGGTAACTATTTTAAATGCTGTCGTGGCGGTAATTTGCCTGTTTGCATTTTTCGTTGGGCAAGCAAATGCCGTGTGGTACGAGGCTACAGGACAGGCTGTGGTGCGAAATGGTGATAAAGAAACTGCCAGACATGCGGCTACCCAAGAGGCACTTAAGCAAGCCATGCTTTTTGCAGGCGCATCAGTTCATAGCGTCGCCAAGCTTACAAATGGTCTTCTTAAAAATGAAGAGATGACCATTCGCTCTACCGGCGAAGTTGAACAACTGGAACTGGTTGATGAAGTTTATAGCGGCGATGTGATTACGGTAAGTATTCGCGCTGACATTTTTCCAAGAGGAAAAGTGTGTGCCGCACAAAATGACCAGAAACATTTCGCTACCACACATTTCAGGGTACGTAACAGAGCGCAACTAACACAGGGTAATATTCCCAACTTCGATGCTTCATTCACCCATCAGTTAGCGCAGGCCATGCGAAATAAAACTGAAAACCTAGATATTATCTATATCGCGCCACATACTGCAAAATTTGACAGTCGATATACTGACCAAAATGTACGCACGCTTTCAGCGCAAAGTAATACTCAATTTGTGCTGGTGGGCATGATAGATGATTTAAGCGTGACACGGGAAGAGGCTTCGGTTTTTACACCGTGGCGTGAGGGTACTTCTCGACGCTCCTTTGCTATGACCATTCAAGTTTATGACGGCATTAATGGAGGCCTGTTGTTGACTAAGTCTTATCAGAATCAAGGAGAATGGACATTCGACAGATTCGAAGATGTAGATGAATTTTCGACGAAGTTTTGGCAGTCGCTTTATGGGCAAACTGTCAACGCGACAATAGCAGAAGCGATTGAAGACATAAAAGAAGCCACTGCATGCCAGCCAATGACAGGTAGAGTGATTAATGTTGCCGGCGATAAAATTTCTGTATCGTTAGGCAGAGACAATGGCATTTCTGAAAAAGATGAACTATACCTTTATCAAGCTAAAGAGATTGTCGATAACCGTGGCCGTAAATACTTACAGTACTCGCTATATCCTGGCAAATTTGTAGTGAGTAGTGCCTACGGTAATTCGTCTCTAGTAGTAAACGAAGGTGCAGGAATTATCGCAAACATTCAAGAACACGATTTTGTAGTAAAAAAATAGTCTTTCTCGATCTGCCTTAAACAGTTTAGAGTTCCCAGTTTATATAGTACTTTCGTCATCTAAGTGAAATAATTGCCTTTGGAAATGTATCGAACATCAATTACTTCAAGCATTGAATAAAGTGTAACTATAATCTTTTACTTCAATTCGTTTTTGTTAGAATCCAAACTATCGTAGGGATTTTGTTCAACAAAACATGCTGTTTTATCCAACAGCGGCATATAAAATTATCAAATTGAACAATCCCCATACACTGCTCTTTAGATTTACGAGACTAGCGGTACACTTTGATATTTAAAAATACGCTGACCATAGCCAAAGCCCTCGTATCTACGAGGGTTTTTTATATGCATTAGAAAACCAGGCCATGGGCACATTACTTTCACGTCAGTGACAGAGACGTTCTTCTCATAGCGCTGCACCTTGTTGACAAAGGGTTTCGTATTTTCCCGAACTACGTATAATAAAACTCCCTACGCATTAGGTCCCCATAGTTTAATGGATAAAACAAGGCCCTCCTAAGGCTTAGATGTTGGTTCGATTCCAGCTGGGGACGCCATTAATTGCGCAACGTTTCTGCTTTTTAGTAAAGATGCTTATACACACCGTCGCCTGTAATATTGAAGAATTTATTATACTTTGGTTGTAATTTAGCCAATTTAAGTAATACTCTTCAAAACAGGAGAGCATTATGACTTTCGATTTCCCCCCACCTGATAACGCTGATAGTTGTGCCGAAACAGCTGAGCAGTGCCCATTTTCTGAAGAAGAGTGGGATGCTATTGAAGCTTTAGCGGAACCCGGTGCCATTTACTAAACGATGATTTTTAGAATTTAATCCCCACTTTATAATTACACTGCAATCGACGGTGCTGCTGTTCGTTGCGCCCGGTGATATATCGAGCGGTTATGCTCCATAGACCAACGGGGCAGAAATAGCGTATAAAAGATAGAGAAGTAGCTTATACGGGGATTAATATGAGCCAATTTGAAAACGACGATATCGATTCGTTTTTTGCAGAAATGCAAGATGTAAAACCAATCGCTTCAGATGATAAGGCTTTATTACACGATCCTGAAAAAGCGCTCGCTGAAAAACAAAAAAGAGCGGCTAGGCAGTTAGGCGTCCGCGAAAAACTCGCTAACCCACTGAGCATGGAAGGTGTGAAGCCGGTACCCCCTGATGATTTTATACACTTCCAGCAGCCCGGTATTCAAGACGGTGTTTTTAAAAAACTTCGCCTTGGTAAATATCCATTAGAGGCCAACGTAACACTTTCAGGAAAAACCTTAGAACAAAGCCGAGACCTGATTTATAGCACCATTAAATCTAGTCACGAACGCGGGGTTCGTGCACTGCTCATAAAACATGGAACAGGTGAAAATAGCAAACCCTTTCCCGCTTTGAAAAAAAGTTATGTTAACCATTGGCTAAGAGAACTAGACGAAGTCATTGCCTACCATACGGCTCAACCGATGCACGGAGGCTTTGGTGCTACATATGTGCTTTTGAAAAAACATCCGCAGCAGAAATTAATTAACAGAGAAAAAAATAAGAAAGGATAAAATGAGAGGCAATAACTCGTTGAGTCAGCTTTGCTTTTTTGGGCTTGTCTTTAGGTGTAGCTTTTAGGCTTTTCTCATGAAGCGCTATATGCTGAACGTTTTTATTGTCCCCTAATGATTAACGCCCGTATCAAGCAACTTGATACGGGCGTTAGAATTTTTCTTTCAGACTACTTAACTGAAGACTGCACACTTAGCGTTGTTGGAGCTTCGGCAGACTTCGCAGATGTGCTAAAAACAGCAGTTACGAACATCAGCACTACAGCTACAGCCACTCCGGTTAAGCCAAACCCTTTAGAAGAACGATTCATCGGTCGTCTCTTATTATTTAAACCAGCCGGCACATGCCTTTCACTGGTACAACCCTAACTCAACTCCTGTAACCTAATTGCATTCCTTGCTTGCACTACAATAGATCAGTGACAAACTGATGACAAGGGCAAAAATCAGATTTTTGACACTTTGCCAAAGCTTTGACACCTATTTATGGTATGAACGTTTATTAAACAGTATTTTTTCGAAAGATAAACAGGGGTTTCCCCCTGTTTTTATCGAACTAACAGTGCTTTGTTACCCAACAAATTTACGGGCATTTCTGAAGATACGCATCCACGCACCATCTTCTTGCCAATCGTCTGGACGCCACGAGTTTGCCACGGCTCTGAATACACGTTCAGGGTGCGGCATCATGATGGTGCTGCGTCCGTCTAGTGAAGTTAGACCTGTGATCCCCTGCGGTGAACCATTCGGGTTTGCCGGATATTGCATGGTTGGCTTGCCGTAGTTGTCTACGTAACGCATCGCCACCTGCGCGCCTACTTGTGACAGCGCGTTGTCATTGGCAAATTCAGCCTGACCTTCACCGTGCGACACAGCAATAGGCATACGCGAACCTGCCATGCCATCAAGCAGCACAGACTTAGACTCCATCACTTCGACCATTGCAACACGAGCTTCAAATCGCGCCGACTGGTTGGTCACGAAATGTGGCCAATGCTCAGTACCTGGAATCAGTGATTTAAGGTTCGATAGCATCTGACAGCCGTTACACACACCTAAGCTGAACGTATCGTTACGGTTGAAGAAGCCTTCAAACTGGTCGCGAGCCATGCTGTTGAACAATATAGATTTCGCCCAACCTTCACCTGCACCTAATACATCGCCGTAAGAGAAACCGCCACAAGCCGCAAGGCCCGCAAACTGTTCAAGGGTAATGCGACCAGACAACACGTCACTCATGTGCACATCGATAGCATCAAAGCCTGCACGGGTAAATGCAGCCGCCATTTCTAGATGCGAGTTTACGCCCTGCTCTCTTAATATCGCCACTTTTGGCTTAACGCCTTTGGCAATATAGGGCGCTGCTACGTCTTCGTTTACATCATAAGACAACGCAGCATGCAAACCTGGGTCGGCAGCATCTTGCTTTGCCGCGTGTTCTTGTTCAGCACATTCAGGGTTATCACGCAGTTTCTGCATTTCAAACGTGGTTTGTGCCCACGTCGTACGCATTGATACGCGGCTATCTGCAAGTACAGCAACGCCACCGCGACTAAACTCAATCATGTCGGTGCTATTAAGCGTACCGATATCGTGAGTCAATTCAGTTAAACCGAATTCAGTCAGTACTGCGTTAACGGCATCCATATCGCTTTCAAGCACTTGGATTACGCCACCTAGTTCTTCATTGAACAATACGGCAATGTCGTTTCCAACTAGGCTATCAAGGTTAATGCTTACACCTGTTTTACCAGCAAAGGCCATTTCAGCAACGGTGGTAAACAGGCCACCGTCTGAACGGTCGTGATAAGCACACACCAAGCCTTTTTCAATTAACGTCTGCATTGCGTCAAAGAAGGCTTTAAGGCGATTTGCAGAGACCACATCTGCTGGGCTATCACCAAGCTGAGTATAGACTTGTGCCAGGCAGCTTGCGCCCAAGCGATTTTTCCCTTCGCCCAAGTCGAGTAGCAGCAAGCGGCTTGCGCCTTTGTCTGTACGTAGCTGAGGCGTTAGGGTTTTGCGAATATCTTTTACTGCGCCAAAGGCAGAGATAACGAGTGATAGCGGAGAAGTCACCGCTTTATCTTCACCGTTTTCATTCCATGCGGTTTTCATCGACATAGAGTCTTTACCCACAGGAATGGTTAGGCCAAGCTCTGGGCAAAGCTCCTCACCCACTGCTTTAACCGCTTCATAAAGACCCGCATCTTCACCTGGATGTCCAGCTGCTGCCATCCAGTTTGCTGACAGTTTAATGCGCTTAATATCGCCGATGTTTGCTGCGGCAATATTGGTTAACGCTTCACCCACAGCAAGACGTGCAGACGCGCCGTGCGATAGTAACGCGACAGGCGTACGCTCACCCATCGACATCGCTTCACCGTGGTAGGTGTCAAACGCTGTTGCAGTAACCGCCACATCTGCCACTGGCACCTGCCATGGGCCTACCATTTGATCGCGACTTACAAGGCCGGTAACCGAACGGTCGCCAATGGTGATAAGGAAGGTTTTCTCTGCCACGGTAGGCAAAGATAAAATGCGATTTGCTGCATCACTTAAGGTAATGCCTGCCTCGTTTAGCGCTGGCGAGCTAACCTTGGTCGAGCTTACGTCGCGGTGCATTTTAGGCGGCTTGCCTAAAAGTACATCAAGAGGCATATCGATAGGTTTGTTGTCAAACTGGCTGTCGTTCAGGTTGAGGTGCTGCTCGGCAGTGGCTTCACCAACCACAGCAAACGGCGCGCGTTCGCGGGCACAAATTGCTTCGAACACTGGCATATTTTCAGGCGCGACAGATAAAACATAGCGCTCTTGGGATTCGTTACACCATAGCTCTAAAGGTGTCATACCTGGCTCATCTGACAATACTTTTCTAAGTTCAAAGTTACCGCCGCGGCCACCGTCATTAACCAGCTCAGGCAGTGCATTTGAAAGACCACCTGCGCCCACATCGTGGATAAACTGGATAGGGTTGTTATCCCCCAACTGCCAACATGCATCAATCACTTCCTGACAGCGACGCTCCATTTCAGGATTATCTCGCTGTACTGAAGCAAAGTCTAAGTCTTCGTTTGATTGGCCAGATGCCATTGATGAGGCTGCACCGCCGCCAAGACCAATGTTCATTGCAGGGCCGCCAAGCACAATAAGCTTAGCGCCTACCGTAATTTCGCCTTTTTCAATATGCTCGCGACGAATATTACCTAAACCACCAGCTAACATAATAGGTTTGTGATAGCCGCGCACTTCAACACCGTTGAAGCTATTGACTTCTTGTTCAAAGGTACGGAAATAACCCAGTAGCGCAGGACGACCAAATTCGTTGTTAAACGCTGCGCCACCTAGTGGGCCTTCAAGCATAATATCAAGGGCGCTTACAATGCGCTGTGGCTTGCCGTATTCGAATTCCCACGGCTGTTCAGCACCAGGAATACGTAAGTTAGATACGGTAAAACCAACCAAACCCGCTTTAGGTTTTGAACCACGACCAGTAGCACCTTCATCACGGATTTCACCACCAGAGCCTGTTGCCGCACCTGGGAAAGGTGAAATTGCCGTTGGGTGATTATGGGTTTCTACCTTCATCAAAATATCAATATTTTCATGATGGTATTCGTATTGGTGTGACTGCGGGTTCGGGAAGAAACGACCTGCTTGCCACCCTTCCATTACCGCTGCGTTATCTTTGTAAGCTGAATACACATGATCAGGTAACAACTCGTAGGTGTTTTTGATCATTTTAAACAGCGACTTTTCTTGGTCCTCGCCGTCAATGGTCCAGCTAGCGTTAAAAATTTTGTGACGACAGTGTTCAGAGTTTGCTTGCGCAAACATATAAAGTTCAACGTCAGTCGGGTTTCTGCCTAGCTTAGTAAAGCTATCAAACAGGTAGTCAATCTCATCATCAGCTAAAGCAAGGCCTAACGACACATTTGCATTAACTAGCGCGTCTTTGCCTTCGCCTAATACATCTACACTGGTAAAAGTATTGGCTTCGGTATGTGAAAAGAGTACCGCAGCTTCATCAGTATTGGTGAACACTGATTCGGTCATTCTGTCGTGTAAGAAACTAGCGATAAGCGCAAAATCATCTTCACTCACACCGTTTTCTGTTTCTATATAAAACGCACAACCACGTTCTATGCGGTTGATATTTTTTAGACTGCAGTTGTGAGCGATGTCGGTGGCTTTAGAAGACCAGGGAGAGATAGTGCCGGGGCGAGGAGTAATGAGGAAGAAGGTTCCAGAAGGGGTTTGTGCTTGCCTCGCGGGGCCGTAAGTGAGCAGCTTCTCGAGTATCTCTATTTGCTGCTTAGACAAATCACCTTGGGAATCGACTAGGTGAACATATTCGCTATATAGGTTTTTAACCCTAACGCCGGATTGACCCAGCTTTGCAATCAGTTTAGTTTGGTTAAACTCTGATAGTGCAGGAGCGCCTCGAAGGACCAACATATTGATTTACCTGGTTTGTTAGAAACAACGACCACCAATGCGACGCGTTGCCTCTTGGATTGATGAGTATTTCGGCGCGGATTATAGAGTAATTATGCGCAGTAAGTAACCTCATAACGCGCTTACATGAACTTTTTTTTAAACTTAGATGGTTTAATGACAACAAGTAAAGGTCTATGCAGTCACAAGACTATAAAAAACGATTAAAACTACAATTAATAATCATATTATCTATTGCTGTTATAAGTTGTGGCGTTCCTTCCGTACCCACTGCCCTTTCTTCATTGTTGGAACGAGAGTCGATCCGCGTCGGAACTGTTTATGGTGCAGGAACATTTTATAACGGCGCAGAGGGGCCGCAGGGTTTTGAATATGAACTGCTGGCAGGATTTGCCGATTACCTTGGCGTGACGCTCGACCTTTACCCCTTCTACAGCTATGAAGTCATGTTAGAACAGTTAGAAGAAGGTAATCTGGACATTGTCGCGACAGGCGATGCGGTAACGCCTTCACTTAAAAGTCGTTTTGCTTACGGTCCAGCCTATCAACACGTTCAACAAGAGCTCGTCTTCCAAGCAGGGACATCGAGACCTAGAGACTTATTAGAACTTGATGCCCCTATTGTTACTGTGGCAGGTAGCAGCCAAGCTCACTTACTGTCTAATTTATTAGACGAGGTAACCGACCAAGCAAGTGATGGTGAAAGCCCAATAATAAAAACCCAACTTGTTACCACCGAAGATTCTGACTCCGAAGAACTGTTGCAACAAGTTGCCAATGGCGACATTGCTTATACGGTAGCAGACAGCAACCGTCTAGCCCTTCAGCGCAGGCGATATCCTAACTTAGCCGTGGCAAAAACCCTTAATGAAGATATGCCGATGGCGTGGGCACTCCCATTACATCAAGATGACTCAGTGAAAGCAGCGCTGATTGAATATTTTGGTACTGTACATCAGTCAGGCTGGTTTACGGTGTTAGAAGACAAGTACTTTGGCCATATTCGCCAGTTTGATTACGTCGACAGTCGTGCGTTTAATTATGCCGCCGAGACAGCACTTGCCCAATACAAACCCTTATTTCAACAGTATGCAGGTGAATTAGACTGGCGACTGCTTGCGGCCATGAGTTATCAAGAAAGTCACTGGGACAGTGACGCTATCTCAAGAACTGGCGTTCGCGGTCTAATGATGCTCACCATGGATACGGCAAGTGACTGGAACGTAGATGACAGAACCGATCCTGAACAAAGCATTCGCGGAGGCTCTCGTTATTTTGCCAGTTTGCTCAATCGCATACCTGCGCGAATTAGCGAGCCAGATAGAACCTGGATGGCTATGGCGTCGTATAATATCGGTATGGGCCATTTAGAAGACGCACGCATTCTTACCGAGCAACAAGGTGGCAATCCAGACCTTTGGGTAGATGTAAAGCGTCGCTTGCCACAGCTTAGGCAAAAGAAATATTACCGTACTACTCGCTATGGCTATGCAAGAGGCGATGAAGCGTTACAGTATGTAGAAAATATTCGTCGTTATTATGACAGCTTAGTATGGTTGGACGAACAAGGAAAAATTTGACGCAGTTCACCTTGCTTCTCTCTTGAAAACTGTCATTTCGATGTCATCTTTGTACTGTACCCTAAAAAGAAGTTAGTCAGACACTGACTTACTTTCTCAGTAATAATTATTTTCTCAACGATGACAAGCTCTAGAAGAGCTGCAGCTCTTAAATGACAACATCTCTCGAATAACGTGAGACTTGTTCAAATAAAGAGAGCTGCGCACGAAGGAAGAAAAGTGGTCACGAAAAACATAAAGTGGCCACAACGCGAGAAAGGAGAACAAATGAAAAAAAATCGATTTATGAAAAAAGGAATAAAATTGAAAAACAACAACAGACGCAGACTTATGCTCAAGCGTTGTCACCAAAAAGTACTTCAGCGCCGCAAGCTATTTGTTACCAGCGATATGTTCACTCAGTTAACCCGTACGCCTAGCTAAATAGCTATAAAGCTTTAGGGTTCACTGATTAAACCTGCAAACGATAAATCAATTAGGCGAATTACTCTACTAAGCACATCTTCAAGCGGTACCATAAAACACTAGTTTGAAGCATCCCCCTCTAGCAGTCTTTTCGCCTTTTTGGCAGCCTTTATTTCTTTCCTGCGCTTGCGAAAAAAATCTGACAATTTGTTAGCACATTCGTCAGCTAATACGCCAGATACAACCTCAAGTTGATGATTAAGCGCAGGATGTTGCAATAGGTTCATGACCGAGCCCGCAGCGCCTGTCTTCGCATCCTTTGCGCCAAACACCACCCGCTTTACCCGTGCATGTACCAGCATACCTGCGCACATAGAGCAGGGCTCTAATGTCACATACAACGTAGCATCAATAAGTCGGTAGTTTTGCACCGCAGCTGCTGCTTCTTTAACAGCGCGTAGCTCTGCATGCGCAGATGGGTCATTATCCGTTATCGGCGTATTGAAGCCTTCACCGATAAGCTCACCGTTTAATACTACGCAGGCGCCGACTGGCACCTCACCAATCGACTCAGCCTTATCGGCAAGCGTTAACGCATGCCTCATCCACATTATGTCTTCTTCTGTCGCGATGTCTTCCATTGCGATTTCAGTCAACGGCTCCTGCACAGCCTCTTTTTCTTGCGTTTGCTTGTTTGCAAGGTCGAAGTTTGGTGTTGGACGGTTGCTATTTTGGTCACTCATTCGTCAATTTTGCTACTTTAGTTGGTGAAATTCATTAACATTTATTTTGTATTAGCTTAGGTAAACATTCTAACTTCTTAGAAAGTAATGACTTTTGTCACTTGGCAACCTACTTGCAATCTCTCATTATAACACTGCTAGTGTGATGGACTTAACGGGTTACATTTTTTACTAAAAAGTATGTTAGATAACCGCTATAGTACCTGAAGCGAAGCAGTAATTTTACCGATGAGTATTTAACTAAATACGGGGTGAATTAGGCAACAGGCCAAATTTTCACCTACACTGTTTTAAAGCCATTTGTGAGGGATACCACCGTGAATATGACCGCGATTGCAATAGTAGCCATTTGTGCCTGGGCCTTAGTTTCCATTGTCGAAAGTGCAAAAGACAAAAGTAAGAAGAAACTTAGCAGCAAAGAAACCGATGCTTATAAAGCCGAAATTGCAGAGCTTAAGGAACGAGTTTCTGTGCTTGAGAAGATAGTGACAGACGAGCGCTACGACCTAAAAAAGCAATTTGCAGACTTAGAAAGCGACCGCGTAGCGTAAGCTTGAACTCACGTAATTCAACACATGTTCCATGGCAAGCGCGCTAGACTAAACAACGCTAAGTTTAACTGCGTGCTAGCTCCCTTCTAATAGTTTTCGCTCTGCTCGCTCCACACGCCGGGGTTTACCCGCAATCACTAGCACGTCATGGGCTTGCAAAATAGCGTCTTGGTCTGGGTCTTTAACTTCATTTCCATTCCGTCTTAGGCCCTTAATCGCTACTCGCATTCTCGAGAAATCGATATCTTTTATGGCTTTGCCAATACAGGAAGCGTGTTCGGACAACACCACAGCATGGATAAACTCTAACTTGTCTTCTGTGCCATAGGTGATCTCTGTTGTTTCTCCCGGGTAAAAGCCGTGCATATGATCGTAGCGACCTTTTCGCTCAGCTCGCACCCGCTTTAAAATACGAGACATTGGCACGCCGGCGTAATGCAGCACCTGCGATACCAACATCAAGCTCCCCTCTTGCAGCTCTGGCACGACTTGATTGGCACCCGCGCTGTATAGGCTTTCAAGCTGGTAGTCTCGTTTGGTACGCACCATAACATCTGTAGTGCTCGTAATGCTTCGGGTCTGCGTTATCACCTGCTTGGCCTTATCGACTTGATCAAACGTAACAAGCACAAGCTTGGCACCTTCTACATTGGCAGTAATCAATATATCTTTTTGACTCGCATCACCGAAGATGACGGGCTCTCCCGCGTTTCGACTCTCGTGTACTCTGACAGGATCCATATCTATGGCAACAAAATGAATGCCTTCCATTTTCAGCATACGTGCTACCGACTGTCCAACGCGGCCAAACCCACAAATAATGACGTGGTTGGTTAACGGCTCTGCATTACCAAAGCTCACATTGTCATCGAACGAGATATCCTTGTTAACAATACGCCTTGCTATAGTGACGCTGTTATTCATAAGCCACGGGGTTAACGCCATACTGATTACACCCATGCACACAATCAGCGATGACTGCTCTGACGTTAACACGCCGTGTGTCGTAGCAAGCGCAGCAATTACAAAACTAAACTCGCCAATCTGACAAAGTTTAACCCCAGCAGACCAGCCATCTATTACATCGGTTTTAACTAATAGAGATGCGCCTCTTACTAAAATGACTTTAACTATCATCAAAGCAAAAACGCCAAAAACAATCTCAAACAGGCTGTTCCACAGTACAGTGAGTTCTAACTGCATACCCACGGTAACAAAAAATAACCCCATTAAAATATCTCGAAACGGACGAATGTCGGCTTCAAGTTGATACTTGTATTGGCTTTCCCCCAACATCATACCCGCCAAGAAAGCGCCTAGCGCCATGGATAGCCCGAAGTAATAAGTTAGCCCTCCTGCCAATAGGGCAATCAATATAGTGGTCAGAACAAACAGCTCGTCAGTCCTTGTTCTTGCTACCTCTCTAAACACCCAAGGTAGTAACCACTTACCCACTGACATTAGAAACGCAATGACAAACACACCTTTAAGCAACGCCTCGCCTAAAGCTAGCGCAATACTTACTTCACCAGTCTGGGCTAAAAGAGGAATAGCAATTAGGAACGGAACCACCGCTAAGTCTTGAAAGAGTAAGATACTCACCGCTAATTGTGTACGCCTGTTATTAAGAATGCCCATTTCGGTAGCTTGCTTAATTACAATAGCGGTTGAGCTTAACGCCAGCGTACCACCAATAATGATGGACGCACTCATTGGAATGCCGAGAAACAGAGGAACACAGGTAAACACTGCCGTGGTAAACACCATTTGCCCTAATCCTACACCGAATACTAAAGAGCGCATTGCCAACAATTTAGGTAACGAGAACTCAAGACCAAGTGAAAAGAGCAAAAACACTATGCCCACTTCAGCGAGCAGGTGCATTTCTTCTGGGTGGGCAAACACAGATAATAGTTGTGGACCCGCGAGTACGCCGGCAAACAGATAAGCAAGAATAGGAGGGAGATGAATGCGTTTAAATAATGCGACCGCACATACCGATATAAACATCAATATCACGATATTTAAAAAGCTCGTCCCCACACTACCTCCTAAAGCTACATAAACTTCCATTTGTAAAACAAGCGCGATAAATCACGCGATTTTACGCTTTAAACTAAAGACTAGTGCCTGAAACACTTTGTTGGCATCTAGTTTGCAAAATCCCCTGTGTAAATGCAGATCCGGCAAGTTTTGCCGCTGTGATCGCCATAAATTCCGCGAAAATGCAGATGTGGCCACAGAAACGTCAGGGCTTTGACACTTGTTTCTTTGCATATCAACGCATTTTGTATAGGGGCACTACTGTGGATTTTTCAACGTCAGTCTACGATAGCACACAACATAACAATTTTTACCCTGCTGAGAGCACAGGTAAATCACTCTCTTTTAGTGAATTATCAGGCTTTATCACGCAGCTACTTTCTACTCTTGAACTACAAGAGCTAGGTGGCGTGTATTTTCAGCAGCTAAACACGTTGTTACCTATTGTCGGGTTTAGCTTGTCTGACTTTGACTCGCGTTGGGTGTACGGTAATGCAAAGATATCGTCAACACTCATTGATTTACCACTACAAGGTGCCAATGCCGTTAATGGCGATCAAGCTCATGTCTATTATTACATTAGTTCACCCTTGTCGTTATCGCAACGGGAGAGTCTATTCCAACTGCATGATTTATTTGGAAAACAAGTAAAGCACGCTCTTTCATTGATGCGTGTGCAACAGATGGCGACTAAAGATGTGTTAACTGGCTTAGGTAACCGAGCGGGCTTTGAGCAGTCAATGACAAGACAACTCGGCTGGGCGCAAAGACACGATGATCCTTTCGCACTTTTGGTGATCGACTTAGACAACTTTAAGTATGTGAATGATAATTTTGGTCATGGCGAAGGTGACAAAGTACTTGTCCATGTTGCATCACATTTATCTAATGTTCTGCGGGATGAAGACGAAGTATTTCGCTATGGCGGCGATGAGTTTTGTTGTTTGCTAGACTGTCAGTCGCAACAGCAACTAGCTTGTGCAGCCCAGCGTATTCAAATGAGTATCAATAGCTCTAGCTACTTATCTCGCTTAGGCGTATCAACCAGCCTTGGCGGCGCGATTTATCGCGACGGCGATACGATGAGTAGCCTATTTGACCGTGCTGACAACGCCCTGTATCGCGTGAAAAACTCTGGCAAAAATAGTTATCACGCAGCGTAACGTCGCGATTTGAATTTATCAGGATGGCGGCAAAGCAATGCCGCTTTTGCACATTATTGCCATGGATACCATAAACAAGAGTATCTAGCCCTTTCAAAAAAAGGCACTTTTAGTGCTACATAGATTCAGTCGAGACTAAAGGTTATTTCTATATCTGGCGCTTTGGGCTGCAGATAAACACAACGTCCTTCAACAATCAGTGCGATAGGCTCGTCGTTAATCAAGATTGCCGGCACGCCGTTTCGCTCCCATCTTGGCACGCGCCATACCTTAAACCATTCTTTCAGCAACTTAGATACGTTCGCATTTTCTGGCTTTACTTTAAGGTTGCGAGCATTGGTTTGCAGAGAAACGGTATCTTCTTCTCGCGCTTTTGGCACTGCAATTCGAATATGGCCTCTAAGCCAAGGAAGCGCGATATCTTGGTTGGGCGCTAATTCTAGGTTTTGCGGTACTTCATGAGTAGCGTTCACCACCCAATAAAGGTCTTGGTCAAACCGTATTACCCTGCCCCATTTAAAGTTCACTTCAGGGGTTGCGTCGTACTTTGCCTTTAGCATTGCGAGAACTTGGTCTGTCTGTGCTTTTGACGGCGACAACTCGCCTTGAGCTCGAAACCACGCGCGAATGACCATAGCCTGCCACGGTAACGACAATGCAGCGAGTTGTTGTCCGTCGAGCCTGAGATCTGTGCGTTTACAATCTTCAAAATATTTTTGGGCAGAATCGCTGACTAGTGCGCTTTGTTCAGCACAAAGCTCGGCGCTGCGCCCCACGGTTTTGGTTAACTTAGGCCATCGCGCCAGCAAGTGAGGTATAATTTCGTTCCTTAAGAAGTTCCTATCAAAGCTATTTTGCTGATTAGATTCATCCTCAACCCACTGCAACATTTCCTCTTCGGCATAAGCTACAATCTCGGCTTTCTCTAGTGCTAGCATAGGGCGCATTATCAAGGTGTCACCTCGGTACTGAACTTCTCCCATACCCGCTAAGCCTTGTGGACCAGCACCGCGTTTAAGCTGAAGCAATACGGTTTCAATCTGATCTTCGGCATGTTGTCCTAAAAGCAATACACCGCCTATTTGGTCACACACTTCTAACAATGCGTTGTATCGAACCTTACGCGCTTCTGCTTCCAGGCTTTTTCTCGACCCCGTATCAACATCAACTCGATACAAATGAAATGCTACGTCTTCAAGACGACACTGTAATTCGCAGTGCTTTGCCCACTGTTCGGCATTTTCACTTAAACCGTGATGTACATGTACAGCATGAATTGGGCTATCAAACTGTTCCCTATATGCAATAACGGCTTGGAGCAGAACGGTCGAATCCACACCACCGCTGTAAGCAACGACGAGTGGCGTTTGAAGTGGTAGCTTTACATCAGTGAGAGATGTCGCTATGCGGTTGACGATATGTTCGATTGTTGGGGATTGTAGAGGGGTCACAGACCGGTAATACCTTATTCTTTCAACGCTATATTTTACTGAGGTTTAACTTTGTATTTGGCTAAGCACTGGCTTTCTAATAACACACTTTCTAATAACACAAGGGGGTTGGTTACCTTTGGTAAACAACCCCCTTGTTCGTATACGACATTACATGACCGACATGAATTAAGCCGCCGCTCGCTAGATTTTATATCAAGCGTCTAAACTGATAGAGCGCAGGTGTACATAGCGGCTAAATGCACCTTTCATGCTAGTTTTCTTAATGAACTTATAATGAGCTTAGCAATAACCGAACGACAGTAAACGCTGGTAACGCTCTTCCATCAATTTAGTTTTATCTAGTTCTTTAAGCTGGTTAAGCTGCTGCTTAATGACGGCCTTCAAATTAGCCGCCATGCCATTATGATCGCGATGCGCACCACCTAAAGGCTCTTCAACAATACTGTTAATCAGGCCTAGCTCTTTAATTTGTGGCGCACTTACGCCCATCGCTTCAGCAGCGAGTGGTGCTTTTTCTGCGCTTTTCCACAAAATAGACGCACAACCTTCTGGTGAAATAACCGAGTACGTAGAATATTGAAGCATATTAACGCGATCGCCAACACCAATCGCTAGTGCACCACCTGAACCACCTTCACCGATTACGGTACACACGATTGGAACAGTAAGCTCAGCCATTTCGAATAAATTTTTCGCGATTGCTTCACTTTGGCCGCGCTCTTCAGCGCCCACACCTGGGTATGCCCCTGGCGTGTCGATGAAGGTAATAATAGGCATGTTAAAGCGCTCAGCCATCTTCATAAGACGCAGGGCTTTACGATAACCTTCTGGTTTAGGCATACCGAAGTTACGCTTAATTTTTTCGTTGGTGTCACGCCCTTTCTGATGACCAATAATCATCACCGGCTGATCATCTAGCATTGCTGGGCCACCAACAATCGCTTTATCGTCAGCGAACGCGCGATCACCAGCAAGCTCGTCGAATTCTGTAAAAATACGAGGAATGTAATCTAACGTGTATGGACGCATTGGGTGACGTGCAAGTTGGGAAACTTGCCATGCGCCAAGATCAGAAAAGATCTTTTTAGTCAGCTCTGCGCTTTTACCGCGAAGCTTATTGATTTCTTCTTCAATACCAACGTCAAACTCGCCACCTTGATTCACCAACCTAAGCTCTTCAATTTTTGCTTCTAGTTCGGCTATTGGCTGTTCAAAGTCCAAAAACTGTATACTCATTTCATGTCCTATTCGTACTACGCTCGTCTATGCAAACGCGAGATGTCCAATCTATCGAACTCTTACCCTTAATGGTAGAGAATTGAAACGGCTTTGTCTCCCAAACATTGTTTGAGATCGTGCAAAAGTTGGTCTTCAGGGGTAACGTACCATCTTGCACCACACGCTAAGATTACTTCAGCGTCTGGATGGGTTACCGCTAACTGAACAGGACAACTTCCGCCGCTAAATGCCTGCAGGATAGATTGCATCTGACTCATTTTCTTCGGTTCAAGCAGCTGGGTATCAATATTAAGTGCCAGCGCTCTCGCGTTTTTCTCTCGTGCCTGAACAATGTCCATTACATCACGGGCGGTGATTGTATTGCCCCCAGAGAAATCATCAAAGCTGACCTGTCCCTTTATAAGCAATATTCTGTCAGTTTCTAACACACTTTCGAACTGTTCGTACATATCGGGGAAGAAACGTACGTCTATTCTGGCACTCTTATCATCCAGTGTCACTATGGCCCAGCGACGACCCCGCTTGTTCGTCATAACACGCACGCCAAGCACCAGTCCTACTGCACTGGCCATTTGGTCTTTGTTGGTTGGTTTTAAATCAACTAATCGACCGTCGGTGTAGTAACGCAGTTCTTCCGCGTACTGATTGATGGGGTGGCCGGTTAAGTACAAGCCTAGCGTGTCTTTTTCACCTTCTAGCCATACTTTTTCAGGCCACTCAGGGACATCGGCAAACGCTTGCTTCACGTCTTCTGGCTCGGTAGTCAGTAGGCCAAACATGTCTGACTGACCAAAAGACTCGGCTTTTGCGTGCTGTCCAGCGGCGGCAAGGGCTTCGGGTAAGCTCGCCATAAGGCTGGCGCGATGCGGACCTAAGTTGTCCATTGCCCCCGCTAGTACTAGCTTTTCTAGCACTCGCTTGTTTACCCGTTTAATGTCTATCTTGGCGCAGAAATCAAAAAGATCTTTAAATGCCCCTTGGGTCTCCCGCGCTTCAATAATCGCTTCAATCGGGCCTTCACCTACCCCTTTAATCGCACCGATACCGTAAACAATGCGACCTTCGCTATCAACGGTAAATTTGTATTTACCCGCATTTAAATCTGGCGGCAGTATTTCGATGCCCATGCGCTCACATTCATCGACAAGCGTCACGATTTTATCGGTGTTATCCATATCAGCCGACATTACCGCAGCCATGAATTCCGCAGGATAATGCACTTTCAGCCACAGGGTTTGGTAAGACACCAACGCGTAAGCAGCAGAGTGAGATTTGTTAAACCCGTAACCCGCGAACTTTTCTACCAAGTCGAAGATTTTCATCGCTAGATCTGGGTCAATATTATTGCCCTTCGCACCCTCAGCGAACGTGCCGCGCTGCTTCGCCATTTCTTCTGGCTTTTTCTTACCCATAGCACGACGAAGCAAGTCAGCGCCGCCCAGCGAGTAGCCCGCCATTTCCTGGGCTATCTGCATTACCTGTTCCTGATACAAGATAATGCCATAGGTAGGCTCTAGAATTTCTTTCAAGCACTCGTGCTGATATTCAGCATCGGGGTAGGAAATTTCTTCACGTCCGTGCTTACGATCAATAAAGTTATCTACCATGCCTGATTGCAGCGGGCCCGGACGGAACAGGGCCACCAGTGCAATAATATCTTCGAAGCAGTCAGGTTTAAGGCGCTTAATTAGCTCTTTCATACCGCGAGATTCCAGCTGGAATACCGCAGTTGTCTCGGCGTTTTGTAGGGTTCTGAAACTCTTAGGATCTTCAAGAGGAATAGCGCTGATATCGACATCAACGTTCTTCCCTTCTTTGATCATATCTATTGCCCACTGAATAATAGTCAGCGTACGAAGACCTAAGAAGTCGAATTTTACCAAGCCCGCCGTTTCAACGTCGTTTTTGTCGAACTGGGTTACGGGGTTTTTACCTTCGTCATCACAATACAAAGGCGAGAAATCTGTGATTGTGGTTGGCGCAATAACAACACCACCGGCGTGCTTACCGGCATTTCGGGTAACCCCTTCAAGTATTCGCGCCATATCGATAAGGTCTTTCACTTCCTCATCGCTTTCATACACTTCTGGTAGCTGTGGCTCTGCTTTAAACGCCTTTTCAAGCGTCATGCCTGGATCTGGTGGAATCAGCTTTGAGATTCTGTCTACAAAGCCGTATGGGTGACCAAGTACGCGGCCTACGTCGCGCACTACCGCTTTTGCCGCCATAGTACCAAATGTAATGATCTGCGATACCGCCTGACGCCCATAAAGCTCAGCAACGTGGTCGATTACTTCGTCTCGTCTATCCATACAGAAGTCGACGTCGAAGTCAGGCATGGATACACGCTCTGGGTTCAAGAAACGTTCGAATAGCAAGTCGAATTCAAGCGGATCTAGGTCAGTAATTTTTAAGGCATAGGCCACCAATGAGCCCGCACCGGACCCCCGCCCTGGTCCTACCGGAATACCGTTATCCTTACTCCACTGAATGAACTCCATTACAATAAGGAAGTAGCCTGGGAAACCCATTTGGTTGATAACTTCAAGCTCAATGCGAAGTCGGTCATCGTACTCTGGACGTTTCGCTTTGCGCACTTCTTCATCTGGGAATAGAAATTCTAGTCGTTCTTCCAACCCCTCTTCAGACACCTTAACCAAGAAGTCTTCGGTGGTCATGCCGCCGGTTGGAAATTGCGGCAAGAAGTACTCGTTTAACCGTACGGTAACGTTACAGCGCTTGGCAATTTCAACCGTATTTTCTATGGCTTCAGGAATGTCGCTAAATAACTCAACCATTTCCTCAGCAGTGCGCAGATATTGCTGGTCACTGTATCGTTTAGGGCGGCGGTTATCATCAAGCGTGTAGCCATCGTGAATACATACACGAATTTCGTGAGCATCAAAGCCTTCACGGTCAATAAAGCACACTTCATTGGTGGCAACCACGGGTAAGCCGCGCTGCTCAGCAAGCTCCACGGCAAGGTGCAAGTAATCTTCCTCACCTTGCCTACCGGTTCTGATAAGCTCTAAATAAAAGCGGTCGGGAAAATGAGTTTGATAAAACTCAAGGGCACTATCGAGAATTTTGGCGTTGTTTTTCATTAAACCCACACCAACATCACCATGCTGTGCACCCGATAACGCAATCACACCTTCGCTGTGCTCTGCCAACCATTCTTGATCAATGACCGCTCGGTGTGAGAGGTGCCCGCGAAGATAGGCCTTGGAGATAAGAATAGTAATGTTCTTATATCCCTCATTGTTCATTGCAATAAGGGTTAGTCTGAAAGGTTCATCGCCAAAGACTTCATTAGTAACCCAAAAATCAGTGCCGATGATGGGCTTAATACCTAAGTTATGTGCCTCGGAATAAAACTTTACCAAGCCACACATATTCATTTGGTCGGTGATCGCCACGGCAGGCATGCCAAGCGCGGCCACTTTACCTAGAATAGGTTTAACCTTATTCAGGCCGTCCATCATCGAAAAGTCGCTGTGAACACGTAAATGAATAAATGGCGATGACATGATTTTATTTCTCTTCGAGTAGCGCTTTTACAGGTTTAAAACTTTTTCGATAGCAATCTAAGATGCCATATTCAGCGATGGCTTCAAAGTGTGCTTTTGTGGGGTAACCTTTGTGCCCAGCAAAGTTATATTGCGGGTAGGCCTCGTGAAGCGAAATCATATCGTTATCTCGCTCTACTTTGGCAATAATGGAAGCCGCTGAAATTTCTGCGTGCAGGCTATCGCCTTTCACTACCGCTTCAGACTCAAAATTCCACGCAGGAACTCGGTTGCCGTCTACACGCACAAAGTCAGGCCTTACTGGCAGGCCTTCCACTGCGCGGATCATAGCGAGCATGGTAGCGTGCAGTATATTAAGCTTATCTATTTCTTCAGGGCTAGCTCTACCTATATTCCAGTAGAGTGCTTTTTCACGAATTTCTTGGGCAAGCGCTACGCGCTTTTTTTCACTCAGTTTTTTAGAGTCCGTTAGCCCTTCAATGGGATTTTCAGGGTCGAGAATGACCGCGGCGGTGACCACATCACCGACTAACGGGCCACGACCTACTTCATCAACGCCGGCAATTAACTTATGCAAACAATTCCTCCACGACAGCTTTTGCTGCTGTTTTATCAGCGTTGCATTTTAGCGTATGGTGGAGGTCGGTGAAACGGGAAATAAGGGCTGAATTATCACTTTCGAAGAAGTTGAGTAGCTGATTGCTCATATTCTCTGCATTTACTTCTTCTTGTAGTAATTCAGGAATAATAGCTTCATTAGCCAATAGATTTGGCAACGTGAAGAAAGGCGCTTTATACAAGCGCTGCATAATTTTATACGTGAGTGGTGCGAGTAAATAAGCGGCCACCATGGGGCGCTTACATAACATGGCCTCTAAGGTAGCCGTGCCTGATGCAAGCAAGATAACATCGCTAGCTATCATCGCATCTCGCGATGTGCCTTGCGTTACCTGAATGGGTAAACGTTCCTCTGCCTTATTGGCTTCCAGCAAGAGTGCCTTTATTTGCGTAAGACGATGTTCGTTAGCAGCAGGGATAAGAAATTGAATGTCGCTGCGTTTAGCATGAATAGCTTCTATGGTCTCCAGAAATACTGGAAGTAGCGTTTCTACTTCGCCTCTGCGTGAGCCTGGAAGTACAGCCAATACGGAAGCATTACCATCTACACCTAATTCTTGGCGCGCCGCATTTTGGTCGGGCTCAATTGCTATAGCGTCAGCCATTGTGTGTCCCACAAAGGTATAGGGAACGTGGTATTTATCGTAAACCTGCTGCTCGAAAGGAAATAAACCCAACACGCGATTAGTCGCTTTCGCTATTTTATGGATGCGCTTTTCACGCCACGCCCACACAGTAGGACTCACATAGTGCATGGTTTTGATACCGCGTGCTTTAAGCGCTTTTTCTACTCTTAGATTAAAATCAGGCGCATCAATACCCACAAAAATATCTGGCGGATTTTGCTCAAAGTGAGCAAGAAGCTGCTTTTTAACTTTCAAGATGGCAGGTAGATGGGAGAGGACTTCGACAAGTCCCATAACCGACAAGGTTTCCATATCGAAAAGACTATGAAAACCCGCGTTTATCATATTTGGACCGCCAATCCCTTCAATAACAGCATCAGGGTATTGGCGTTTTAACTCTGCAACCATTCCGGCGGCAAGCACGTCACCAGAGGGCTCTCCGGCAACCATGCCGATACGGATAGGCGTAGACATAATTAGCGAATAATGCCTCGCTTAGAGTCTTGTAAGAACTTCACCATAAGGGCCACACCAGGGAACTCCTGTGCGGGTTCGGCAAGTTTTTCAATGGCTTCGTCGACGGTATTGCCTTCACGGTATATTGCTTTGTAAGCGCGTTTAATGGCCATAACTTCTTCTTTGCTGAAGCCACGACGCTTAAGTCCTTCAGAATTAATACCCTGAGGAATATTTTTCTGGCCGCTGACCATAACGAAGGGAGGCACGTCGCGCAGAATAATGCCGCCAGCCCCCAAGAACGAATGGGCTCCAATCTTACAGAACTGGTGAATACCTGCGGCACCGCCAACAATGACGTGGTCGTCCATGTGAACATGGCCTGCAATCGCAACACTGTTTGCAATAATAATGTCGTTGCCAAGAACACAATCATGGGCAACATGAGAGTTGGCCATAAATAAACAGCGAGAACCGATTATAGTAATGCTGTTGTCTTGAATAGTGCCTCGGTGAACGGTTACCCCTTCCCTAAACTCGTTATCGTCACCGATGACAAGTTCAGTAGGCTCGCCCGCATACTTCTTATCTTGGCAGTCTTCACCAATTGAAGAAAACTGATAAAATTTATTGTTTTTACCGATACGCGTTGGGCCGCGTACCACCACATGTGATTTCAGAATACAGCCATCGCCTATGGTGACGTTGTCGTCTACCACACAAAATGGGCCAATGGTGACATTTTCACCAATCGTTGCACTTTCTGAAATTACCGCAGTTGGATGGATCACGTTAAGCTATCTCTCTCATCGCACACATAAACTCTGCAACACAAGCGATATCGCCATCAACGCTTGCAGTGCCTTTAAATTTCCAAATCCCTCTGCGCTCTTTAACTAGAGCAACATCAAACTCAAGCCTGTCACCTGGAACAACAGGACGCTTAAAGCGTGCGTTATCAATCCCTGCATACAAGTATAACTTATCATTGCTACCCATTGTCTTAAATCCTAAAACACCGGCAGCTTGTGCCATAGCTTCAAGAATTAATACACCTGGGAAAATTGGCTGTTCAGGGAAGTGCCCCATGAAACACGGCTCATTGATAGTGATATTCTTATAAGCCTTTACAGACTCACCCAGAACATAGTCTGTTACACGATCAACAAGTAGGAATGGATACCGATGAGGTAACAGTTCCAATATTTCCTGAATTTCGATGGTATTAAGTGAATTGGCCAAAAACTTTCTCCTGTATACAAGCATGACCTACAACTATTTTATACCAATACAGATGATTGATTGGCATTCTGGTCAAACTCGCCGTAAAAACTAAAAACGGCGGCAACCATACGCTGTTAAGCGCAAAAAACAAATCAGACCAACACCTTTGGGGAGTTGGTCTGATAAATTTTACAACTGACTAGTGCAGTTATTAGTTAGTTTTGCTTACTTGCTGAAGAACTTGCTCAGATAAGTCGTGCTCTTCTTTTGCAAACGCAACCGCACCAGCGTTAAGCACTAGGTCATAACCTTGCTTTGCTGCAACAGAGTCGATAGCTTGCTTGATTAGGCCAAGAAGCTTGTTGCGCTCTTCGTTGCTGCGACGTTGAATGTTTTGCTGCAAAGGTTGACCTTTTTTAGCTAGCTCTTCACGTACTGACAAGATTTTTTGTTCTAGTTCTTTCTTCTCTGCATCGCTCATTGTCGCTGCGTCGCGCTGAAGACGTTCTGCGTAGAACTGACCATCACGCTGCAGTTGATTCACTTCTTCAAGCTGATCTTTAAATTCAGCCTGAATAGCGTTTTGAATTTCAGCCGCTTGAGGCATCGCTTGGAAAATACCTTGCACATCGACAACTGCAACTTTCTGCTCAGCCATTACAGATGTACTAACTAAAGCGCTACCCAACATTGCTCCTGCAACGATATGTTTAACCAACTGTTTCAAAGGGAACTCCTTTTGTGAATCTTATTATAGAGCGCGCCTAAAAACGCGCTCGCTTTAATGTCTTAGAAAGTTTGACCAATGTTGAAAGTGAAGAATCTCGCATCGTCACCATCACGTTGCTGTATCGCTTTCGAGAAGCTGAATACCATCGGTCCCATTGGTGATACCCATTGGACCGATATACCTGCCGAGCTACGATACAGGCTCCAATCAGAATAGTCCAATAGCTCACCGCGTTGTGTAGATGCTATGTCAAACTGACGGTAATAGTCATAGTCGAACTCAGTATCCCACACGTTACCCACATCCACAAACAAACTTGTACGAACTGAGTTATCCATTTCTTCTTCAACAAATGGCGTAGGAACAATAAGCTCGATACCGCCAAGTGCCATCGCGTTACCACCTAGGCTTCGCGTTGACCAAGACAGCTGCGCATCAGCTGGATCGCCTGGGAACACTTCACCATCAGGCCCAACTATAGTACCCGTATTGCCTAGGAATACACCGCGAGGACCTACCGTGTTATTCTCGAATCCTCGTAGTGAATCAGAACCACCTGCTGTAAAGTTCTCTGTAAACGGTAATATTTGCTCATTGCCGTTAATATCACCGTAACCATTCCCGTAGCCAAGACGTACGCGCGCTAGGAAAGACCAGCGCTGGTTACGAGATAATGGGAAGTACCACTTACCGTCAAATACCGTTTTAAAATAGTTAACATCTGAGTTTGGTGTGGTAATGCTAAATGACGCTCGTTGAGATGAACCCGCCGTTGGGAACAAACCACGGTTTAGCGTACTTCGACTCCAGCTTATGCTTGCCAGGTAACTATCGTATTTAATCGCTGCATCTGGGTCTTCACCGTTCGTAAACTGGTTATAAAACTGCTCAGTTTGCTCGTAGTAACCACGGTTGTATAGCTCTACGTTGCTGTAGGTCAAACCGAAGTTAATACGATTAAACTCGTTAATCGGATAACCAATGTTCGCACCAATAGACCAACGCTTAGAGTTGTACTGAATAACGTTAAAGTCAGAACCGTCGAACTCACTATAGCCCAAGCTTCCGCCCAAACTAATACCGTCAATGGTAAAATAAGGGTCGTTGTACGTGATTTGCGCACTGCGCTGATATGAAACCGTGCTTAGGTTAAGACCCACACGTTTACCTGTACCCAAGAAGTTATCTTGCTGGATACCCGCCTGTAGGCTTAGCTTCGTTCTGTCACCATAGCCGATACCAGCATTAAACGAGCCCGATGGCTGTTCTTTTACGTTAAAATTAACGTCTACTTTATCTTCTGAACCCGGGATACGTACCGTTTCAAATTCAACCTCTTCCATATAAGTAAGTCGAGAAAGCTGGTTCTTTGAAGACTCAAGTAAGTTATTCGACAGCCACGTACCTTCCATCTGGCTTACATTTTGACGCAGAACACTATCGGCTGTTACTACGTTGCCGTTAAATTTAATGCGGTTGACGTAAATACGTTTGCCTGGGTCAACGGACAGCGTGAGCTTAACAGTTTTGTCTTCGTCATTAATTTCAGGAACCGTAGTTACTGTTGGGTAAGCGTACCCAAAGCGACCAAGATACTTACTGATAAATTCTTCTGTATACGTTACTTCTGCTTGGTTATACAATTCACCCGTAGTAAGCGGAAGCACGCGTTCAATATACTCTTCGTGCCCGAGTACATCGCCTACCAGCTCAACTTCAGAGATAGTGTATTGCTCACCTTCTGTTACGTTCATGGCGATATAGATACCTGACTTTTCAGGTGTCATTGAAACTTGTGTAGAGTCAACGTTAAAGCGAAGGTAACCACGGTTTAAGTAATGGTTACGCAGCGTTTCCATATCCCCTTGCAGCGTTTGCTGCTGGTAGCGAGTTTCCGACAGGAAATCCCACCAAGGCGTATCGTATTGCAGCTCGAAAGCCTCCATCAGCTCTTCGTCTGAGAAGATTTCGTTACCTACAATATTGATTTGTTCAATTTCAGCCGCGTCGCCCTCTTCGAAAAGTAATTTCAAGTCAACACGGTTACGCGGTAGCGGCGTTATAATAGCCGTCACGTCAGCATTATATTTACCTATGCTGTAAAAGAAGTCTTTCAGGCCATTCTCGATAGAGGTTAGTACGGTCTTATCGAGCGGCTCACCAATACGAACGCCGTTCCCGTCTAAGCTTTCCTGAAGTTGCTCATCTTTAATATCATCGTTGCCTTCAAAGATGATATTACTAATGGTAGGACGCTCAGCGACACGCACGACAAGCGTATTGCCATCACGAAGAATTTCAACATTTTCAAAGTGAGTTGAAGAGTACAACGAGCGAATAAGCTGCGTTACCCTGAATGTATTAAGCTCGTCGCCAACTTGAACGGGCAAGTAGGTTAAGGCTGCACCAAGTGCAACTCGTTGCAAACCTTCTACGCGAATGTCTTCAACGACAAATTCACTGTCTTGCGCCGCAGCATTGGCAAAGCTAGCACTGGAAAGAATGGCTCCGGCTGCTACTAACTGTTTTAACTTCATCTATTTTTCTTTTCCTGGCCGCGTTTTGTATTAGCTGTTTTGTACTTCCTGATTTGTATCAGGTTATGCGAGCGATATCGTTAAAAATTGCGATACCCATGATCATAAACAGAAGCACGCCACCTATTCTGTAACCCCATTCCTGCACCGCTTCAGGCACAGGTTTGCCTGTGATCCACTCCACGATAAAAAACATGAGGTGACCACCGTCAAGCATGGGCAAGGGTAATAAATTTATTATGCCTAAATTTACGCTTATTAAGGCAAGAAAACTCAAAAAGTACGCAAGTCCATACCCAGCACTTGTTCCCGCACCTTGAGCAATTGAGATAGGCCCACTCAAATTCTTCACTGACACGTCGCCCGTGATGAGCTTACCTATCATTTCGACACTGAGTGTCATAAGACGCCATGTTTTATCTAGCGCCTTCCCAATAGCCTCTATAATGCCATATTGATGCGTAAACACATACCCTTCTGGCCAAGGCTCAAATGTTGGGCTTACACCGAGATATCCACTTTGCCCTTGTGGTGTATCGCGGCGCGCTATCGTGGCATCTAACGTCAGTTGTTGTCCATCCCTTTGTATATCAAGCGAGATATTCTCGCCGGGACTTTCAACAATAACGTCAACTAATCGCTCCCACGATGACAACTTAGCGCCATTTAATGCAAGAAGCTCATCACCGGGTTTTAAACCCGCTTGCTGAGCCGCGCTTCCTTCACCTACAAACCCAACTGTTAACGTTGCATCTGGACGATAAGGGGTTAACCCTAAGCTGCTTAAAGGAGACTCGCTATCTGGGTCAAAGTTCCAAGAACCCAGTGTAAAAGTCAGTTCTTTTTCAACATTTGACGAATTTTTAACCGTAACATTGGCTTTTTCGGCGCCAATATTAGAGACTATTTCCAGGTTTACCGCTTCCCAATCAGGCGTAACCCTGTCGCCTACTTTGATGATTTCATCACCCGCTTGCACACCAGCTAGTGCAGCGATGCTCTCTGGTTCAACGCTTTTAACCACAGGTTTCACGGTTTCTAAGCCGACCAAGTACATCAACCACAATGCGAAGAACGCAAAAATAAAGTTAACGCCAGGTCCAGCAGCAATAACCGCCATGCGCTGCAAAACAGGTTTATTGTTAAACGCTTTGTCTTCTAACTCAGGCGGTACGTCATCAATGCGTCCATCGAGCATGCGCACGTATCCACCTAATGGGATCATAGCGATGACATATTCTGTGCCTGATTTACTTGTTTTACGCCATATAGGCTTTCCAAAACCAATTGAGAAGCGCTCTACCTGTACACCGCATTTACGAGCCACATAAAAGTGTCCCCATTCATGTACGGCAACCAAAATACCTAGGGCTACAATGAATGCACCAAGGCTCCATAAAAATGCTAGCACTGGAATTTACCTCGAATAATCTCGTTAGCCTTTGTTCTTGCAAGGCTGTCTTGCTCTAGTATTTGCTGAATAGAATTCACCGATACGTGTGGCATAGCATTTAACGTGGCGTCATTAACTTTGGCAATATCGCAAAACTGGATCTTACCTTCTAAAAAGGCCTCGACTGCCACTTCGTTTGACGCGTTCACTCGTGTTGTTGCACACTGCCCTTCCTTACACGCATCAATAGCCAGTTTCAAATTAGGATAACGTTCAAAGCAAGGGGTTTGAAAACTGAAATTGCCAATGTCAGAAAAGTCGAGCGGCGTAACGCCCGCTTCGATTCGCTCAGGATGCGCCAAACCATAGGCAATAGGGGTGCGCATGTCAGGGTTGCCCATTTGTGCGATCACCGAGCCATCAACATATTGCACCATAGAATGAATAATACTTTGCGGGTGAATAACCACATCAATATCATCTGCACCAGCACCGAACAGCCAACAGGCTTCAATGAACTCCAGCCCCTTGTTCATCATAGTTGCAGAATCGATTGTAATTTTTCTGCCCATCGACCAGTTAGGGTGTGTACTGGCTTCATCAATTGTAATTGACGAGAAGCTATCAAGCGGTCTTTCTCTAAACGGACCACCAGAACCCGTTAAGAGAATTTTACGAATGCCGGATGCGGCAAAGTTACCGTATTCATAATCGTGCGGTAGGCACTGGAATATGGCGTTGTGTTCGCTGTCAATAGGAAGAATTTCAGCGCCGCTTTGGTTCGCAGCCTCGATAAATAAAGCACCAGACATGACTAACGCTTCTTTATTGGCAAGCAAAACCCGTTTACCCGCCTTTACTGCTGCCAGTGTGGGTAAAAGCCCGGCTGCACCCACAATGGCTGCCATTACAGCATCAACTTCAGGCGCGCTGGATACTTCTTCCAGCGCCTTAGCACCAGCGAGAATTTCTGCATCCACACCGTACTGGGATGCTAACTCACAGGCTAGTTTGTAGTTAGCGTCATCAGCAATTACCACATAGCGCGGCGCGCATTTCTGGGCCTGCTCCATAAGCAATTCAAGCTGTGAGTTGCCAGTAATAGCAAATACGCGATATTTGTCTGGGTAGCGGTTTATTACGTCGAGTGTATTACAACCAATGGAGCCTGTGGCCCCTAACACTGTTACTGTTTGCATTACGCCATCCAGGTTACATAGCAGAACGCAAAAACAGGGAATGCCGCGGTTAAGCTGTCGATTCTATCGAGTACACCACCGTGTCCAGGGAGAATTTTGCCGCTGTCTTTAATGCCCGCACAACGCTTAAGCATGCTTTCGTTTAAATCGCCAAGGGCGGAAACAGCCACCGTAATACCGCCGATAGCAAGGTGAAGCCAAATACGCGAAGGCTCTACCTGATAGTGAAGGGCCGCAAAAGCGATAATAGCGAATGAAGCTGCAATACCGCCTAACAAGCCTTCTAAACTTTTACCTGGCGATACGTTAGGGCGTAACTTGTGGCGTCCGAATTTTACGCCAACAAAGAATGCACCAATATCTGCAGCCCAAACAATCCCCAGCACATAGAAGATGAGTGAAGCGCCGTAGAAAGGATCAACATCGTGCAAGCTCGTGCGAAGCGCAACAACCGCTACCCATGTGGGTATAAGCGTAAGTGCCCCAAATAGGGTTCTAACGCTGCGACTGTCTTTCCAGAACTTGGAATATTTGGGATAGGCTAGCACCATAAATAAAGACGCTATCCACCATAATACGGCAACCGTTAATATGGCACGGTATAAACCATGTAATTGGCCTTGATACCAAATCGTGCTGGCATCAACAATAAGAGACAAGGCTATACATATGGCAAAGGCACCTGCCATATAAATGAGCTTTTTAGGACGTTCACGTACGCCCGACATATTCGCCCATTCATAAGCGCCAATGCCGACAACACCAGCAATGGCTATTTCAAACCAAAAAATAGGAAGGAAAAGAATAGCGTAAAGCGCCAGTGGCGCGAGGATTAATGCAGTTATTATTCGTTGTTTTAGCATAATTTGCCCTTGGCTATCGTTACCAGGGCAAGCCTGATAATTGCCTGTATGGTGTTAACCATCGGCTGTGACTACCTGTTCACCGGTTAAACCGAAGCGACGTTGGCGAACGTTAAAATCGTCTACGGCCAATTGAAACACGTCTTCGTTGAAGTCGGGCCATAGTACGTCGGTAAAGTACAACTCTGCATAGGCACATTGCCACAGCAAGAAGTTGCTAATACGGTGTTCGCCACCTGTGCGAATAAGAAGGTCTAACTCAGGAAGGTTAGCTGTTGAAATGTGCGCATTCAGTGCGTCTTCACAGATGCTTTCCACATCAAGTTCGCCGCTTTTCACTTGCGTAGCAAGCTGCTTAGCCGCGTTTACAATGTCCCATCTACCACCGTAATTTGCGGCGATATTCAAGACCAAATCTTTGTTGTCTTTGGTCATGTCTTCAGCTTTACGAATTTTTTCGACAAGCTTGGCATCAAACGCCTCAACATCACCAATAACCTGTAGACGTACACCATTTTTGTGTAGTCTTTTTGCTTCGCTATTGAGGACAAGATTGAACAGCTCCATTAAGACACTGACTTCTTCCTCAGGACGTTTCCAGTTCTCACTTGAAAACGCGAATAGCGTAAGTGATTCAATACCGTTTTGACGTGCAAAGCGCACAACAGAACGAACAGACTCTACCCCGGCTTTATGACCAAAGGTACGAATTTTCCCTTTCTTTTGCGCCCATCGACCATTGCCATCCATAATGATTGCAACATGCTTCGGGCCAGCAGATTCTGCTGGCACCTCTGCTTTTGTCGATTTGGCTGCGCTTAAACGCTTTCCAATCATAATACTTACTTATACTTCCATTAGTTCTTTTTCTTTGTCAGCAAGCATGCTGTCAACTTTCTTAATGAAATCGTTAGTAATAGATTGAATGTTCTCTTCAGCAGCGCGGCTCTCATCTTCACTGATTTCTTTTTCTTTAAGAAGATCTTTGATGTCACCGTTCGCGTCACGACGGATGTTACGGATAGCGACACGACCACCTTCCGCTTCATTGCGAACAACGCGGATAAGGTCTTTACGACGCTCTTCAGTAAGAGGAGGAAGTGGAATACGAATTGAACCACCTGCACTCATTGGGTTTAAACCCAAATCAGACTGCATAATGGCTTTTTCTACCGCTTGAATGGCGCTTTTATCAAACACAGTTAACGCTAGGGTACGACTGTCTTCTGCTACGACGTTAGCCACTTGCTTTAGCGGCGTGTCTACGCCGTAATAAGGTACCATGATGCCATCTAGAAGGCTTGGATGCGCACGACCTGTGCGGATTTTGCTGAATTGGCCCTTAAGAGAAACTAGGCTTTTTTCCATGCGCTCTTGCGCATCTAATTCAATTTCATCAATCACGATTTGTATCCTATTGTTCTTAATTAATCGTTGTCAGCGTGGCGAATAACAGTACCTTCTTTTTCGCCCATCACAACACGCTTCAGGCAACCTGGCTTATTCATGTTGAATACGCGAATTGGCAAGCTGTGATCGCGCGCCAAAGTAAACGCTGACAAGTCCATCACTTTAAGTTCTTTTTCTAGTACTTCTTGATAAGTCAGTTCTTCGTAAAGCGTTGCTTCTGGGTTTTTCACCGGATCATCACTATAAACACCATCAACTTTTGTCGCTTTCAATACCGCATCGGCTTCAATTTCGATACCGCGTAAACAAGCCGCTGAGTCTGTGGTGAAGAAAGGGTTGCCTGTACCGGCAGAGAAGATAACAACACGGCCTGACTTAAGAAGGCTAATGGCTTCTGCCCAGTTGTAGGCATCGCAAACACCGTTTAGCGGTATTGCTGACATCATTCGCGCATTTACAAATGCACGATGAAGCGCATCGCGCATGGCTAAGCCATTCATTACGGTAGCCAGCATTCCCATGTGATCGCCAACAACGCGGTTCATTCCCGCTTTTGCTAAGCCTTCGCCACGGAACAAGTTACCACCACCGATAACAAGACCAACTTGAACACCAAGTTCAACCAGCTCTTTAATTTCTTGCGCCATTCTATCTAGCACTTTAGGGTCTATGCCAAAGCCTTCCGCCCCCATTAGGGCTTCACCACTAAGCTTTAACAAAATGCGTCGGTATGCTGATTTTGGTGTGATACTCATAGTTTGAATTGTCCTCGTAAACCCGTTTTGTCCTATGTCTTTCAACAAGCCACTGATGTAAAAAACATAGGACAAAGCGCTTTCGTTTGTCAGGCAGGCGCGTACTTAATCTCGCCTAGCTTCACACTTACGCATTGCAATGGCAACACTAAAGACGTTCAGCTATAAAAAAGCACCTCCTAAGAGGTGCTTTGTAGTTTATCTAACTATTGCTTAATGCAAAAGATAAACACTCAATTATTTCTTAGCAGCAGCCATTTGAGCAGCTACTTCAGCAGCGAAGTCTTCAGTCTTCTTCTCGATACCTTCACCAACTTCGAAACGTACGAAGTTGATTACGTCTGCGCTGTTGTTCTTAAGAAGCTCAGCAACAGAGATTGAAGGATCTTTAACGAAAGGCTGACCAGTCAAGCTCACTTCGCCAGTGAACTTCTTCATGCGGCCTGCAACCATTTTCTCAGCGATATCAGCTGGCTTACCAGACTGGATAGCGATTTCGATTTGGATTTCTTTCTCTTTCTCAACAACTTCTGCTGGAACGTTTTCAGGCTTAACGAACTGCGGGCTTGCAGCTGCAACGTGCATTGCAACGTCTTTCGCTAGCTCTTCGTCACCGCCAGTAAGGATAGAGATAACACCAATACGGCCGCCGTGTACATACGCGCCTAGTGTATCGCCTTCAACGTTGATAACGCGACGAGGAGAGATGTTTTCGCCGATTTTAGCAACAAGTGCGTCACGAACTTCGCTTACTTTAGAACCGTTAAGTTCTGCATCGTTAAGCGCTTCGATGTCGTTGATGTTGTTAGCAGCTGCTACTTCTAGAAGCTCGTTACCAAATTTAAGGAAACCTTCGTCACGTGCTACGAAGTCAGTTTCACAGTTTAGTTCAAGCATAGTCGCGCGACCCGCTTCAACCTTAGTAAGGATTACACCTTCAGCTGCGATACGGCCTGCTTTTTTAGCCGCTTTCGCTTGGCCTGATTTACGCATGTTTTCAATGGCTAACTCAATGTCACCATCCGTTTCAACCAGGGCTTTTTTACAATCCAGCATACCTGCGCCAGTACGTTCGCGCAGTTCTTTAACTAGTGCTGCAGTCACTGCCATTTTTCAATTCCTCAGCATTAAATATAAATTCGTTAGGTAAAAGGGGCGATGTCGCCCCTCTCAATACGTTTCGTATTGTAGTACTGCCATATTATTAAGATATGACAGTAAGCAATCAGAATTACTCTGCTGCTTCTACGAAGTCGTCTTGCTCAGCTTGTACTTCAAGGTTGCTTTCGCGACCTGAGTTGATAGCGTTTGCAGCAGCATCCAAGTAAAGTTGGATAGCGCGGATAGCATCGTCGTTACCAGGGATGATGTAATCAACACCGTCTGGGTTAGAGTTAGTATCAACAACACCAACAACAGGAATACCTAGGTTACGAGCTTCTGTTACAGCAATGTGCTCGTGATCTGCGTCGATAACAAAGATCGCATCTGGAAGACCGCCCATGTCTTTGATACCGCCAAGGCTGTTTTCAAGCTTGTCCATTTCGCGCTGAAGCATAAGTGCTTCTTTCTTAGTTAGCTTCTCAAACGTACCGTCTTGGCTTTGCTGCTCAAGATCTTTAAGACGCTTGATTGACTGACGTACTGTTTTCCAGTTAGTCAGCATACCACCTAACCAACGCTTGTTTACGTAGTACTGGTCGCACTTAAGAGCAGCATCTTTAACTGCTTCGCCAGCTGCGCGCTTAGTACCAACGAAAAGGATTTTACCTTTCTTAGACGCAACACCTGAAAGGTAGTTAAGTGCGTTGTTGAAAAGTGGAACCGTTTTTTCAAGGTTGATGATATGAACTTTGTTACGAGCGCCGAAGATGAAAGGCTTCATCTTTGGGTTCCAGTAACGAGTTTGGTGACCGAAATGCACACCTGCTTTCAGCATGTCACGCATAGAAACATTAGCCATTTTATTTTCCTCTTGGGGTTAGGCCTCCATATACCCCTTGTATCGATTCAGGCCAACCTAAATTGAACTGAACACCCCGATACGAAGTGTCGGTATATGTGTGTTTTAATAAAATAAATTTACCCTCTAAAACGGTGCCAAATGCACGTGGCAAAATGAGCTTTCCGTCAGGGCGCGCGCTTTATACCACAATCCCATCTAAGCCTCAAGTTTTGAGGGTAAAAAGCGACAAACTGAAGTATTTAGGTAAAAGAAAGTATAGAACCCTTAATGAGCTCGCTTTCCACCTCAGCCCTTACCAGATAAAATCCCGCAATATCAAAACCTTACTAAGATTGACCTGAATAGTGTTATAATGCGTAAGTAATCAAAATTCTTCATCAAACTAGTTTCAAACGATTTGAGAGGCGCTGTGACAGCTATTATCAAAACCCCAGAAGAAATCGAAAAAATGCGCGTAGCCGGTAAATTGGCAGCCGAAGTGCTTACTATGATAGGGCCTTACGTAAAGAAAGGCGTTACCACTGATGAGCTAAATACTATTTGCCACGACTATATTGTAAATGAGCAAAAAGCGGTACCTGCGCCTTTAAACTACGGCCACCCGCCTTTTCCTAAATCTATCTGCACGTCAGTAAACCACTGTATTTGCCACGGTATTCCTTCTGATAAGAAACTGAAAGACGGCGACATCATTAATATCGACGTCACAGTTATTAAAGATGGCTATCATGGCGATACGTCAAAGATGTTTGTGGTGGGTAAGCCTTCTATCCTTGCAGAGCGCCTAATTCGCGTTACCCAAGAATGCTTATATAAAGCTATTGAGCAAGTGAAACCGGGTATGCGCCTTGGCGATATCGGTCATATTTGTCAAACCCACGCAGAAGCGCATAACTATTCAATAGTTCGTGAATACTGCGGCCACGGTATTGGCGCTAGTTTCCACGAAGAACCACAAATTGTTCACTACGGTAAGCCAGGTACAGGTGATGTGTTAGAGCCAGGTATGTGCTTTACCATCGAGCCTATGGTCAACGCAGGCAAGCGCTACTCAAAAGTGCTACCAGACCAATGGACTGTGGTAACTAAAGACAGAAGTTTAAGCGCTCAATGGGAGCACACCCTATTGGTCACTGAAACCGGCGTTGAGATTCTTACGCTTCGCGAAGAAGAAACCTTGGAACGCATCATTTCTCACGGATAAATCGACTTCGACAATATTGATAACGTTTCGAATAATCGCGTTAAAAATATGATTTCAGAAGATTGAGTCTATCGAATTATGCAAAGCAGCCGTTGAATTCGCGGCTGCTTTTTTATTGGCTCGTTAGCTCAAATTCCAACTATCAAAGTTCGGCATCGTGTTCGCACTCCCCTCATATTTACTGCGCTACACACCTATAACAAAAAACCATAAATATTCACAATTCAACCTAACTTATGCATTAATTTGCTACTGCGAACTACTAGCAATTCATGCTATTGTTCTTAGCGTCTAAAAAGAAGTCTATTTCAAAGGTGTATTTTGACGCTGCAATCACTGATAAAGAATATCGACACAATTAGCTCTGTTGATGAAATCCCCGCCATTAAATCGTGCGTGGAAGCCAGTTATGCCTGGATAACGGAGTCCTTCGACGCTACGCCGGTTAATCAACTCGTTACCGGTCGTGCACAGTTCGTCGATGCGTTGCTTTGTCACCTTTGGCAACTTTATGGTTTAGATACCGTCGACGAATTATCGCTTTGCGCCGTTGGTGGTTACGGCCGTGGTCATCTGCAACCTCATTCAGACATCGATTTACTCATAGTTAGTAAAAAGAAGCTTAAGCCCGATGTACAAGAAAAAATTGGCATGTTCATCACTCTTTTATGGGATATCAAATTAGATGTTGGGCAGTCAGTTCGCACTATCAAAGAAACGGTCAAGCTAGCAAAAGACGATATTACGATTGCGACCAATTTAGTGGAAAGCCGATTACTTTGCGGCAGTGAAGCCACCTTTGATAAATTGTGGGATGAAGTTAACGGTCGAAACTCATGGTCGAGCAAAGCGTTTTTCTCTGCCAAGTATGACGAGCAAAAAAAACGCCACGCCAAATTCAACGGTACCGCTTATAACCTTGAACCTAACATCAAAGAAAACCCCGGGTGTTTGCGTGATATTCAATCTATTGGCTGGGTCGCCAAAAAGCATTTTAAAGAATATGACGGCTGGAATTTAGTAGGCCACGGCTACTTTACAGAACAAGAGCACAGTGAATTAATTGCTTGTCGCATGCACCTTTGGAAAATGCGTTGTGCACTACATCTGGTTGCAGGCAGAAGCGAAAACCGACTGCTGTTTGATTACCAACCTGACGTTGCAAAAATGATGGGGTATGGTGAAGAAGGTAAATCGTCTGTCGAAAAAATGATGCGGGACTTTTTCCGCACAGTGGCGCGGGTGTCTGAACTGAATCAAATGCTGCTTCAGCGCTTCAAGTACGACATGCTGAACCAAAGCGTTCAGAAAAGCGTGATCATAAACGAAGATTTCGAACTGCTCGATAACATGATATCGCCACGACACGAAACCGTGTTCTCCTCTCCCGAAGCAATCTTGGACTTTCTGCATTTGGTGGCTAACACGCCAGAAGTACAAGGCCTCAGTACGATTTGCATACGTCAGCTGCGCAACGCTCACCGCGCTTTTGAAGCAGAATACTATGTTGAGCGCCCGCTGTGCCGCGAAAAATTCATGCGCTTAATGAAACAGCCTGAGTTCTTTGATTTTGCATGGGACATCATGCATCAATACGGCATTTTACAAGCTTACCTTCCTGAATGGGATGCCATTGTTGGTATGATGCAGTTCGACCTGTTTCACGCCTACACGGTGGACGAACACACTCACCGATTAGTGAAGCATGTTAACTACTTTTTCTCAAAGGCAAATAAAGACTTCCCACGCTGCGGCAGAATTTGCAGAAACCTTGATAAACCAGAAGTGCTTTACATCGCTGCTATTTTCCACGATATCGCCAAAGGTAGAAATGGCGATCATTCCACATTAGGCGCCCAAGATGTAGCAAAGTTCTGTCAGCAACACGATGTTCCCAGCGACGATGCTGAAATGATTGCATGGCTTGTAGAAAACCATCTACTGATGTCAGTGGTAGCCCAACGCCGCGATATTTATGACCCTGACGTTATAAGCGAGTTTGCTGGCGCGGTAAGAAGCCACAATCACCTTAATTTGCTTTATACGCTCACCCTTGCCGATATTCGTGCCACCAATGACAATCTTTGGAACGACTGGAAAGCATCTTTACTTCGCGAATTATATTTAATGACGCAAAAGGCATTGGATAATGGACTACAGTGTCAAGTAACATTGAACGAGCGAGTAACTACTCACAAACACCAAGCAAGGCAAATTTTGCAAGAGCGCGCTATTGAGCCTGTTGCTATTGATGCATTGTGGGCCCGCCTGGACGACGATTACTTTGTTCGCTTTAAGCCTACTCAAATCGCGTGGCATACTGACGAAATTATTAAAGCTCAGAATGAATGGCTTACACCAGAGCACGATGGCCTGTTAGTAAAAGCAAATGACAACAGTGCGAAAGGTGGCACTGAGGTGTTTGTTTACGGCAAAGATAGAAAAGCATTGTTTGCGCAAGTCGCGTCAGTGCTGGACAGTCGCAACTGTTCAATTCACGACGCCCACGTTACCGTGACCAGAGATGGCTATGTGTTCGATAGCATGCTTATTCTTGAAAATGACGGCAGTCGTATAAGCTCAGAGTCTCGCATTGCGTCCATTGAAAATGCTATTTCTGCCCAACTTGAAAAGCCGGGGCGTTCGCACGAAAATAAGCGTAAATTGCCTCGGCAAATGAAACAACTTGACGTGCCTACTAAGGTACGCTTTTTCAATATCAACGATGAAGCCACGCTTATTGAGTTAGAAGCCCTAGACGCTCCGGGCATTTTAGCTAAAATTGGTCACGCATTCGTTGATACTAATATGACGCTTAAGCTTGCGAAAATTGCCACCATTGGCGAGCGAGCCGAAGATATTTTTATCGTCAGCAATGAGGCTGGCAAAGCATTAACCCAAGAACAACAGGTGAACCTTAAAAAGCGTATCCTGTTCAAACTCGACCAACTTGAAGATATCACAATACCATGAATGAATTGAAAGCCATCATTGAAGACGCCTTCGAAAATCGCGATAGCATTAGCCCTTCATCTGCACCTGATGAAGTAAGAGATGCAGTAGCACAAGCTATTGACCTTTTAAACACAGGTAAAGCGCGCGTTGCAGAAAAAATTGCTGGCGAATGGGTAGTACATCAATGGCTTAAAAAAGCTGTTCTACTTTTCTTCCGTCTTCACAACAACGATGTGATTGAAGGCGCCGAAAGTAAGTTTTATGACAAAGTACCGCTTAAGTATACAAACTATACTGCTGAACAGTTTGCGGCTGACGGCGCGCGTATTGTTCCACCAGCAGCGGTACGTACGGGTACATTCGTAGGTAAGAACGCGGTTGTTATGCCTTCTTACGTAAACATTGGTGCGTTTGTTGATGAAGGTACTATGGTTGATACATGGGCGACAGTAGGCTCGTGTGCGCAAATTGGTAAGAATGTTCACCTTTCAGGTGGCGTGGGTATTGGCGGCGTATTAGAACCACTTCAGGCTAACCCCACCATTATTGAAGATAACTGCTTTATCGGCGCCCGTTCTGAAATCGTAGAAGGCGTGATTGTTGAAGAAGGTTCTGTTATCTCAATGGGCGTTTACATCGGTCAGAGCACGCGTATTTATGACCGCGAAACCGGTGAAGTTCACTATGGCCGTGTACCAGCAGGTTCAGTAGTAGTGGCGGGCAACCTGCCAAGCGCAGATGGTAAATACAGCCTTTACGCCGCTATCATCGTGAAGAAAGTAGATGCGAAGACCCGCGCGAAAGTAGGTATCAACGCGCTACTTCGCGGCGTAGAATAAGCAGTACTTCTGGCTTATCGCTAACGGCTCGGGTTAATTTCAATTAGCCGAGCCACATGCTGAAAGACTCACAAATTAAAAGAGGCGCTTATGCGCCTCTTTCTTTTCGTAATCAGAACATCTCTAAGAATTAAGCCAACAGCTTGTCTTTAATGGTGTTGACCCACTCAACTACGTCTTTTTCGGGCTCTAGGGTTTCAATCGCGTCAACCTCTAACATATCGGCAACTGCGTTACCTTGTAGCTCGGTAAGCAACGCATGAAACTGTTTACCTGCACCACAGAAACTTTCGCCATAGCTGCTATCGCCTAGGGCTGCCACCGCGAATGGCTTGCCGGTTAGCATAGGCGATTCGTCTTTCAGATCTGAAAACACAAACTCAAGGTTTGGTGGTACATCGCCCTGCCCTGTTGTAGAGGTAATGATCAAAAGTGCGTCAGCATCAGTAAAATCTGCAACCGACGGGTCGCTTTCAAGTGAGCAATCCACGCCCTGTTCAGCTAAGTTCTCTTCCACCTGCTCAGCTACGTGTTGCGCATTGCCGTAAACTGTACCCGCAATAATTTTCAATGTTGCCATTTTTACCTCTTAAACCAATGATCGTCGCCTTTGTCGACAGGCGGAAATTCTTACTATTTTATCAACCTAAACGCAAAACGGCGCTAATTTTTCGAGCCATAGTCGCATTTCACTGTGCATCTGTGAATTAATCGTTACCCACTTTCCAGTGATAGGATGAGAAAAGCCCATTTGAGTACAACTTAAGGCCAAATTGTTAAAATTAAAGTGCTGCTTGGCGAATTTGTTTTGTTTACCGTCCCCGTGGGTCGTGTCGCCGATAATGGGGTGACGAATATGAACCATGTGCCGACGAAGCTGATGTTTGCGACCGGTACTAGGAGAAAGCTTAACTAGCGAATATCGTGCACTTTGGTATTTGCCCACAGGCTCAGGCACTTCGAATTTTGCCACTGACTGATACATAGTTGATGCAGGTTGTGGCGGCTGCTGCGGGCGCTTATGCTTGTCTGCAATTTTGTCGTAGCGGTATTTTAGGGCGTAATCGATATACCCTGTGTGATGCACAAAACCGCGAACTATAGCGTGATACGTTTTTACTACCTGCTTGTCCATCATCTGCTGTCCAAGCTTTGCTGCAATTTCTGAGCTAAAGCTAAACACCAGCACACCTGAAGTGGGTCGGTCTAAACGATGAGCAGGATAGACGTGCTGGCCTATTTGGTCTCTAAGTGTCTGTACTGCGAACACCGTTTCATGTCTATCAATCGGGCTTCTGTGTACTAGTAGGCCAGGCGGCTTCTCAATCGCGATGATATGTTCATCTTGGTACAGCACAGGTAAATGAAGAGCATTAACGCTATCTTCCTCACCAACGTCTACCTTTCCTATTGTTTGCTCATCTGAATGCACAGTTAATTGGCCTTTTAAATCGTTCTGCATAGTGCGTTGTGTTTACTCACCCAATGTCTCCATTGGCAATATTATCAATAACTTGAAGCTGGGACAGAGTGCGCTGATGCGCCGATGACAGATATATTTCTGCTGCGGGCGCAATTTGCATGGGTGGTAAAGGCATTTCCTGTTTCAACAAAATGCGCATTTTGGGTATAAAAATAAAAGCCAACCAACTCTCAAACGCTAAACAGTCGACCGCAAAAGGAACCGCACTTTCCATAGCATTATTTAGGTCTTGTTCCGAAGGCTCTTCATTTGGCCAAATACCATCCTGATACATGTCTGTTTCTAATTGTATCAATGCTTTACTTAATGCTATGTGATGAGTGCTATTCGTTTTAATCACATCCTCTCCGCAATTCAAAAACGCTTCTATTTCGAAGCGCGCAGTATATCAGGGGCTAAAGGTCAACATAAGTCCGCGTGTCTTATCGTTGAATTTCTTCTGCTGTGATACCATTACCCGTCTTTGTTGGCGGTATCTCATCGATGTGCCCCTTTGAATAGATGTGACAGCCTGGCAAATTTTGATTAAAGCAGTATTTTGGAACGAGTTATGAGCGCTAACGGTATTAATTCTATCAGCGAGTTTTTGTTACATGCAGGCACTGAATATCAGGTTTTTGATTTAGGTCGTCGCCTTGAACCCACCGATAGTCAAACCTTTCTAGAAATAGAAAACGGCAGTGCTTACGCGCCCTACCCTCGTCAGCAGCATGCGTGGTTCGGCATCGTCTTTTGGAATAAAAATGCCTCCACGCAACACTATATTTGGTTTGTGAAACTGCCGCTTGATGAGCAAGGCTTAGTGGTGGCCGCAGCAAGAAATCATTTTCTAGAGATCATAGTTGATGCACTTGGTCAGTCTGTTGCTGAAGATACTGAAAACGCGCAAACTTTGCCTGATAATCCTTATTCGTTTGTTCCCAATCAATCGCAGCTCGCTCAATTTAACGCATTAGTTAAACGCACCCTAAACCAACCTTTAAGTGAAGAGTCGCAGAATGTTGAGGCCTACATTCAAGCCCCGCAACTTGTTGATTGGCAGCAAATATCCATGCAGAGCGTGGCCGACTTTGTACATAGCCTAAGCCATCACCCCAAACAAGATGTATTAGCGCAGGCAATTAAAAACAACACCTCACTTTACTCGGACGTTTTCCTTAACACATTGATGGAAATGAGTGAAAGCGTTTCTCTGCCTGAAAATTTATTAGCGGCGTATTTGGATGAGATAGATAAAAGTGACGAAATCAATTTAGCGGCGTTAAGAGGCACGTCAGAGGGTACCTTTAACCCGACCATTAACAACAAACTACTCGAACTATTAAAAAGCGAAAAGTCGCAGAGACTTGATATTTTAAGCGTTATTGCAGCACGTCATTTCGAGCAAATGGAACCACTACTGCTTAGTGCCTTTTTAGAGCAGGCGGCAAACGTTGATGAAAAAGAGGGTCATAAGGGCGCCTTATTCGCAGGCTTCTTTTCAGATTTAGTACAAGTCCCGAAGTTACGCAGACAAGTGCTAACACTCCTGCATTCCAAAGCCAACCCTCAGATTCTCAGCAATGCATTTCAACAATTGTTTGCACAAGCGAGAAAGTAAATGACGTTACTTGAGTTAGTGGTGTGAATGGTTATTGGGTTTACTGGCTATCAGTTTTGGCGCATTCGAGCCATTTCTGAGCAAACAAACACTTACCTAAAGCAATACTGCGATAAACACGGTTTACAATTGCTGAGTGTGGCAAGAGCTAAAACACGATTTTCATTCAAATATGGAAAGCCTGACTGGCACAGTGTATTCAACTTTGAGTTTTCGAGTAATGGTGAGGATCGATATACTGGGGAAGTTGAATTGATAGGTGTAAGGGTTATGCGAACAGAGGTGCCGCCGCATAGAGTTTAAGCTTCTATGTCAAAAAGCGTGAGCGGTTCTTAATTCACCATTCAGGTCAGGTTTTACATAACAAATGCATACGGATTGGTAATAAACAACGCAAAAAAAGGGGAACCTAGCGGCTCCCCTTTTTCCTGGAATTTTGAGTATCCTTCTCCGCGATCCTTTGCGACTACAATCTTCCCGATTAAAATCCGTATACGCCCCTTTCCATCTACTCTCGCGCCTTCCTGTGCGAGCTACACTTCCATGCGTAGGTCCCTTTCCTTTTTTCCTAAATTACTGCACATCCTACATGCAGTGTTCCTCATCCTGAGGCTGTCCTTGTCAGGCTCCGCTGACGATCCCTTCCTTCGTTCCATTTTTCGCTGCACATCCTGCTACAGCTTTGCTAATCCTTTAGCATGTCCTTCTTTCATCCTTGGTTTGCTCGTCCATGCAAACTAGAAATTCCTTGATGGCTCTCCTGCCGTTGGCTCCTTGCCTCTAGCTCCTTGCTAGCTTTAGTCCCTTTATCCCTGCAACGTCCTGTTTGTGATGTCCTATCACGTTTCTCGTCCTTGAATTCCTTTATTCCCTATCAAATCCGTTTTCAACGTCCGTTTAATGCAGCATCCTATCTGCTTTCTCTTCCCTTTACTCACTGCCTTGTGAGAGTCTCATCCTTAAGTTGTCCTAACTTATTCCGTTGATGATTCCTTACTCAATCCGTGACTCGTCGTGTTTCCTTGTGACATGTTCATAGTATCCCTTCCAATTATTACCGCCATATTGAATTACAGGGATTTAAGAAAGTTTTTTGTACGACTTTCGACTACTTTTAAAAATATGCAATAGAATCAAAGACTTTATACTTTAGTATAATTTTTTATTTCAGAATTTAGGTAAGATCACTCACAGCGTTTGTAGGAAATGTCTTACAAGCGAATGAGGCAAAAATGCATTTTTGTAAATATGCTAGGAAACGAGAGGACAACCAAGAAAGCGTTAACAAAGTTTACCTACATCTTGAGTTACTTTGAAAGCTAAGCTTGTGACTACAAGTTTAATGGACGGTACTTTTCCTCAATGGCATAGCAATGCAGACGACATATTAGTTATAAGCATATAAGAGCGAATATCTAATCGTGCTCCGTTTACGCTTGTCTAAAGCGCGGTGAAAATTTGCAATACCTTTTCCACTATCGATTAAAAAATAAACTATTCTTATATTGACTGGGATCAATATCATTAGCGATTAAATCTTGTTAACTATTAGCAGCTGATAAGTCAAAGCTTAGGTAGTTCGGCTCACCATAATCTACTTATTATTGCGATAGGAGACTTATTATGAGTAATTTACCCATAACTAATCGTTCCAGTGACAGTAAATCAAACAGCTTCTTGTCTAGCTTCTTTGGACAAAAGGCCCTTGATAACTTCTTTCAAGATTTTTCTAGTCATTTTCCCTTTTCAAAAGAGTCCTCCGGTCTTATAGACACCAAACTAGATTTCGTTACGCCCAAGGTCGATATTGTTGAGCGTAAAAAAAGCTATGAATTGACTGCGGAATTACCGGGGTTAGAGAGTAAGGACATAAAACTATCGCTGTCAGACGACATTCTCACTATAAGCGGGGAGAAGAAGTATGAAAGCGATGAAGATAAAGAAGACAACATACACGTGATGGAACGTAGTTACGGCAGTTTTCAGCGTAGTTTCAGGTTACCTGTGAGCGTAGAGCAAGATGCTATTAACGCAAATTTTAAGAAAGGAGTACTCAAGATACTTCTTCCTAAATCGGCTAAAGCACAGGAATTACAGCGTAAGATTGAGATAACAGACTAGATACAAATAGCGCCAGGGACGGCTGAATTCGGAGCCTGATATGAATGCTGAAACAGATATTTACCAGATAATGAAAGATACCTTAGTTTTAGTCTTGGCCGGTGGCCAGGGCTCAAGGTTGAAAGAATTAACCAAAATGCGCGCTAAGCCTGTACTAGAGTTTGGGAGCCACTGTCGTATTATAGATTTTCCATTATCGAACTGTGTTAATTCAGGTCTAAAGCAAATTGCCGTGCTGACTCAGTATAAGTCACAGTGTTTAATTCGCCATTTGATGCAGCATTGGAGCCCGTTGAACAACAGCTTTGGCGGTCGATTGGATATTTTAGCGGCATCACAACAACGGTCTGAAAGCTGGTATCAGGGAACGGCAGACGCGTGCTATCAGAACATGGGTTATATTAAGTCGGTGGCTCCGAAATACGTTTTGATTCTTTCAGGAGATCATGTCTATAACATGGACTACCGTAAACTCTTAACTACCCATGTGAAGAGTAATGCTGAAATGACAGTGTCATGCATCGAAGTGCCTACTGAGTTAGCCGTGAATCAGTTGGGGGTGTTAAAGGTTGATTGCAATAGTCAAATTACCGCATTTGATGAGAAGCCCCGCGTTCCCCATGCACTGGTCGATGCTCCTGACTATTGTTTGGCTTCCATGGGTAATTATGTAGTTAACGCTGATGTATTGTTCAAATTACTCACCGAAGATGCTGGCTCGCTTAACTCTGAGCATGATTTCGGCAAAGACGTCATCCCTTCAATTATTGCTCAGCATCGAGTTTTCGCTCATCGCTTTCGTAGCCCCAATGGTGCGCAAATTCCCTATTGGCGAGATGTGGGCACCTTGGACAGCTATTGGCAAGCTCATATGGACTTGCTGAATAACTCAAGTTTATTAAACCTATCCGATCCCACGTGGCCTATTTGGGGAAGCTCTTTTTCACGGGCGCCCACCGAAATTACTAATGGTAGCCACTCGACCTGCTGTGAACTTAAACAAGTATTAGTGGGTTCAGGCTGTAAGTTAAACAGTTGCTCTGTGAGTCAGTCAGTTTTGTCATCAAATGTTAGTATTGGCACAGGGTCAATAATAGATAAAAGCGTGTTGCTACCCGAGGTAAATGTAGGCAGTGAAGCCAGGTTAGCTAATGTAATTGTTGATAAAGGGGTAAACATCCCGCCTAACTTCGTAATTGCTGATACCGCTATAGCAAAACAACAAGGCTTCACAGTTACCCGAGAAGGTGTCATTTTAGTCACTCAAAAAGTTATCGATCGAATCAACGGCTCGTTAGCGGATATCGATAATATACAAAGATTTATGAAATCGAGTTATACCGGCCCTTTACCGGCGAGAATTGTAACTCCGAAAAGTCACGAGTTCCGCGATTACGTACTGTCCGAAAGGTAAACAGTGTTTTGTTTAATGCGTTCAATTCTGAACGCATTAAATTAGAACCCATTTTAGAACCTCAGTATAGGTGTCCTGGCAATATACTAGTTTTGTTTTTTCCTAAACATTATATCGCCGTCTATATGTGACAAATGAAGTTGACTAACGATTTGATAATTGTCGTCGTTAAAGAAGTGACGATGGGAAGGCACGGTGACAAAAACCGCGATGCCTTCGCTTTTGGCGTCTTCTTCTACAACGCTGTCAATTGCACCTAATAAAATATGTCCAAGACCATGGTGCTGATAATCAGGATGTACTGCGATAAAGCTCAACATATGGAAATTGTCGGCGGGTACTAAGGCGCGTACTTTTTCTTCTTTTTCTAACATTTGCTTAGTACCAAATAATCCGGCCGTCAAAAGCATTCGCAATCTCCAATGCCAGTAACGTCCTGAACCAAATGCCGCATCGGGTGCGGTTAAACACGCCACAGCGATAAGCCTGTCGTCATCAAACAGACCTATCATGGGTTGTTCTGCAACCCAGAATGCGTTGAGTTCTTCGCGAATCGCGGAACGAAGGCGGCTTTCATAGCCTTCTTTCTCTGCTTGAAAAATGTCGATGAAAAGGGGGTCGTCTACGTATGCATTGTAAAGAATGGAGGCAGCAACTTTCAGGTCATCAACAGATAAGTAGATAGCTTTAACCGTATCTTGCAAGGGGGCTATTGCGTTATTAATCGCATCGGTATTCATCAGGGGCTCCTTGTACGCAAAGTTGTTAGTTGCAAATGCCCATTCAAATAAGATGGGCAAGGTGGATAAAAATGCGGCCGCATTTAACATTGCGCCAACCACCTCACAAGCTGTTCAAACTTTAGCCTACTCGAAAACCCCTCACATGTTAACTTTTTATTAACATTTAAAAGTAAAGATAAATTCTGCTTTTATATTTAGTCACTAAAATTGAAGCGTGTTTAGTGCATCAAGCTATAGGCGCTGTCACCCCAACCTACCAAATTGCCGTTTCTGAAAACTAATGGGGTGCACTCGTCTTTTGTAGTTATACCGTCGCCCATTGTTTTTTGAGTACGGTAGTAAAGTACGCGATAAGTGCCGTCTTGCTTTTCGAACAATTCGTTAAAGTCAGCAACACCCATTTTTCTCAGCACAGTTTCGTAGCTTGTCCCTGTCTCAAGATTCGCAATGTGTTTGCGATTATTAAACTCTCTATCTTCCCAATCGGCACCATAGTGACTATCTGACCCTCCACCTACAGATACCACACAGCCTGAAAGTAAAACTGAAGATGCTAAAGCTAAAGAAAGAAGAACCGTTTTCATGTGTATTCCTTAAATTATGTGTGTTGTTTTTATTTGATACTACGTCTACTTTGTGAGGTGGTTTAATTGAGTTGACCAGTCCAGTTAAGGATATAATTGAACTTTAGCTGGAGAAAGTAAATGGCCGGAA
>NZ_CAMZMZ010000004.1:0-186214 GCF_947311905.1 Alteromonas sp. CyTr2 | reverse complement strand
AAATGAAACGCCCTGTGCGGAGCCGCATGCAGGGTGTTGTGGGGGCTGGAGGCTAGATACCTCCGGCTACCCGATTAGGTGCGATTAAAAACATCCTATGAACCATCGTTGTTAGGGTCGTCCACTAAAGCATCATTTACGCTTTTATGAAGCTCAAAATATCCTTTTTGAGCGTCATATTTAGTACAGTGATCGGTTTGGTAATCGTACTTAATTGCCCTTATTTCATTTAATGCATTACTTAATTTTTGCCGCTGTTCAGTACTAAGACTAGTAACTTCATGGGCTTTAAGTAGTTCACGAATTATAGGTTCGTTTTTATCCCAAATAGAATTGTAACGTATACATTGGGTGTAGCTGTTCGAACTATCAGAGCGATTTGACTCTGTGCATGCAGTTAAAGCGAAAGAGAATGTAACAATTAGTAGCTTAACTATACTTTCCATAGTAATACCGGCATTTCCTTATAGCACCTAACTTTTAAATAAGGGGCGCAGGCATGTGGGGCATAATGGCGAAGCCGCCCCGCATGTATGCGTCCCAGCGACCGAAGGGAGTGCCAACAGCGTTTTGTTAGGCACGTTTTTCCAAGTCCTCTGTAATATTATGGTTTAATTGATAAAGATTGAAAGCGATTGATGCAAAGCTCAAGAACCAAACCACATTGATAGGTAAATCAATTTCCTCTGACTTGAAAAAATGAATGCCCAAACCCACAGCAGAAAGTGTTAAGAGGAATGTTGCTAACAAGAGCGTTAACGGGAAACCTGTCAAATCTATGTAGATACTTGCGTACAACCAAACTATGTAGAGAATTATGAGCCCGCCGATAACTTTACCAAAATAGAGTAGAACTGTTTCTAAAAGTTGAAAGAACGATATTGCTGTGACACTCGAAGCCGTAAAATCGTGAAGAAGCCACGCGCAAACAAGCAAAGGCACAGTCGTATACCAGCTTAGATTTTTTAAGTGATTTAAATCCGCTAAATTCATTTTCCTTCCTTGAAGTGCCTAACAATTTAGTGTGCGGAAAAAATCCTTTATGCAATGTGGATAATTTCCATATATCACATTTATAATTTTATCACTTTCGCACGTAAATACACTTCCATCAATAACCTACACTTAGTATCTGAAAATACTGTACTTAAGTACGGAATCTTTCCTTTTTATTTTACGGACGAGTCAAAAACCGCAATTCTGTATTTATTTACAGTAATTAAAATCAAAAAAATGAAATCAATGTTCATGCAAATGGTGATAGAGCACATGCAAAACCGTCGCTATGCGAAGCGTTCGATTGAACTCTATAGTAAATGGATAATTAGCTTTATTCGCTTCAATAATAATAAGCACCCATCTGAAATGGGAGACAAAGAAGTTGAAGTGTTTCTGTCTCACCTAGTTAACGCTAAAAATGTGGCTCCGGCCACTCAGGCGAGTGCGTTAAATGCATTGGCGTTCTTATATCGCGATATATTAGAGCGCCCACTTTCATGCGAACTCAACTTTGTTTCAAGTCGTAGGCAAGCCAAGCTTCCAGTTGTATTAACGCAGGAAGAGGTCGTTTCTCTTTTTGAGCAAATTCCTGCCAACCTAAAGTTACCAATATCTTTATTGTACGGAAGTGGTTTGCGGCTAATGGAAGCGGTTAGGCTACGAGTTAAAGACATTGATTTTGACTACAACGCTATTCGCATTTGGGATGGGAAAGGCGGTAAGCATCGCATTGTCACTTTGGCCGCGGAACTAAAGCCCGGTCTTACACGGCAAATCGCTATGGTAGAAAACTTCTTGGCGGCTGATTTAGAAAATCCAAAATACGCAGGCGTTTATCTACCTCACCGATTACGTTTGAAATACAAAAACGCGCCCAGAGAGTTAGGCTGGCATTATTTATTTCCTTCTTCTCGATTATCTGTCGATCCTGAAAGCAAAAGAGTGCGACGACATCATATTGATGAATCGAGTATACAAAAAGCAATACGGAACATGGCAAAAACTTGTGACATTAAAAAGAAAGTTACGCCTCATACGCTGCGCCACTCTTTTGCAACGCATTTGCTGCAATCGGGCGCTGATATTAGAACGGTGCAAACACAGTTAGGTCATTCAGACGTAAAGACCACGCAAATTTATACTCACGTGCTTCAGCAAGGTGCGCAGGGGGTGACAAGTCCTTTATCTCGTATTTTGAAGTAATCTGAAAAGTAATTAGAATCAACAAAAAAGGGCCCGAAGGCCCTTTTCAATATTTAGCTTTAAAAGCGCTTATTTAAACGCTTATACACGCTCAAATACAGTAGCAATACCTTGGCCTAAACCAATACACATAGTCGCTAAGCCTAGGCTTACGTCTTGTGATTCCATTAGGTTGATAAGCGTACCCGAGATACGCGAACCAGAACAACCTAGTGGGTGACCAAGTGCAATCGCACCACCGTTAAGGTTAATCTTAGTATCTAGGTGGTCCATCCAACCAAGCTGCTTAATACAAGATAGCGCCTGTGCTGCGAACGCTTCGTTAAACTCAGCAAGTTCAATATCGTCCATAGTAAGGCCAGCGCGCTTAAGCGCTTTTTGTGTTGCTGGCACTGGGCCGTAACCCATAATTGCCGCATCACAACCAGCCACTGCCATCGAGCGAATTTTCGCACGAGGCGTTAGGCCAAGCTCTTTCGCACGGTCTGCTGACATAAGTAGCATTCCTGATGCACCGTCAGACAGCGCAGAAGATGTACCCGCAGTAACAGTACCGTTTACTGGGTCGAACACTGGGCGAAGTGCCGCCATGCTCTCAGCAGTGCTTTCTGGGCGTACTACTTCATCGTAGTCAATTAACTTTAATACGCCGTTTGCGTCGTGACCTTCAACAGGCACAATCTCGTTAGCCCAGCGGCCTTCAAGGTGTGCTTTGTGCGCTAGCTGGTGCGAACGCGCACCGAAGGCGTCTTGTTGCTCACGAGTAATACCGTTTTGACGGCCAAGTAGCTCGGCTGTCATACCCATCATGCCCGACGCTTTTGCCGTGTACTTAGCAAGTCCAGGGTGGAAGTCGATGTTGTAGTTCATCGGTACGTGACCCATGTGCTCAACACCACCAATCATGTAGATGTCACCACGGCCGCTCATGATGCCGCTTGTTGCATCGTGAAGGGCTTGCATTGATGAACCACATAAACGGTTTACCGTTACCGCGCCAGTTGTGCGTGGAATTTGTGTAAGTAGTTGCGCATTACGTGCAACGTTGAAGCCTTGTTCTTTAGTTTGCTGAACACAGCCCCAAATGATGTCTTCAATTTCCGCTGGGTTTACGCCAGGGTTACGCTCTAGTAGCGCAGTCATTAGTGCAGCAGATAGGTCTTCTGCACGCACATTTCTGAAAACACCGTTTTTTGAACGACCCATAGGGGTACGTACGCAATCGATTACGACCACTTCTTTCATTAGTTTTTCCTCCGGGTCTTATGCGAAATAGGATTTACCAGAAGCGGCCATTTCACGAACGCCGTCTGAGATCTGATAAATAGGACCAAGTTCAGCGTACTTGTCTGCCATAGCAACAAAGTTCGCCAAGCCAATGGTTTCAATCCAACGGAAAATACCACCGCGGAATGGAGGGAAACCTAAGCCGTAAAGTAGCGCCATATCTGCTTCAGCTGCGCTATCTACAATGCCTTCTTCTAGGCAGCGAATTGCTTCGTTTGCCATAGGGATCATAAGGCGTGCAATAATGTCGTCAGCTTCAAAGTCTGTCTTCTCAGCTACGTGTGGCGTCATTAGGGCATATGCTTCTTCAGCAGGTGTTTTAGACGGCTTGCCGCGCTTATCAACACCGTAGTTGTAGAAACCTTTACCGTTCTTCTGACCTAAACGCTCTTCTTTGTAGAACAGTGTTACCGGGTCGTTGTCCAGACGAGCCATACGCTCTGGAATGCCCGCTGCCATTACGTCTGCTGCATGATCGCCCGTGTCGATACCTACAACGTCCATTAGGTAAGCAGGGCCCATAGGCCAGCCGAAGATTTTTTCCATTACTTTATCAACCGCTACAAAGTCAGCGCCGTCGATAAGTAGCTTACTGAAGCCCGCAAAGTATGGGAACAATACGCGGTTTACCAAGAACCCTGGGCAGTCGTTAACCACAATTGGGGTTTTGCCCATTTTAAGGGTAGCGGCTACTACCGCATTGATGGTTTCTTCAGAGGTTTTTTCGCCACGAATAATTTCAACAAGCGGCATGCGGTGCACTGGGTTAAAGAAGTGCATACCACAGAAGCGCTCTGGCTTGTCTAGGCTTTCAGCGAGCTGATTGATAGAGATAGTAGAAGTGTTTGAACAGATGATAGCGTCGTCCGCTACGTTGTCCTCTACTTCTTTAAGCACAATACCTTTTACTTTCGGGTTTTCTACAACCGCTTCAATAACAAGGTCTGCATCTTTAAGCGTGCTGTACTCAAGGGTAGGCGTGATAGCGTTAAGTGTTTGCGCCATTTTGGCCGCGTCTACTTTACCGCGCTGCATGCCTTTACCAAGGATCTTCGCTGCTTCTGAAAGGCCAAGGTCTAGTGCACCTTGGTTAATGTCTTTCATGATAACTGGCGTGCCTTTCACAGCGCTCTGGTATGCGATACCGCCGCCCATGATGCCTGCGCCTAGCACAGCGTTAAGCTTAGATTGCTTAGTCGCTGCTTTCGCTTGCTTTTTACCTTTGCTTTTAACTAGCTGGTCGGCTAGGAAAATACCAATTTGCGCTTTCGCAGCGTCTGTTTTCGCTAACGCTACAAAGCCTTCATTTTCAAGCTTAAGTGCACCTTCACGGTCTAGGCCCGCTGCTTTTTGAACAGTCTCAACCATTTTGTGCGGTGCTGGGTAGTGTTTGCCAGCTTGCGCAAATACCATAGCTTGAGCAGTACTGAAGCTCATCATGGCTTCGTTTTTGTTTAGCTGTAGTGGGGCTTTCTTAACCGCACGACGCGCTTGCCAGTCAAATTTACCGTCAGCGGCGTCTTTCACCATTGAAAGCGCACCTTCAACAAGTGCTTCTGGTGCAACAACGGCATCAACTGCGCCTTCAGCAAGGGCTTTCGCGCCTTTTCTGTCGCGGCCAGTGGTCATCCACTCAAGGGCGTTGTCTGAACCAATAAGGCGAGGTAGACGAACCGTACCACCAAAACCAGGCATTAGGCCTAGTTTAACTTCTGGTAAACCAATTGAAGCAGTAGTGTCTGCAATACGCATGTCACACGCCAATGCCATCTCACAGCCGCCACCTAGAGCGAAGCCGTTAACTGCAGCGATGGTAGGGAAAGGTAGGTCTTCGAAGCGGTCGAATACTTGTGATGTATTGGCAACCCACTGTAGTACTTCTGCATCGTCCATGGCGAATAAACCAGTGAACTCGGTGATATCAGCACCCACGATAAATGCAGGTTTTGCACTGCGTACCACTAAGCCTTTAACATCGCCTTTAGCAAGTAGGGCTTGAGTTGCTTCGTCAAGTTCACTCACCGTTTGGCGGTCGAACTTGTTTACTGAACCTTGGGCGTCGAATACCAGCTCAGCAAAGCCGTCTTCTAACAGGCTGACGGAAAGACTTTTGCCTGTGTATATCATTATCATCTCCTTCGGCATTGGCCAGGATGTTAGTGAAGTAATCCAACTAATTTGTAGGGTCGTATGCATTCACTAACGCGTTAGGGTGGCTAGATTCTTTACAAAGCCACACAAAATTTCAACAAAAAATCAAACAAGCGTTTCAATTTGTCTAAGGTAGTGGTCGGATGACTTAAATTCAAGTGTAAATATCGAATTCAAGCTTCATTTCGCCATTGGTGGTTGTATAATGAGCGTTATTGACGCAAAGCGCCAATCCAGCAAAAGAATAATCTACAATCATGTCAACTATGTGTGTAAAGCATAGCTAACGACAGCTGGCACAACATCTTCTTTGGCAAGGAGCCAAGCTGAAATCTTCCCTTCGTTTATCAAACGAACGTAGTGGATCAGTCGCAATGCTGCTTTTTCAGCAACATTTTACAATCAGCTCGATTCGGCAAATTTGCCAGCGCTCATAAGCGTTCGAGTGTAGAGCAGGGTAGGAGTTCTATTGTGTCTGGTTTTTATTTTAGTTCGTGGTTAGGTCAGCGCTCGCTGACAAAAAACAATAAATTGTTCGCCACCGTTGTGGGGGCATTTGTTTGCTCGCTCTCTTCATTTTTCTCTATCGGCGCATGGGCTACACAGCCTTTAACACTACCCGAAGATATTTTCGAAAAGGATCGCGCTCGTTATCTGGAAATTGAAAAAAAGCTGTTAACGTATTCGAAGCGAAGCGTTCAGCGCCTCGATAACGACATTTATGAACTGGCGCATTATCCACTTTATCCTTATCTGCTTAGGCTCAAGCTAGAGCGCACGATGTCAATAAGAACAAAGCGCGAGGTTAAGCAGTTTCTAGAAGATTTCAATGGTCAGCCGGTAAGCTACGGTGTGCGTTATAAATGGCTTAATTACCTTGCTAAGAACGATTATCGCAGCACTTTTTTAGACAATTATCGCCCAGGCATGGGCGCAAGGCTAACCTGTATCGCGCTTACTTACCGTTTAAAAGAAGGTGAAAGCGAACAAGCTATTTTGTCCGAAGTCGACGCTTTATGGCTTCACGGTCAGTCGCAACCGGATGAATGCGATCCGCTTTTTGCTAAGTGGAAAAAAGCTGGCATGATGACACCCGAAATGGTGATCAAGCGCATAGAGATTGCCGCGAAAGAAGATAACCGAAGCATTATCTCTTATCTTAAGCGCCAACTTCCCGGTGATAAGCAATACCTGGCTGACGCGTGGCTATCGGTAACCCGAGACACCAGCCGAGTAAATAGAACGGCGCTCTTTCCACTAAAAAATGCATCGCATGAAGCTGAGGTAATCGTATGGGCGGTCGAGAAACTTGCTTGGCGAAACCCTGACTTAGCCGGCACGGTATTTAACCGCTACAACGACAAAAACGTGTTCTCGACAGCGCAGCAGCACGTTATGCGAAGAGCAATAGCGCTTAGCTACACGCTAGACCGCCTTCCTCAAGCGCATCATTGGCTTGAACTTGCTGATGTGCAGGGTGCCAGTGAAGATGTAAAGCTTTGGCATATTTCCCATTTGCTTCGCACGAAAAAGTGGCAGGAAGTGGTTAATGTTATTGATAGCGCTCCTGCCAGTTTGCAGCAAGAAGAAAACTATCGCTATTGGAAAGCCCGTGCTTTAGAAGCGCTTGGTCAAACTATGCAGGCTACGGTGCTTTATAAAGAGCTTTCTCAAGAACGCCATTATTATGGCTTTATGGCAAGTGCGCACATAGGCGAAATTCCGTCGCTCGCACACACGCCAGCGCCAAGAGACACGGCAGCTATTGCCAGTGTGGCGAAAACCCCTGCCACCATGCGCTCTGTTGAATTTTTCAGGTTAGACAGAACCACAGAAGCGCGCCGTGAGTGGTTTTATTTACTGTCACATTTACCCGAATCGAAAGTGACCGATGCGGGCATTTTGGCGTATGAGTGGGGCTTGTACGATCAAGCTATTACCAGTTTTGCGCGAAGTGGCTATTGGGATGATGTCGAGCGCCGATTCCCACTGGCCTTTAACGATGTATTCAGCGAAAAGTCGCAGGCATACAGCATTTCAAAGTCGCTGGCTATGGCTATTGCACGCCGCGAAAGTTCGTTTAGAAGCGATGCTATCTCTTCGGTGGGAGCGGCAGGACTCATGCAGCTTATGCCGGGAACAGCGCGTTATGTAGCAAAAGAGAAAGTAAGTCGTAACACACTTTTTCAGGTAGACGATAACGTTGAATACGGCGTGCAGTACCTGCGTTATTTAATGGACAAGTTAAACAATAACCCTGTGCTGGTGTCCGCATCTTATAACGCTGGTTGGCGCAAAGTGTTGGAATGGTTACCTGTTAATGAAGCGCTGCCCGTGGATATTTGGATTGAGAATATTCCCTACAAAGAAACCCGTGCTTACGTGAAGGCGGTGATGGCGTATCAGCATATTTACGACCAGCAGTTAGGTGGAAACGAGAATATCTTCCCTCAACTTACCCGCGATATGATCCCATCGGCAGATGCAGTAAGTACACATCCGGTAACAGGTACACTTCAACTAGCACCGCGATAGCTATCAAAGGTTAGGCGTATACGGGTACGCCTTTCATTACGTTATTATTTTACCAGTATGGGAAACTTAACGTATACAACAGCACAGCGGTCTGAGCCAGTATGCATGTCATGCTGGCCTCGTGATACACTAGTAGCTAACTAACGACTAAAAAGATAAGAGGGGCTATGTCGCAACATAAAGCAACCTACCAACAGCATATCGAAGAGCTTCAAGCTAGAACTCGCGAAGCATTACAGCGAGAAGGGCTAGACGGACTAGTTATTCACTCAGGGCAGGGCAAACGTCTTTTCCTGGACGATAATCACTACCCATTTAAGGTAAACCCGCAGTTCAAAGCATGGGTGCCTGTTATTGATAACCCTAACTGTTGGCTGGTGGTAAACGGTGTAGACAAGCCTACGCTTATTTTCTATCGCCCTGAAGATTTCTGGCACAAAGTGCCACCAGAGCCAAATGACTTTTGGACTGACAGCTTCGACATTAAACTACTTCAACAGGCCGATGCAGTAGAGAAATTTCTGCCTTACGATAAAAGCCGTTTTGCCTATGTAGGCGAATATATTGAAGTGGCAAAAGCGTTGGGTTTTGACAATGTAAATCCAGACCGCGTGTTGCATTATTTGCACTATCAACGTGCTTATAAAACCGACTATGAACTTGACTGCATGCGTGAAGCTAACAAGCTGGCGGTGGCAGGTCATAAGGCCGCTGAGCAAGCCTTCCGTGAAGGCAAAAGCGAGTTTGATATCAATCTTGCTTATGCTGCAGCAAGCCGACAAGGTGACAACGACGTACCATATACCAGTATTGTGGCACTTAACGAGCATGCTTCAATTCTGCATTACATGCAGTGTGATACCGTAGCGCCAAAAGAATCACGTTCTTTTCTGATTGATGCGGGTGCGAATTATCATGGCTATGCGGCAGATATTACACGTACTTACGCTCAAGAAGATGTTCATAATTCAGCGATGTTCCGCGACCTCATTCAAGCGGTAGATAAGGTAACGCTGACCTTAGTCGATTCGTTAAAGCCGGGTGTAGCCTACACAGACATTCACTTGTTAGCCCACGATGGTATTGCGCAAATTCTTCACGATACCGGCATGGTGAACCTAACGCCGCCAGAAATCGTGGAAATGGGTATTACACGCACGTTCTTCCCACATGGCATTGGCCATTTCTTGGGGCTGCAGGTACACGATGTGGGCGGATTGGTTAATGATGACAGAGGCACGCCTAAGCCTGCTCCTGATGATCACCCGTTCTTACGCTGCACGCGTATGGTAGAAGCGCGTCAAGTGTTCACTATTGAGCCGGGCCTGTACTTCATCGATAGTCTACTGCGCGACCTTAAAGCGACGCCTGCGTCTAAGTACATTAACTGGGATACCATTGATGCATACAAACCTTTTGGTGGCATTCGCATTGAAGACAACATTATTGTGCATCGCGATAAGAACGAGAACATGACCCGAGATTTGGACTTAAATTAATCGACTTTTTGTGTATAGCCAACACAACCCATCGTTATAAATGCAAAGAGCAGCCTTAAGCTGCTCTTTTTCGTTACGCGTGTAGAAAAGGATTTATTTGTAAACTAATGGTGCTGTGTGCAGTAATCAATAAATAGACAAGCACAGACAACAGCTAGAAAGGAGTCTTTATGGCACAAGGCGATATAGTAGGTTTATTAATAATGGCAACGGTGGCGGGTCTTGCTATGCCCGCAGGCGCTATTTTAGCGACTTACCAAGGCATTCAGCCTAAGTGGCTAGAAAAAGAATTACGCCATGGTATTTTAGCGTTAGGAGCAGGAGCGCTAATTTCGGCGGTGGGTCTTGTACTTGTACCTGAAGGCATAAAAGACGTATCGGTATTTGCGGCCATAATGTGCTTCGTAGGCGGTGCTTTAGCTTTTATGGCCCTTGATATTTACTTGGCGAAAAAGAAAACCGCAGGCAGCCAGTTAGCCGCCATGCTCAGTGATTTTGTGCCCGAGTCTATCGCACTTGGTACTACGGCAGCGTTAGGCGGAGGTACCATGTTATTAGGCCTACTGATTGCAGTTCAAAACTTACCAGAAGGGTTTAATGCATATAGGGAAATGTTGCCAAAGAACAAGCAGCGCAGCACCAAACTCATTATTATCTTTGTATTAATGGCGCTACTTGGCCCCTTGTTTAGCTTGTTAGGCTTTTATTATCTAGCGCAGTTCCCCGTTGTAATGAGCGGTATAATGCTGTTTGCCGCAGGTGGAATACTTTATTCGGTGTTTCAGGATATTGCACCGCAAATTCGTATGGAAAACCATTGGCTTCCTCCGCTTGGCGGTATTCTTGGTTTTTTAGTGGGGATGATAGGTTTCATGCTCGAAGGCTAGCTTTTTAATAATTAGCTAGTTTTCGTAATTGGTAATTGCCAATAAAAAAGGCGTGTTGCTTACAACACGCCTTTTCATATCACTTATCGACAATTAGTTATCTATTGCTAGTTAGCTCGTACGCTCAATTGAAATATGTGCCAGCGCGATTAACGCCTCTTTATATTCAGAATCTTCAATAGCGTTTAAGCTGTTAATAGCCATGTGTGCTTCTTTTTGTGCACATTCACGTGTGTAGTCCAAAGCGCCGGTTTCTTCCATAATGCCTTGAATCCGCGTCAAGTGTGGTAGGCCATTGCTTTGTTCAATAGCTTCTTGAATAAGCGCTTTGTCGTCGTCATTTTTTGCGTGCCACATAGCGTAAAGTAATGGCAGAGTAGGCTTACCTTCAGCTAAATCGTCGCCCGCATTCTTGCCCATTTCTTCGCTGTCAGCCATGTAGTCAAGTATATCGTCAGCTAGCTGAAAGGCTGTGCCTAGGTGCTTACCGTATTCTTGCATAGCGTGTTCAATGTGCTCATTTTGGTCGGTCAGTACAGCCGCTAACTGCGTAGCAGCTTCAAACAAACGCGCCGTTTTACCGTAAATAACATCAAAGTAACGTGCTTCTGTGGTGCTGGGATCGTTACAGTTCATCAGCTGTAACACTTCACCTTCAGCAATTTGGTTTGTGGCTTCAGACAGTATCTCCATAACACGCATGCGTTTAAGGCTCACCATCATTTGGAAAGAACGGGTGTAAAGAAAGTCACCCACTAATACTGATGCCTGATTGCCAAAAATGGCATTGGCCGTTTCCCGCCCTCTGCGCATGGTCGATTCGTCAACCACATCGTCGTGCAATAGGGTAGCGGTATGAATAAATTCAACAATCGCCGCAAGGGTATGGTGATCGTTGTTGTCTATTCCCATAGCCCGCGCACTTAACACGGTAAGAAGTGGGCGTAATCGCTTGCCGCCACTGTTTACAATGTAAAAACCAAGCTGATTAATTAGGGCAACATCAGAGTCGACTTGTTGTTGAATCAGCTGGTTGACCGCCTGCATATCATCATTAGACAGGGCGCGGATTTGATCTATATCCATAGGCATGGCAATAAATACTTACTCTTACGTCTTGGGCAATTATAGGTGGCGATTGTACCTTAATCATCTGTACTATCCACCAAATTGTCTTAAAAAATGACGGCTTAACGCATTTACGTGTAATTCCTCAGATACGGTTAAACCAGATGTGAAAAAGGTGGGGCTGCATTCTTCATATAAATTCTGTTCCGTGTTTAGCGGTTTGCCGCATGTACGCCCCCTTAATCATGCGATCACATGCAATTATAGGTGCTCTCGATAATTTTTCCTGTTAAGTCGCTATTTTTTGACGTTTGTATGAAGAAAACGAAGTGTTTAAGAGCAACTTTTTTTGTGATTTAGGGGAGTAGCATTGCCCCAAGTCACAGATACAAAGTGGCGAAGTAGTAATCGTAAAAACGATCCTATTCGTGGGATCCAACAGCTCGATCGCAGTCTGATCGCAATGCATATTTGAGGACCGTTTGCCGATCTCGCTCACGTGATCTTGCGCTGTTTGGATCGCATTTCTATGTAATTTGACCTATCAATATTTCCATTTTGATTTAATACGACCTAAAAATTTTTACTGTTTTTTCAAAAAAATTTGTGAATTTTTAACGGTTTTTGGGCATTTGAAGCTGCATCAAATACGCAATTGGGGCATAATTCGCCCCATGTTGGAAAAATAATCTATTTTTCTGCGAATCGGGGTTGTGATTTACGGATGTTTCACGTACAATTCGCGCCCTGTTTTTTGAATTGAAGCGTCAGTGGACGCAGAGCGGAGTTAACTATGTACGCGGTTTTCCAAAGTGGCGGTAAACAACACCGTGTGGCCGAAGGCCAAACCGTTCGTCTTGAAAAAATCGAAGTAGCCCCAGGCGAAACGGTTGAATTTGACAAAGTTTTAATGGTAAGCAACGGTGACGACGTAAAAATCGGCACACCAATCGTTGCTGGTGGTAAGGTGACTGCTGAGGTTGTTACACACGGTCGTGGCGATAAAGTAAAAATCGTTAAGTTCCGTCGTCGTAAGCACTCTCGTAAGCAAGCGGGTCACCGTCAGTGGTTCACAGAAGTGAAAATCACTGGTATCAACGCATAATAGGAGCACGAACACATGGCACACAAAAAAGCTGGTGGTAGTACCAAAAACGGTCGTGATTCAGAAAGTAAACGCCTAGGTGTTAAGCGCTTTGGTGGTGAATCTGTTCTTGCTGGTAACATCATTGTTCGTCAACGTGGTACTCGTTTCCACGCTGGTGACAACATGGGTATCGGTAAAGACCACACGTTGTTTGCACTAAAAGACGGTAAAGTTCAGTTCGACGTTAAAGGACCGAAGAACCGTAAATTTGTAAGCATCGTAGCTGAGTAAGCGCGTAAGCTTCTCGCCGAACAGGCTTAGAAAAACCCCGCGCTTGCGGGGTTTTTTGTTTTGTGAAACCTTTCTTCCTTTTTCTGTTCTTAATTAATAGCGATTATATTCTGAAAATGAATTAGCGCTGAGCAAGGTTTTACTTCTCAATTTTTTAGGATGCTGAGTAGACTCAAAAGCGCCGATGCGCAATTTGGTGTAAACTTAGTATTCGCATTAAATAAGTTAATAACCCACGGCATTACAGCCCGGAGTGATAAATGAAATTTGTAGATGAAGCTGAAATTCGCGTTGAAGCCGGTGACGGCGGCAACGGTACAATTGGCTTTAGAAGGGAAAAATACGTACCTAAAGGTGGCCCAGACGGTGGCGACGGTGGTGACGGCGGCAGTGTATTTTTACAGGCCGATGAAAACCTAAATACATTGATCGATTATCGCTTTGAGCGCTTTCACCGTGCTGAGCGTGGCCAAAATGGTCAAGGCGGCAACTGTATCGGTAAGAAAGGTAAAGACCTCACCGTAATGGTGCCTGTGGGCACGCGTGCTACTGATAGCGATACTGGCGAAGTGTTAGGCGACTTAACCCGTCATGGTCAAAAGCTTAAAGTGGCACAAGGTGGTTTTCACGGCTTAGGTAATGCCCGTTTTAAAAGCAGTACAAACCGTGCCCCACGTCAAAAAACCAATGGTACACCAGGTGAAATTCGCAACCTTAAGCTAGAGCTTATGCTTCTAGCCGATGTTGGCTTACTTGGTATGCCTAACGCAGGTAAATCAACCTTTATCCGCTCTGTATCAGCAGCTAAGCCTAAAGTGGCTGATTATCCGTTTACAACCCTTGTGCCTAACTTAGGGGTGGTTCGTCAAGATTCACAGCGAAGCTTCGTTGTTGCGGATATTCCTGGTTTGATAGAAGGTGCTGCCGATGGTGCTGGCCTAGGTATACGCTTCTTAAAACACTTAGAGCGCTGTCGTATCTTGCTTCACGTGGTAGATATTTTCCCTGTTGATGAAACGGATCCTGCCGAGCACGCAAAAGCGATCATTGAAGAGCTTGAAAAATACAGCCCTAAATTGGCAGAAAAGCCCCGTTGGTTAGTATTTAATAAAGTTGATTTACTACTTGAAGAAGAAGCTGAAGAACGCTGTCAGCACGTGATCGATGCGTTGGGTTGGGAAGGCCCAGTTTATCAAATCTCTGCGTTCCAAAAGATGAACCTAGATCCTTTGTGTAACGACATTATGGACTTCATTGAAACTCTTCCAGCTGAACTGGAAGAGGAAGAAGAGAAGAAAGAAGTAGAATTCAAGTGGGACACTTACCACAAGAATACACTTGAAGCTCATGATGAGTTTGAAGATGACCTAGATGACGACGACTGGGACGAAGACGATTACGACGTGGAAGTTGAGTATCGTCGCTGAGAAACAGTCGTTGAGAAACAGTCGTTGAGAAACAGTCGCTGAGTGACAGTCAATTTCGAAAAAATTACTGATAACCAGTGCTATAAAGCAAATTAGAACACCAAAAAGCTCGCATCGTTGCAAAGACAACGTGCGAGCTTTTTTGTAAGTAACGCGGTTAGGCTAATGCACCCTCATGGTGCTGGCTTACTCACTGGTATGATAGATAACCTTTCCCAGCAATTGAGCGCGAGTAAACTTACCCATGGCCTCTTGGCTTACAGAGTGGGCCTTGTTATCGCCCATTAAGGTAAACGTTCCGTCGGTGTTAACTTGGTCTACCCTTTTGATAATTACGCCGTAAGTGCTGCTTTTTACAACCACGATTTGCCCACTACGCAGCCACCTAAAAGGCCATCTCATTGCACAGACAAAATCACCGTCGTTTAGGGAAGGCAACATGCTGCTCCCCGTAACCCGCAGAATTTTGAACATTTAGAGGTCGGGATAAACCACTTCTTCAGAAGGTGGATAGGGGCACGTCGCTTTTTTGGTTGCGACATCCTTGGTTGCCCAGAAACGCTCGGCAAATTCATTCACTAACGAAAGCAGCTCTTCAGCTTTTTCTCTGCTGACGTGTTGCTTACACCCGGAACCGGCCAGCATGATTTTATGTACAAGCTCGTTAGTGTCTGGAAACTTCTCAAACTGAGGGGCTTTAAAGTAATCGCCCCATATTACCCTGACTTCTTGCTTTGCTTTCTCTGCATGGGTTTCCTTTTCTGCTACTAAGCGGCTCATTTGCGCTTGATCTGCAAACGTAAGTGTCTCTTTTTCGGCCAGTTCGTTAAGTAGGTCTACGAAGCGAATAACACTCAACGCAGCCAACTGCGCCGAAAACGGATCGTAAATTTTGCAAGGAATGTCGCAATGTGCGCTAGCCGCAGAGAAGGGGCTAACGGCATGGATTTTTGAGAGTAATTGATGAATCATAATTCGTACCCCCTTACTTTGCTGAGCGCTTTTTAGCGTTGAAGTATTTGTAAGCCGCAAAGCCACACGCAGCTGCACAGCCTACAAGCGACGCGTAAAACAGAGCATGCATAACACCGCTAGTCCAGTGTTCATGATCGTGTCCTGCATGAGCGAATGCGCCTGAACTAAATACAGCTGTACAAATGGTAAAAGCCGAGCGTTTAAGATTAACTTTCATATATTCTCCTAAAGCGTTAGTAAAAGTAAGGTGAAGTAGTTAGGCGCATAAGTATCGGTGCAACTACACGGCGAAGCGCAGTGGTACATTGCTGTTCACGATGTTGTTCGAGGCGCTGATGACAGTATGAGCTCTGTCGACAATGGCGTTTCGGTGGTGAGGCAGTTTCAGATGAAAGTATGTCTCTTCAAGCAAGCTTGTTAAGCCCATAATCTTAGCTGTCATTGCGCTGTTTTCCCCACCGTCTACCTCAAGCAGAATAACGGCGATATCAAACGCACAGCCAAGGTATGGAATTGCTTCACTGAACTGACCGCTTTGCATAAGCATTGTGCCTTGCATTTCATCGCGCGCCATTACGTGTAGGGCCTGTTCTGGGTTGTTGTAAACCCAATCTGCGTGTTTAGGGCATAGATAGTTTATTTGCATTGTCGCGACCTCCTGTATACACACTAGAACAGTTAAAATAATAATGCAAATGATAACTGTTTCTATTTGTTGGGTGTTAAAGCTATACCCTTTGAGCCAATACACATTTGGTCGCTGATATTGATATACTGCCGCGGTTCAACAACAAAAACGGCTTTATAGGTAATGAAATGAAGATAGCGATGATTGCTGCTATGGCGAAAAACAGAATTATAGGCGCAGATAATGATATGCCGTGGCACTTACCGGCTGATTTAAAACACTTTAAAGCGATCACCTTAGGCAAAGCCGTCATAATGGGCCGCAAAACCTATGAGTCAATCGGAAGGGCATTACCTGGCAGGCCAAACATTGTTATAACGAGTAATGCTGACTACAGCTTATCTGACGCGACGGTAGTAGATTCGCCAGAGTCAGCGATTGAGGTAGCCAAAGCGCTAAGCGCAGAGAACAGCGACAATGATGAAATAATGATTATCGGTGGCGGTACTATTTACCAAACGTTCTTAGATAGCGCTGACACTTTGTATCTCACACATATTGATTTGACTGTTGACGGAGATACACAGTTCCCAGACTATGAGGCGCCAGCAAGTTGGACGGAAGTATCACGTGATGAACATGACGCCGATGAGAAAAATCCTCACCCTTACACATTCGTTACTCTCGTTCGAAACTAACGGAGAGATTGGAACTAGGTCCAATTTAAAATAAAAAAATGCCAGTGTTGTGAAACTCAAAAATTGAGAGCTTCACAACACTGGCATTTTTATTTTTGCGTTGCGCGCAGATGCTACTTCATTTGGTCGAACAGGTTCTCTAATGAAAGACCCTGATGACCCAACATATCGCGAAGACGGCGAAGTGCTTCTACTTGAATTTGACGAACACGTTCACGTGTTAAGCCAATTTCAGCACCCACATCCTCAAGTGTTGAAGGTTCATGTCCCATAAGACCGAAACGACGAGCGAGTACTTCGCGTTGCTTAGGGTTTAGTTCTTCAAGCCAGGTTACAATATTACTTTTGATATCTGAGTCTTGTAAGCTCTCTTCAGGGCTAAACTCTTTCTCGTCAGCAATAATGTCGAGGAGTGCTTTATCATTTTCTCCACCAATAGGTGTATCGACAGAGGTAATGCGTTCGTTTAAACGCAACATCTTAGTGACATCTTCCACAGGCTTATCAAGCGCTAGTGCAATTTCTTCTGCAGTCGGCTCATGATCAAGCTTTTGTGAAAGTTCACGAGAAGCACGTAAATAAACGTTTAATTCTTTCACCACATGAATAGGCAAACGAATGGTGCGCGTTTGGTTCATGATAGCGCGTTCGATGGTTTGGCGAATCCACCATGTGGCGTATGTTGAAAAGCGGAATCCACGTTCAGGATCAAACTTCTCTACGGCACGAATTAGTCCTAAATTGCCTTCTTCGATTAAATCTAGAAGTGCCAACCCACGGTTGTTATAACGGCGAGCAATCTTAACAACAAGGCGAAGGTTGCTTACAATCATACGTTTACGAGAGGCTTCGCAGCCTTTCAGTGAGCGGCGCGCAAAATAAACTTCTTCTTCTGCGGTTAGCAGTGGTGAAAAACCAATCTCTCCTAGATAAAGCTGTGTGGCATCCAAGGTTTTAGGTTGGTCATCCTGACTGAAAATGGTGTCGCCATTTTCTAGTTCAGCGTCGTTAACTAAGGTTTCGTCAGCTTTCATATCAGCTGGCATATCGATGACTTCTAAGTCATCTTGCGGTTTTGATTCTAAGGCTTTATTTGACTTACCCATCATGAATCTCCTGCTACAAGGTTTACCTTATGACGTTTCTCCTTTGTCTTTTTTTATTGTTATTTATTTTTATTATTTTAATGCTGGCAGGTATTTCATAGGGTCTAATGATTTCCCTCTATACCTAACTTCAAAGTGAAGTTTTACCGAATTTGTTCCGCTGTCACCCATGGTTGCAATTTGCTGCCCTGCCGACACCCATTCTCGTTCTTTGACTAAAATGGCATCGTTGTAGGCATAGGCACTAAGAAAGGTATCTGTATGCTTAATGATAACCAGATTACCGTAACCTCTTAGTGCGCTACCTGAGTAAACAACTTTTCCATCTGCTGCCGCTACGACTTTACTGCCTTTAGCACCAGCGATATCAATACCTTTGTTGCCTGACTCTGACTTACTGAAGGTTCCAACTATTTTACCTTCTGCAGGCCACACCCACTCTTGTACTTTGTCTGGGAAACTCGTCGGTGTTTGTTTTTTGACGCTTCGTGACGGCTTCTTGACAGTTGTAACATTTTGTGGCTTAACAACTTTTTCACTTTTACGATACGCCTGTGGTTTTGGCCGGTCAACCAAACTTTTGTCTACATTTGATGTGGTCGGAGCTGTTGACTGATTGGTCTTGGACTTAGGTATAACGGGGGCTGTTGCCACATTCGAAGGTGGTGTGACCTTTAAAACTTGACCAGGGAAAATGGTGTAAGGGGCTGATAATTGGTTGTATTTTGCTAAGTCGCGATAGTCATTTCCCGTGTACCATGCCACCGCATAGAGGGTGTCTCCACGTTGAACTTTATAGGTTTTTTTTGTGTATTCTTCTCTTCCATCTGAAACTTGGCTATTTAATAAAACGACGGGAGCGGGTGCACTTCTTCCTGCACAGCCCCCGATGAGTACACAAATATATAACAAAATTCCTATGTGAAGGTGGGGCCTACGCATGTCATCGCAATAGTAAATAAGCGAATATTGCGAGGATGACTACTCCCCATCCAAGCACTTCTACATACTGCCTTAGCTTTTGCTCCATGGCTGCGCCCCCCCAGCGCATAAGTGCTGCGACCAAAAAGAAGCGTGCGCCTCGACCAACAGCTGATGCCAGTACAAATGGCAAGAAGGCCATTTGTAAGAAGCCAGCACTCACAGTGAAAATTTTATAAGGGATAGGTGAGAAACCAGCAAGAAAAACTACCCATACGCCGTAGTCTTTAAACCACTGCATTGCCGTGTCTATTTTGTGGGTATACCCCCAGCTCTCGATAAGCGGAGCCAGCCAAGCATCGAAAGCAAAGTAACCAAGCCAATAGCCAGCAATACCGCCCAAAATCGACGCGATGGTCGTAATAAAAGCGAACTGCCATGCTCTAGCAGGCTGGGACAGTGCCATTGGCGCAAGCATAACATCAGGTGGAATAGGGAAGAAAACCGACTCTGAGAAGCTTAACCCGCCCAAATATTTGGTAGCGTGACGATGTCTCGCCCAGCGTAACGCCATGTCATAACATGGCTCAAAAAGCTTCACATTAGCTCTCCTGCTACAAGGGGAACAAATCGGACCGATTCAATGGTCGATGTTTTTAGTTCACCTTCAATCCTATCAATACACAGTAACGATTGTTGCTCGTTACCTACGGGAATAATCAACCGCCCGCCTTCTTTAAGCTGATCGCACAAATCCTGTGGAAGACTTGCAGCGGCGGCGGTGACAATAATGGCATCGTAAGGGCCCTTGGACGCCCAACCTTTCCAACCATCGCCGTGTTTCATTGCAATATTGTGAAGGTCGAGCTGATTCATTCGACGTTTCGCTTGGAACTGTAATGATTTAATACGTTCAACACTGAATACTTTGGCAAAAAGCTGCGCAAGAATAGCGGTCTGATAACCTGAACCCGTGCCTATTTCTAACACTTTCTCGGGTTTATTAGGGCTATCTAGCAGCAACTCTGTCATTTTCGCAACAATATAAGGCTGCGAAATGGTTTGGCCTTGACCTATTGGCAATGCCGTATTTTGATAGGCCTTATGTTTCAGCGCGTCGGGTAAAAAGCTTTCCCGCGGCGTACCAGCAATGGCGTTCAATACTGCTTGCGAACGTATTCCCTCGTTATAAAGCAGTTGTGCTAACGCGTCTCCTTTTCTAGAAGCTCTCATGATGTTGCGTACTTTCCTTTATTCTTATCCACAGCCACGCGAGGTTTAGTCTGTTGCGCGCCACGCTTTCTCAATACTCTTTACACCCTGTTAATTGGGGACAAGGTTTCCACGCACTCTCTAAGGACTGAGGTTGCAAAGCAGCCACTTGGAAGCGCAAACGAGATAGTAAATGTATCACCCTTACTCTGCCATTCAAGCTGTGAAGGCCAAATTTTTATCGCACGACGCTCTTGTTCGAACCCGCACTGGCTTAAAAAGTCGATAACTTCACTATTTTGCTCTGCAACAGATTGCTCAAGTGCTAGTGTGTCAGCTTGCGTAACAAGTTCACCTTTACCCCACAGCGGTGCTGAAGGGCATACGTCTTTGGCATTAAAACGACGTTGTGCGTCTTGCTGCTGCTCAGAGCCGTCGGAACCTTCGTTGATGAAAAAGCTGTTAGAACCTGAAAGCACCAGCGCATCGCCGTGAGTGACCTTGTCGAACATGTCTTTTTCTAAGCGTGCAGAAAGCATTTCATTAAATAGCCAGCTGCGCAGTGCAGAAAGCGCCATGGAACGTTTGTTGCGGTGTCTGATGGTTTCACCGTTTACCATTCGCTCGGCCATTACCAGGTTTCCACCGCGTTGCACTTCACCCATGTCATTTAAGCGCATTACGCCAAAGCGTTGTTCGCCGTAATAGTTCGGCACACCGTGCTTTTCAATTTCTTGAAGACGCTCTTCAATGGCCTCAGGATGCAGTACCTGGCGCAAGGTAATCGTAAAGTGATTGCCTTTAAGCTGACCCGTTCGCAACTTTTTATTGTGACGCATTTGCTTAAGCACTTTAACGCCTTCCAGTTCAAAGTTGCTGAAGTCGAAGTCAGGCTTACCCGGCGCGTGAATACCAAACCACTGTTGCGTTACCGCGTATTTGTCTTTGCGACCAGCATAGGTAATTTGGCGTAATGGAAGGTTAACGAAACGGGCTAGCTGCTCAGCGACAAACGCGGTATTGGTGTTGGTTTTTTCAATAAATACAAACTGGTGCTCGCCTTCACCACAAGGGGTATAACCCAAATCCTCGACAACTTGAAAATCGTCGGCTTGGAATTTAAAAATACCGGTGGATACAGGTTTTGCGAAATAGTACTGCCAGTGGTCAGTGTGTAAAGGCTTCATAATTTTTCCAGTAGAACAACGGCGTGAGAGGCAATACCTTCTTTACGGCCTGTATAGCCTAGCTTTTCAGTGGTCGTTGCTTTTACGTTGATGTCGTCAAGCGATACGTTGCAGTCTTGGGCAATAATCTCACGCATAGCAGTAATGTGCGGCGCCATTTTAGGTGCTTGCGCCACAATGGTCATATCTGCATTACTTAAGCGGTAACCTTTCTCCCTTACTACATTGACAACGTGACGCAGTAGCACGCGGCTGTCTGCACCCGCGTATGCGTCGTCTGTGTCAGGGAAGTGCTTGCCAATATCACCGAGTGCTGCTGCACCTAGCATTGCATCACACAGTGCGTGTAGTAATACATCGCCATCTGAGTGAGCTAACAGTCCTTGCTCATAGTCGATACTGACGCCACCTATTGTGATGGGGCCTTCACCGCCAAACTTGTGTACATCAAATCCGTGTCCAATTCGCATTATGATTGTGCCTTTTGATTTTTTGCGCTGTGGCTTTGAACTCTGTAGTTTTTAGCGTTCTGGCCTTGCGCGCTTAATTTTTGCTTAAGATAAAATTCTGCCAAAGGAAGATCGGCCGGATGCGTTATTTTTATATTTGCCGGACTTCCGCTTACCATGGCAACTTTGTAGCCTTCAAGCTCCATGGCAGAGGCTTCGTCTGTGATATTCGCGTCTTGTGATAAACCATTTTGAAGCGCGCGTCTTAGCAATGTTGCTGGAAAAAGTTGAGGTGTTAAAGCGTGCCAAAGACCGTCTCGGTCTTCAGTGTGAGAAATAACATTTGTCGAAGGTCTGACCCGCTTCATGGTGTCACGAACAGGGGTAGCTAGAATACCGCCAGAAACGTCATCACTGCTCATTAATTCGAGCAGCGCGGAAATATCGCTCTCTTCTATACAAGGCCTCGCGGCATCGTGAACCAGTGCCCAATCGTTCTCGCCAAGTGACATAAGCCCGTTCAATACACTATCAGCGCGTTCCTTTCCGCCATCTACAACGCGAATGGGTTTTTCACGTAACCGATATTGATCAAAATACGCGTCACCTGGGCTTATCGCTACGATCACGTCGTCGATTAACGGGTGCTGTAGCAGCGCGTCAATCGTGTGTTCAAGAATGGTTTTACCATTTAAGGTGAGGTATTGCTTTGGGCGGTCAGCCTGCATTCGGCTGCCAACTCCGGCTGCGGGGATAACCGCAACAACGCGGGGCGATGTCATTTTCTTCACTTAGAATCTGCGGGCAAAATACGGTAGAAGGTTTCTCCCTTTTTAATCAGACCGAGTTCATTTCGGGCTCTTTCTTCAATGGCTTCTAGACCAATTTTTAAATCGCTAATATCAGCTTTAAGTAGGGCATTGCGCTGAGCGAGGTTGGCATTTTGAAGGGCTTGAGAGTGAACTTCTTGTTTTCGGTTGAAGTAATCGGGAATACTATTTTTTCCAAACCATAGCCTGTATTGCAATAGACCAAGCAGTACTATCAATACAATGGGAAGCCATTTACCTTGCAACACAGATTCACCTGACAATGTGGTTAAGCGGAAAAAAAGCAGAGGCTCTTCGCCTCTGCTGTGTCTTATTATGCCGCGAAGCAGCGTCGAGTCAAAGGCGCATTATTCACCTTGGCCCAATTTTCCTTTCAATTTATCAAACAGCTTACTTTTTTGCTGCTCAACAACGTTGTTAAGTTGAGCTTGAAGCAGCTCCTGAAGGGCGGCACTGTCGCCTTGGGCTGCACTAAGCATACTGTTTACGTCAACAAGCTCGCCTGATAGCAATGATTGTTCGTTACTTATCATGCTGTTGAGTTTGTTGTTTAATTCATCCAGCTTGTCTTTTTGGCTGGCAGTAAGCTGTGAAAGCGCCGCTTTAGCCAGCTTATTATCCAGATCAGACTTAATGTTAAAGCCAGGGTCTGAAAGCGTGCCGTCTAGCAGCATCGTCATGTTTAGGCTGGTTAACGTTTGCAGTGCCTGCGCAATAGCACTGGTGATATCACTGGTGCCAGTTGCTTCCATAACGAGCTGCTGAAGGTCAACTTCGCCCGTACCGGTAAGCATGTTATCAGTGACTTTCATCGATCCATTGGTTTTCATCAGCGCTGATTTAAGCACCGCATTTAGTGTTTCATTACCGCTAAATGAAATGTTAGACATATTTACGCCGGCTAGCTGCCAGACTTGGCTGGCATCAACACCGTCGCCGTCAATCCAGAATTCACCGCTGGAAGTAAACGACTTTAGTAACTCGCCCGCTGCTTCAATAGTAAAGGTGGTGGGGTTACCGAATACTTCGTGAACATTTGTAATGTTGTTCCATTTGCTGGTGATAGATTCATTTTGCCAAAGCACTGATACATTGGCTTCTTTCACCAAAATCGACGGCACTTCAGTCGGTGCTTCACTTTTTTCTTCACCTTGAATGAGCGGCATAACAATTTGCATTGCTGACATAAGGTACTCAGTGTATTCCGCCGCTTTGTCGCCAAACACAAAGTAAGTGACTTGAGAAAGTGCCGCTTGGTCACCTGCAATTACCCCTTTCAGCAACGCGTAATCTTCTTGTGGCGCTTTCTTAAGTGCTTCAACACTTTCACTAAGGGCTTGTTTGGCATCGCTCGCTTTTTCCGTGAAATTGCTAATAAGCGCGCGGTCTGCCTGCATTTCTTCTTTCAACTTATCAAAAGAAGACTTTGCCTGTACCAAGGCTTGAGGGTCTTTGTAGTTCGTTTCTTTAAGCTGGGCTACCTGCGTTTTGTAGTACTCAATGCGCGACTTATCAGGTAAAGATTCATAGTCGTCTTTCAAACCTTTTCCATAGGTTTCGTAGGCAGACTTTGCATTTTCAATGGCAGCAGTGGTTTTTAGTGGATTGCGGGCGAGAAGTTCGTCAACCGTAGGCACGGCTTCTTTGGCTTTTGCTTTAATTTCGTCAAATGACAGTGAACGTTCTGGAACGCGATACACTTCACCTTCAGACTCGCGCTGTGTATCGAACTGCACTTTCAGTAAATCAAGGTTGTTTACGATAACTTGATCATCTAACAGTGGCTTTAGCTCAACGTCTGCGTGAGCTTCGCCTACAAAAACTTGGTTGTGAGTAGGTTTTGTGGGGTTGGTGAGTGCAATACCTTTCAGCGTGACGGTTGTTGGAAAAAGAGAGTGGTCGAACTCGTCGATATTCACTTCTGCTCCATAGGATTCGCCCAGCTTCGACTCAAGAATAGATTTAATGATGGTATTGGCGAACAGGAAATACACCAAAAATAGCAACACGAAAAAACCGACAACCCATAATAAAATAGGCTTACCCTTTGAACCACTGCTCATATTCAACTCCTTGATTTTTTGCGCGTCTGGCTTTTATTGCGCATAAGTCACTACTTCGGTGGCTAGTATATCGCTCAATAAAAAGTAATCGACCAACCGCCACTTATGGTGTCTCTGAGTGTAATGCACTCAGGTCTTTTCTTCCATACGCAGAAGGTAGGTGTATTGATTAAACTATGTGAGCTTTTAAACAACTTGACGTAAGAGAAGCAAAATGTGGCAAAGTATACTTTTTTAAAAGAAAATTATCGGGAGCTTTGGAGTAGTAGTAAAGGGAGCCTGCTTCTCAATGCTTTGCAGCAAAGCGCAGCAGGCTCGTTGAAATGTAAAATGCTTTAAAGCTTAAAGCGGTTCGCAATGTCCATTATTGCTAAACAGCTTGCGCGTAACGCTTGGCTCGCAGCTGCTAATTCATCTGCCGTTCTCAAGCTACTATCAGCAGCACCTGACAGTGCATTGATGCGCATATTCGCTTCGGTAGCGGCTTCCGCTTGCTGCTCGGTAGCCCGCGCTATTTCACTACTCATATCTGCAATTTCAGTCATTAAGCGATCAGCTTCTTGCAGATTTTGATTCGCCTGTATAGCGTTGTCTACCGTTTTGGTTGACGCTGACTGGCTTACTTTTACTGCATCTACTGCGCTTTTGGCATTACTTTGCAGCTCTTCTATCATCGCTTGGATTTCATCGGTACTTTGTCCGGTTCGACTTGCCAGTGTACGCACTTCATCAGCTACGACGGCGAAACCTCGTCCTTGCTCGCCAGCTCGCGCTGCTTCTATAGCAGCGTTAAGCGCCAGTAAGTTAGTTTGTTCGGCAATGCCGCGAATCACATCAAGTACAGCACCAATGCTTTCAGTCTGCGCAGCAAGTTCGGTAACAGCGCTACTTACGCTTTCAATATCAGAGGTAAGAGAGCGTATATCGTTTACGGTACTATCCACAACCGAGGCGCCGTTTTGCACGTTACCCCGCGCGCTGCTGGTACTTTTTTCTGCAGAATCTGCGTTATTGCTAACCTCATTTATCTGCGTTGTCATCTCTTCCATGGCAGCGGCAACTTGAAGCATATTTTCATTTTGCGTCTGTGCCTGAGCGTTACTATTTTTACTTGATGTTTCTACAAGTTCTGCTTGCTGGGTCAGTGAATTAATATTCTCACGGATCCCCAACAGCGAATGGCGCATTTTTTTGGTATATTCATTAAAGTAGCGTGCTAAACGCGTTACTTCATCTTGGCCAGTTTCAGGCAACGAGCGGGTGAGATCACCTTCTCCTTGTGAGATATCCTTCATTCGCTCACTTACTTCTTGAACCGGTTTCACTATGCTGCCGCCAATAACATAAACAAGCACCACAACTAGCACTATGCTAACCAGACAAAACACCGTAATCACATTGCGAAGATGAGCAAATTCTTTTTCAAGATTGGTAAGGTAGATACCAGAGCCCACTGTCCACCCCCACGGCTTGAACTCTTTAACGTAGGAAATTTTGTCAGTAGGTGACTCTTCACCGGGAAGCGGCCAGACATAATCGACAAACCCTTCACCTTTCGATTTCACTTTTTGCGCCAACTCTATAAAGAAGGCTTTGCCGTTCCCGTCTTTAAAGGTTCGTAAATCTTGACCGTCAAGGGCGGGCTTGATGGGGTGCATAACCATAGATGGCGTTTGGTCTTGGATCCAAAAGTAGTTGCTGCCGTCGTATCGTAGCGCTTTGACGGCCTCTAACGCCTGTTGCTTAGCGGTTGCCTCGTCTACGTCGGTACGCGCCGCGAAGCTACTGAGCATGGTATGAACCACCTCGACCAGGTGCTGATTTTCATCATAAGACTTTTGCTTTAATGCTTCGTAGTGCCTGTTTAAAACAACGGCAGTAAGAAGTACAAATAACAGCGTAATTAGGGCAACGATAATGCCCAAACGTTGAATTAAACTGAATTTTCTTAACCACATCGGCAAATACCTATCTATTTGTATTTTTGTTTTTTTAAAGTGTAGACGGTTTTTTATTAACCGCTTTTTATTACGATTAAAAATACACCATATATAGACGAGCTTTACTACGACTTTAGAAGCAAATCGCTCACCGCTTTTGTACTAAAAAATAATGCGGTATCAACAGGCTAAAAAATGTCATCTAACGCACTGAATACGTAGCTTGACAGAGAATCAAAAAAACTTTGCTGGTAGGGGCTTGGCAGGGCGATTTTGTGTGCTACCATCCGCGCAAATTTGGCACTGTCGTGATCTTCATCCAAAAGTATAAAGTTAAAAGAAGAACGACAGGTCAACGCAGGGTTTCGACTTTGCTTGTTTTTTAGCCGCTTCCATGTAACCGTGAGCAGTCTTACACGGCGGGAACGCTTTTTGTTACAGCTATTTCTATGAAAGGGTTGCAATGCTCATTAACGACACACTTCATACAACTTCACCCCTACGCCAGCGTATAAGAGACTACTATCGCATTAGTGAGTCGGTGGCTGTGGATCAAATCCTTCCCATTGCCGAGGTAAACCCACGTGCACGAAGCCGTGCATGGGAACGCGCACGAAAGATGGTGCTTCAAATTCGCCGAGAGCAAGAAGGGCACGGTGGTGTTGACGCATTATTAAATGAATACTCGCTATCTACAGCAGAAGGTGTGGTATTGATGTGCTTGGCTGAAGCCTTGCTGCGTGTTCCAGACAAAGCCACTCAAGATGAGCTTATTCGTGACAAACTGTCTCAGGGACAGTGGACACCTCACTTGGGGAATTCAGAGTCGTTATTTGTTAACGCATCGGCGTGGGGCTTGTTATTTACGGGCAACATGGTGAACTATGCCGACAAGCGCAAGAAAGAACAGTTCGGCTTGTTAAAACAAACCCTTGGCCGCTTAGGTGAACCTGTTATTCGCCGCGCTATGAACATTGCGATGCGCGTTATGGGTCGTCAGTTCGTTATGGGCGAAACCATTGAAGATGCGGTAGATCGCGCCAAAGAGAAAGAAACCAAAGGGTACGTATATTCTTACGACATGCTAGGCGAAGGCGCACGTACTATGCGCGACGCTGAGCGTTACTACGATGCATACGTAAAAGCAATAAAAGTAATCGGTAAAGCGGCTAACGGACGCGGTCCTAAGCGTTCACCGGGGATCTCGGTAAAGCTTTCTGCTATTCACCCACGCTTTGAATTTTCTCACCGCGAACGCGCCATGGCAGACATTCCGCCGCGCTTGAAAGCGCTGTGTATGATGGCGAAAGAATACGATATCGGTTTAACCGTAGATGCGGAAGAAGCTGACCGTCTAGAGCTTTCTCTAGACATTATTGAAGCTGTATTTCGCAATGAAGACTTGAACGGTTGGACAGGCTTTGGCTTGGCCGTACAGGCCTACCAAAAACGCGCAATCCACGTTATAGAGCACTTACGTGAACTTACCCTAGAGGTAGGTCGTCCGCTAATGGTGCGTTTGGTTAAAGGTGCCTATTGGGATACTGAGATTAAGCTTACTCAACAAGCGGGCCTTGAAGAGTTCCCTGTATTTACCCGTAAGTCGTCAACAGATGTGTCATACCATGCCTGTGCGAACCGTCTACTTGAGTATCGCGACACCATTTACCCGCAGTTTGCGACTCACAATGCCTACACTGCGTCTGTTATTGTTGAGCTTGCTGGTGACGACAAAGAAGGTTTTGAGTTCCAGTGTCTGCACGGTATGGGCGATACCCTTTACGATCAGGTGGTAACACAGGATAAAATTCAGTGCCGTGTTTATGCACCGGTAGGTGAACACGAAGACTTATTGGCCTACCTTGTACGTCGTCTTCTTGAAAACGGCGCGAACTCGTCGTTTGTAAACGCTATCGTTGACGATGAAAAACCGGTTGAGTCTTTGCTTGAAGATCCGGTAGAGAAAACACAACGCCTGAAAGTACGCTATAACAAGTTAATCAAAACCCCACGTGGGCTGTATGCGCCAGAGCGCGATAACTCGCGTGGTCTAGACCTTACCGACACCAATGCGGTAACGGCGCTTAAACACGAACTTGAACGCTGGCAGGATTACTACAAAGTGACCGGTGAAGTGCCAGAAGGTGCGACAGCGGTACTTAGCCCAACTAACCACAACGACGTGGTAGGTTATCACCATTACGCTACGCCTGATGATATGCGCAAAGCATTAGATGAAGCCGAAGCTGGGTTTGAAGCATGGTCTAAACGCGATGTAAGCGAGCGCGCTGAAATACTTAATCGAACAGCAGATGCGCTTGAGCGCCACATGGCTGAGCTTATCGCTATCTGTATGCGTGAAGCCGGTAAAGTAGCGCAAGACAGTATTGATGAAGTGCGTGAAGCCGTTGATTTCTGTCGCTACTACGCGGCGCGTGCAGAAGAGCTTGCTGAAGATCAACGCTTACTTCCTCGTGGTGTTGTGCTTTGTATTAGCCCGTGGAACTTCCCACTAGCTATCTTCTTAGGCCAAGTGGCAGCGGCACTTGTAACAGGTAACACGGTTATTGCTAAGCCTGCTGAACAAACCAGCATTATTGCGCAGCGTGCGGTAGATATTATGCACTCGGTAGGCCTGCCAGAAGACGCATTGAAACTTATCGTATCGCCTGGTAAAGAAGTGGGCGAAACCCTCCTACCAGACGAGCGCATTAAAGCGGTAATGTTCACAGGTTCAACGCAAACCGGTACGTTAATTTCCCAAGTGCTTGCAGAACGTGGTGGCGAACAGGTGCCATTGATTGCAGAGACGGGCGGTCAAAACTGTATGATTGTTGATTCAACTGCACTGCCAGAGCAGGTAGTTGATGACGTGATCCACTCTGGTTTCCAAAGTGCCGGTCAGCGCTGTTCAGCGCTTCGCGTATTGTTCGTACAAGATGAAATTGCTGATGACCTTATCGAAATGCTAACCGGCGCCATGAAAGAGCTTACCGTTGGTGATCCAACGCAGCTTGCTACCGATGTTGGCCCTGTGATTGACGAGAAGGCGCTTAAGAGCCTGACCGATCACCAAGAGTACATGGAAGATAAAGCTAAGCTGCTTTATCGCAATGAAATGCCAGCAGGCTTCGAAAACGGTACTTTCTTTGCGCCGACCTTGTATGAAATCAAAAACATCGATGTGCTTGAAAAAGAAGTGTTTGGCCCTGTGGTGCATATTGTTCGCTTTAAGTCGAAAGACCTTGATAGTGTGCTAGAGCAAATCAATGGCACAGGTTACGGCCTAACTATGGGCATTCACTCGCGTATTGAAGAGCGTGCTAACGAGCTAGCAGCGAAGAGCCGCGCGGGTAACGTGTACATTAACCGCAACATGATTGGCGCTATTGTTGGCGTTCAGCCGTTCGGTGGACGTGGATTGTCTGGTACAAGTCCAAAAGCGGGTGGCCCCAACTATCTGCCTCGCTTAATGATGGAGCGTGCTACACCTAAGCCATCGCGCATTGATGATGTAGACGGTACCGATGCAGCGCTTGTCGGTGATGAAAAGATTGCCGAGCGTGCGCACGTAATGATGGATAAAGCGAAAGCGGTGGAAGTGCAGTGGCGTCATACGCCGTTGAATGACCGTATTTCTATGGTTCGTCAGCTTCTGGCAAAAATTGCGAAAGTAGACATTGTTGACGAGCTTGCTGATGACTTGAACCGTACGCTTGCGACGGCGCGTCAACAGTTAACCAGTGTTGAACGCAAGCTTGCCAAGCCACAAACCCTGCCGGGCCCAACAGGTGAATCGAACAAGCTTTACCTAGAGCCTCGCGGAATCTTGGTGTGTTTCGCCGATAAAGAAGTAACCTTCGAATACTGGTTACTGTCTGTTGTGACCGCGCTATCAACGGGTAACCCGGTAGTATCAGTTGTGTCTGAAATCTTCTATGAAGAAGCAGTAGAAATTCAAAACAAGTTTGAATCAACTGGCGCACCAAAAGGCTTATTCCAAGTAGCGCGTCTTGCGCATCTAGATACCTTGCTAATGGATGAAGATTTATCTGGCGTGGTGGTCGACTCTGGTACTGAGCGTACTGCGCGTATTACAGCAATGCTGTCATCTCGCGAAGGCGCTATTTTGCCGGTTATCACAGCAGAATATAACGATAACCTTATTCAGCGTTTGATGACCGAAAAAACCATCAGTATCGATACTACAGCATCAGGTGGTAACACATCGTTGATGACCCTAGTTGAAGATGATGAATAAGCGGTAATACTTGCGGTAAATACCGACTTTGCAAGATAGCGATTTAATTGAGAGCTATCTTTACAACATGTCATTCAAAGGCCAGCGCTAAGCTGGCCTTTTTAATACCTTATTCTTACCTTTCTCATTTATTTCTAATTCCTTGCCCTTTCCTTAACCGGACCTTAACCCTGCGTTTGAAATACTCGTGTCAGTTAATTTAAAAAAGCTGCGCATAGACCTTCGAAAGTAAGCTGTGCGCCAAATAATAGGCACAAGTCATGGGCAAGATAAAACTGACGGTAAATAGCATTACCCTTTGCATTTTGCTGTCTGCATGCACAAGTACTGATGACAGAGCGTTGAGCGAATCGGCATCGTCGTCAACGGGTAACAACGTTGTGTGGCAGTCTCAAGCACGGCAACAAGAATCAACACAAACCTTGCTGCTGAATTCGGACACGACGTTAACCGATGTCATTGATATCAAAGAGTTACCCCACTTAGCCGGTTACATTGATGAAGCCCTGTCTTCTAATGCTAATCTGCAGCAGTCGTTAATAACGCTTAGAAAAGCACAAGTAGCCATTGATAGTGCAAAAGCGGATAGGAACCTTAATGTTGACGCGAGCTTCTCTGCGTCAAAAAGTGAAACCACCAATAGCAGTGCATCTACCAGCTCAAATACCAACTCCAGTACGAGCTTTAATTCGAGCAGTCAGAGCTATAACGCGAGCATGAACGTCAGTTGGGAGCTGGATCTATGGCAAAAAATCAGCGATGGAATAAGTGCAGCAAACTTAGATGCAGCAAGTGCCAGAGCCAGCTATCAGTCTGCCAGAGATTCTCTGGTCGCTAACGTAGTAAGAAGCTATATCGACGTACTCACTCAGCAGCAATTACTGAATATTGAGCAGTCTCGGTTAACAGTACTAGAAAATAACGAAGCCGTTATTTTAAAGCGCTATAGCACCGGTCTTGGAAGTTTAGACGACCTAGATACCGCGCGTACTAGCAGCGCAAATACCCGCGCTACTATTGCCCAATATGAAAATGCACTTTTAACAGCAAAGCGCACCTTGGCCGTACTCTTAGGCAGGCAAAACCAATCGCTAAACGAGCTCAACACTCAAGTTAATTTTCCCGACGTGTTATTGCCGCTAACAACTTTGCCGAAACAGGATCTGGCACGTAGACCCGATCTTCAGGCGGCCTTTTATGCATTAAAAGCAACAGAGTTTGAAGTCGATGTGGCCTACAAAGCCTTGTTGCCAAGCATTAGCTTGTCTGCATCACTTTCTGATAATGCCTCTACACCTTCACAAGCTTTGTTTACTAACCCTTTATGGAGTTTGCTTGGGCAGATGACCGCGCCACTGTTTCAGGGGGGCGCTTTAAGGGCGCAAATTGAAGATGCAAAGCTAACCTCAGCCAATGCCTGGTGGCAGTATCGCGAAACGTTATTAACGGCGGTACAGGAAACCCAAAATGCGCTGGATAGCGAAACCGCGTTGAGTGCTCGAATTAGCCACACCAACGTGGCGTTAGCGAATGCAGAGCGCAGCGTCTCTACCATTGAAGGTCAATATCGACAGGGCCTTGCTGACATCTTGGACTTACTTTCAGTATATGAAACGCGCTTTAACCTACAAGCTCAGGCAGTTGAGCTGCACGCCCAGAAATTACAAAACCGAATTGACTTAGGCCTAGCCCTTGGCCTTGGAGTGTCACAATGAGAAACAAACGAATTATTGTAACCTTACTCGCCGCTGCAAGTATTGCGCTAGCGGTTATGTATACCATGACGAATATGGGCGCCCAACATCCCGGCGCAAAACCGCAGGCCGAATCAAAGCCAACGTCTCCCGCTATTTCCGCGAATGCAGAACAATCACAAAATGCCGCTCAGGCAAAGAAAACTGCAGGTGGTGAAAGGCCAGCAGCATTACCTACTGCCGATAGCGGTGTGAACAGGCTTAACAAGGCAAGCGACACGTCATCAGTGAATACCACTAATCGCAGCCCAAAGGGAGAACAAAGCGGCAATACTCAGCTGGCTCAAGTAGGCGTTATTGATGTAACCGCCGACAGCTATAACGCTAAGGTGAAGGGGTATGGTCAGGTTGTTCCGCAAGATAGCTTGAGCTTAGTCGCACAGGTTAGTGGTCAAGTTACTGATATATCTTCGTCTTTTAAAACTGGTGCCCTAGTGGCAAATAACACGGTATTGGCACGTATTGATGACACCAACTATCAACAGGCGTTAGCAAGTGCAAATGCTACCTATCAAGCGGCTGTGGTAAGTCTAGAAGAAGAGCGATTACAGGGTATTCAAGCGAAAGATGAATGGACACGTTCAGGGCTTGATGGTGAACCTTTATCGGCATTAGTACTGCGTGAGCCACAGCTAAAGGCGGCTCAGGCCACTTTGGATGAAGCCGAGCAAAGTGTAAATTCAGCCAAGCGAGATTTGGCGTTTACCTCGTTACGTGCACCTTTTAATGCATTGGTGGTCAGCCGTGACATTGCGCTAGGGAGCTATGTTCAAGCTGGCAGTGCGGTCGCCACACTTTATTCTGCAGATATTGCCGAAGTGGCTATTGGTCTTTCACCTAGCCAATGGGCTCAACTACCTTCTGGTGATGAAACGCAGTTGTCTGGTGATGCCTCCCTTAACTGGCCGGTAACGCTTACCGATACCACTACAGGAAATACCTGGGTTGCTAATATCGTTCGCGCTGAATGGCATCAAAGCGATACAACGCGTCAGCGAAACGCCATAGCGGTTATTGAAAAGCCGTTAGCATACTCAACGCCTCTTTTATTCGGCAGCTTTGTGCAGGCAGATATTGAAGGAAGAGCTCTCGACAATGTGTGGAAACTGCCGGCTTCTGCTATCTCGCAAAAGCAAGAAGTATGGTTAGTAATGCCATCTACCGGGCAGTTGGCAAAGTTCACGCCTTCGGTTTTGTTTGAAAGCGAAGGTTATGCCTACATTACCCCGCCAAAAAACAGTGAAATTACGGGCGATATTGTGAGTAATGTTGCGGGTAAAACCTCGGGTAACGCTAGCGGCAACAGCATGTCAGAACAGGTTGGCGAAATACGCCAAGCGCTGGTGGTTGCACGCCCTTTAAACAGCTATCTGGTGAATACCAAAGTATTGCCTGTGGTGGAAGGACAAACAGGAGGGCAAGCCGATGACAAATAATCGAAACCGCGCGCCGTTTGACGGGGGCGAGAGTCCGAAAGGCAATAGGAATAGCGGGAATAACTCCCGGGGAATTATCGCTTGGTTTGCGCAGAACTCAGTAGCAGCCAATTTGCTCATGGTCAGCCTTATCGTGCTTGGCTTGGTTTCCATGAACGATATCCGCAAAGAGGCATTTCCAAGTATGGAGCCACGCTTTGTTACCATTTCAATGACATACGATAGTGGTGATCCTAAACAAGCAGAAGAAGGGATAGCTATCAAAATTGAAACCGCGCTGGAGGCAATCCCTGGGATTAAGCGAATTACGTCTACCTCGAACGCTAGCGGCGCCAGTGTGCAGGTAGAAAAGGAAACCGAATACGATTTAGACACGCTTTTCAACGACATCAAAACCGAAGTAGATAGTATTTCTAACTTCCCATCTGATGCTGAAAATCCAGTTATAAGCAAAGCACGCCGACAAGAGCACGCTATTTGGGTGCAGCTCTATGGTGACGTCGATCACGCTTCGCTTCAATACTTGGGTGAGCAATTAGAGCGAGATTTACTGGCAACAGACGACATTCGCGAAGTCAGTGCAGGTAGCTTTGTCGACCCTATGATGTCTATTGAAATAGACGAAGGTAAGCTTCAAGCCTACGGATTAACGCTGTCAGACGTGGCTGATGCCGTTAACCAGGAGTCGAATACCGCGCTTACAACCAGCTTGCGCAACAAAGAAAAAGTGATTCGTTTAAAAGCGTCTGAACAGTCTTACTGGGCGAAAGATTTTGCCAACATTCCGCTCATTACCGATACCAATGGCGTCATACTCACCGTTGGCGATGTTGCTACAGTGCGCGATATGTTTGCCGATGACAGCTATCACTTGTCACGTTACAACGGTACCAATGGGTATGGTATCCAGGTGCTTATGGATGAATATGGTGACGTAACAAAAATGGTACAGCAGGCTCACGAAGTAGTGGACGCATGGCACGAGAAAGGCTTGCTACCTGAAGGCGTAGAGCTTGAAACCTGGTATGACAAAAGCACGCTAATTACCGAGCGATTGACGTTACTTACCAGTAATGCGCTTATGGGCATTGTGTTGGTATTTGTTACTCTCGCCGTGTTTCTTAATTTACGCGTGGCATTTTGGTGGCGGCTGGGTTGCCCTTTATCTTCTTCGGCACCTTGTACTTCATGACCGACAGCTATACGGGAATGACGCTAAACGAAATGACCACATTCGGTTTTATCATGGCCCTTGGCATTGTGGTGGACGATGCCGTGGTGGTGGGGGAAAGCGTGTACGCCACGCGTAAACAGCATGGCGATACGCTTCAAAATACCATCTTAGGTACCCATAAAGTGGCGGTTCCCACACTGTTTGGTGTACTAACCACAGTGGCCACTTTTTTCGCATTATCGAACGTATCGGGCGGCTTAGGTACGCTTTATTCTCAGTTCGGCACTATCGTTACCTTGTGTTTGTTGCTGTCGGTGGTGGAATCGAAGCTGATCTTACCTTCTCATTTAGCCCATCTGCCAACCAAGCAAAAAGCGCGGGGGGGATTAGGTGGCGTATGGAACAAAGTGCAGCAAAAAGCGGATGGTGGACTTCAGTGGTTTAATTACCGCGTGTATCAGCGCCTGTTGAAAGTCACCGTAGCGTACCGTTATGCCGCTGTATTGTTGTTTATTGCCTTATTTGTCATGGTGGTTAGCCTACCGCTCACAGGTGCGGTAAGAGTAAGCTTCTTCCCCAGTATGCAGGACGATACGGTTTCGGCCAATATGTCGCTTTACAGCGATGCCAGCTATGGACAGAACGAACGCAACTTAATGCTGCTAGAGAAAAATGCGCTAGAGGCAGACCGCCAATTAACCCAAGAAAACGGCGCAGATAAAAGTGGCATTAGCAGTTTACAAGTAACGGCGAGTGGCGATCAAAGCGGCACAATCACCATTTCACTTGATGAAGACTCCTCTTATTCTCTTGATGAATTGTCGTCACGCTGGAATGCGTTAACTGGCAATTTAGAAGGCGTAAAAAGTCTAAAAATACGCTCACGCCGAGAGATGGTCGACGGGTTTAACGTTGAAATTAAAAGCATTAACGACGATACCCTGACGGCGGCTAACGATGCCTTTATTGAAGTACTTAACAATATCGATGGTGTATATGCAGTTGAGAGCTCGCTGACACCCGGCGAAGCCATGATGCGCTTTGAACTTACCCCCGAAGGACGAGCGTTGGGGTTGAATACGCAAAGCCTATCGCAACAGCTGTTAAAAGCATTTGGTGGCGAAATTGTTCAGCGCTATTTGCGCGATAAAAACGAAGTAAAAGTGCGGGTGCGTTATCCCGAACAAGACAGAATGAATCCGTCTGATGTAATGAACACGCAAGTGCGTCTGGACGATGGCACCGTAGTACCGCTTTCTGTAGTGGCTAACGTTATTCAAGATGTACAAGAAAAACAGGTGGTACGTATAGACGGCCTACGCGCCTTAACGGTTAGCGCGTCGGTGGATAGCGATGTTATCACCTCTACCGAACTGGTGAATTACTTAAACAACGAGTTTGTTCCTCAGCTATCGCGTCAGTATCAGGACTTATCGCTTTATTTTGCCGGTGAGGCTGAGCAGCAAGCTGAAACGCAAAGCTCTATGCAGAGCGTGTTTATATTAGCCTTGTTGTCTATTTTTGCGTTGTTGGCGATTCCGCTTAAATCCTACGTACAGCCGCTTATTATTATGACCGCCATCCCCTTTGGTATAGTCGGAGCCATTATCGGCCACTGGTCGAATGGATTAATGATAAGTCTGCTCTCGCTGAACGGCATATTGGCGCTTAGCGGTGTGGTGGTTAACGACAGCTTGTTGTTGGTTTCACGATTCAACGCTTTGCGAGAAGAAGGTGTGCCGGTGGAAACGGCAGTTATTGAAGCTTGTACCAGTCGCCTACGGGCTGTGTTGTTGACCTCAATTACCACCTTTGTAGGCTTATACCCCATATTGGGCGAAACGTCGGTACAAGCGCAATTCTTAATTCCGGCAGCCGCGTCGCTGGGTTACGGTATATTGTTTGCCACCGTCATCACACTTTTATTAATACCCGCATTACTGTTAATTTATGACGATGTAAGCCGTTTAATGGCAAAGCATTTGGTTAAACCTTTAACGGAGAGTACGGCTAATGATTCGCGTGTTACTAGTGGAAGATGATATGGGCCTGGCGGGCAATATTATCGACTATTTAGAGCTTGAAAACATGGTATGTGACCACGCTGCAAACGGTGTAGCCGCGCTGTCTCTTATCCAAAAGCATCCGTTTGATGTTGTGGTGCTGGACATTAATTTACCGCGACTTGATGGCTTAAGCGTATGTGAGAGGGTGCGGGAAGATGGCAACGATACGCCTATTATTATGCTGACCGCCCGTGACCAGTTGGAAAACAAGCTAGAAGGGTTTCAAAAAGGCGCCGATGATTATTTAGTGAAGCCGTTTGACATGCCCGAACTGGTTGCCCGGGTTTTCGCACTGGCACACAGGCGTTCATCACAAGTGAAAAAGCTGCGCTTTGGCAACGTAAGTTTAGCAATGGGAAGCGACGTAGTAAGTGTTGAGAACGTGCCTATTAAGTTAAGCCCCACAGCATTTACGCTGCTAAAGGCATTGTTGTTACAGCAACAAGGAAAAGTTATGCCACGAGAGCGCCTTCTTGATGCGGTTTGGGGAGAAGATGCGCCAGAGAGTAATGCGCTTAAGGTACATCTTCACAATCTGCGCAAATCACTGGTACAAGCAAATGCCAATATAGAGGTAAAAGCAGTAGCCGGCACAGGGTTTTGTGTGACGTTTAAACCAGAACAGTCCAGTTCAGAGCAAAGTACAAGCGCGGAACCAAAAAGTACAAATAAAGGAAACGATCAGTGGTAAATGGCCTTCGCATCAGCTTAAGACGCTACGTCTTGTGGTCGCTATTAAGTTTGGCCGCCGTAGTTATTGTGCTCTTTTCAATACAAAGCAGCGATAGCTTTTTCGATGGTATGGACGGCATGCTGAGAAATACCATGATACGGGCGGCAGAAAGCGCAGAGCTTGATGACAACAAGCATGCTCAAATTCTCGATTTACATGTTTTTGCGAACTACGAGAGTTTGCCTGACGAAGTGAAGCAGAGCTTTTCTAAAGAGAGCTTTATACCGTTTTCACTTATGAAAGATATCAACAAACCTGATTGGTTTTCCCGTCCTATTTCGGCTCGCTTTGCTGTGTTAGTTCCGTTGGAAAATGGAGAATCGCGCTATGTTACCCAAGTGTTTGTCGCGCCACCTTCTGATGGCAAAAAACACTTTAGAATAAACCATGTTATTTACAGCGCCATTGTGGGCGTAGTTGCACTGGTTTCGTTTTTTGTCGCCTTGCTTTTTCTTATGCGCAGCGTGTCTCGCCCCATAGAGTCATTGCAGAGGTGGGCGGCGTCTTTGGATGAACAAGAGCTCGATAAGCCTATCCCAGAGTTTCGTTATAAGGAACTTAACGCGCTAGCAGGGATGATACATGGCAGCTTGCAAAACGTGCGCAACACCCTAAATCGAGAACGGGAATTTGTTAACCATGCGAGTCACGAGCTTAGAACGCCGATTGCCGTCATTAGAAGTAGCGCGGCATTACTGCACAGAGTGATCGATAGTGAAAATACTAAAGGCAATAACGCGCTTGCGCGGGTGGATCATGCCTCAAAAACCATGGCAGATTTGACCGAAACTCTACTTTGGTTAGGAAGAAATGAAGAAGCAGCTTTACCCAAAGAAAAGGTTAACCTTAAAGCAATGGTTGAGGCTCTAAGCCAAGATTTAATGTATTTGTTGTCGGGAAAAGACGTGAGTGTGCAGCTGAAATTGAGCGATTGTGAGTTAACGCTGGCGAAAACGGCGAGCGAAATTGTGATCGGAAATGTGATTCGAAACGCTTATCAGCACACGCAGCAAGGAAGAGTCACAATAAGTCTTTCAGATGCAACGCTCACCGTGCTCAACGAAGAGGACGGCCTTGAAGAAGAGGCGCTTAACGAAAAAGGCCAAGCGACTTTATCTGCGCCGACTATCAGTGAGTTAGATGGCGGATTTGGAATAGGGTTAAAACTCATTGATAAGCTTTGTGCGAAGCTTAAATGGGGTTATGCACATGAGAGGATAACAGCCCGAGGTTCACATGATGACCAAGGTGATGTTTCTCGTATGACAATAGGGTATAGAGTGGTGCTTACAGTACGATAATAGGCGCATATAACTCATCAAAGTGTTTGCACGTTGTCACTCCTAATCCATTTACCGAAACGAGCCCAATAGAAAACGCCGATGCTAACATCGGCGTTTTCGTTTTTTAGCGTCCAGCTTTAAAACCTACACTACATCCATTCGCTGTTTCTACGCTTGCGTTTAGGAAGGTAAGTGAGCATTACACCAAGCAATATCCCCACGCCTGCCACTATGCCACCGCGAGTAAACCAGGTAACAAGCTCGTCTTTATTAGCGCTTTCAACCTTAGCCGTTAAACGAATAATTTGAGACGCTTGCTCGTCGTTTGTGGTGGTAAGTTTAGACACCTTTTGGCGAGCATCGTTAAGCTGCTGACGAAGTTTGGCATTTTCTGATTGTGCAGCTTGAAGTCCACTTTGGCTCTCAGCTAGCTTCTCACTTATGATTGGCAATTGCTCGGCTTGCGACATGGTATTAGACACAAACTTACTTTCAACCCAGCCTTTACGTCCTTCGTTGTCGGTAATTTGGGTAAATTCAGCATCATTGTCGCGGGAGAGCACAGTAATAGGTGTGCCTGCTTCAATTGAACCTAGAATACGGTAGTTACGACCAGGTCCAGTATGCATAAAGATAAACAAGTCATCTCTTATGTAATGCGAAGAAGACGCTTCTAAATCAGCGGTATCTTGTAGCGAAAATGCTTGAAAAGAGCATGCAATAAGGGCTGCTGCTAACCACTTTCGAATCATATGAAGTCCAATTTTAGAATTTAAAACGTGAAGATGGTATTGGTTGACCGCGATAAAGGCAAGTTTGTTCCACTTTTGTCTAATTAAAGCATCTTGTTTCATGGCGCCAGCATTGCGAAAAGTAAGCGACAAAGGTAAGGTGTCAGCATCATAAGCTGTGCCTAGCGCAACCATGTCAGAAATAGAATTAAAATTTGTAACGGGTGACAACGCCCACCATGCGTTTAGTCAACGTGTACTTCCTCTTTTCGAAAAAAACAGTATTCAGGTTAACTCTCATCGTGAAATGCGCCTTGAGAACGACTATTACGATACCGATAAGCTCGATTTTCAAAACAATAAAATGGGCTTTCGTGTTCGAGGTAACAATGGTGAATACGAACAGACGCTAAAGACTAACGGCGTGGTCAGCGGTGGTCTGCACAAACGCATGGAATACAATGTGAGCCTTGATAATTCAAGGCCCGACCTCACGCTATTTGAAGCCAGCGCTTGGCCCCAGGATTGGGACGTGGCGGCAAAAAACACGCGTCTATCTAAACAGTTTAGCACTCACTTTACTCGCAATGCCTATGTGGTTAGTGTGGGTGAAAGTGTGGTTGAGATTGTGCTGGACTGTGGCGAAGCAAGTACAGAAAAAGCCAGTTCCCCAATCAACGAAATAGAGCTTGAATTGATGTCAGGTGATATCAACAGTTTGTTTACGTTGGCGGTGCTAATAAACGACAACATGCCGGTACGCCTTAGTGATGTATCAAAAGCGGCGCAGGGATATCAATTACTTCACGGGTTTAACGCTAAAGTTCGACACCTGCCAGATTTCCTTGCGCTTGAAGACACAACCACCACGGAAGAAGCATTTAGCCACGCGGTTCAAACTGCATTGGCGCATTGGCAGCACCACGAGCATGTGTTTTGCGAAAGTGGCTCAATAAAAATGCTGGCTGAAGTTGCTAAAAGCGTACGTTTGTTACTGCAAAGTGTATCGCTTTACTTGCCGGTTCTGCAGTGCCCTGAGCTACTAGCCCTGCATAAAAAGCTGGTCACCCATGCGCAAAAGTGGGGCTGGCAAGACGACTTACAAAGTTTGCGTTACTTGCTCTCTAAAAAGAGCATGTTTAACAAAACTCTCAGCAAACATCCTGCAGTAGTAAGCTATTTGCAAGGACGACAAACAGGTTTAATGCAGGCTCATGAGCCCGAAAAGCTGTTTTTCGACAACGATGCCACAGACATTAAGCTACACGCCATAAGTCTTATTCAGAATAAGCCGTGGCAAAAAGTCGCAACGGGTTTTGATCATCCCGTGCTTGATCATGCAAAAGGCTGGCTGTCGCAAGGTTGGCAAACTGTACAGCAAAGTATGCCGCTAAATAAAACCATGGGGCCTGCCAATTACAGCGCTGTAGAAGTAATGCTTAGGCAGACATTATGGAGTGGATTTCTGCTGGGTGACTTGTTTGTAGAAGAGCGGGGTAATTTTCGCGCACCGTGGTTAGATTTGCTCACTGGTATTGATGAGCTGAATGCGCTGCTTATGTTAAAGCAGTCGATAGACGACGCCGAAGTAGACTCCCATGACGAAGTGCGTAAATGGACAGCAGAGAAACTCAGCACGCTTATTCGAATTATGGAACGAACTCGCACAGTGGCTATGCAACGTGACGTTTACTGGTAATTGTTTTCTATGCATATGTGGTTACTGTAAACATGCACGGTAAAGGCAACTCGAATCTCAAGGATGGAGGGCGCTGATGACCTCAGCCATAAATGACTATTTCCTTTACGCACTGCTTGGCATTTATGCCATTGGCTTTGTGCGTCTGTTCGTTCAAAAAGTCAATTTACGCAGTGGACGCTGGCTAACGGCAGCGTTTTTGTGCTGGCCTGTATTTATGCTGGATGAGTGGCTTCGTATGGCAAATGCCACAGGGCTGGCTAATATCTACGGGCTATCAGAAGTATTTGCTGTTATCGCGATTACGTGTTGTTACCGCGCAATAAAGCCCATGCTGTTAGCTTATCCTACGGCACGAAAGCGGCTGTGGTGGCCTGTCGTGATGACCGGCGTTTTTCAGTGCGCCATTCTCCTAATACCCGTAGACGATAAGCAGCAATGGCTCTCATCGTCTCCTCATGGTCAGCCTCTGCTATTGTGGCCTGCCTACATAGCATCACTGTTAACGGGGTTTAGCGTGTTGCTCATAGGTATTCTTATTACCGAGCATATTCAAATGTACCATAGGCACTTACCAGAGCAGGCGGTGGATATAAAAAACCTGAAAATGCCTAGGCTTGCCGGAGTAATGGGGAGCTTGGTTGGCGTTGCGTTTATGAGTATTTTACTTGTGACGGCCGCAACATTCGGCTTCTTCCCTGTTCCTTTTTGGGAAGGGTTTCATCATCTGATGATTGGAACGGCAATTCTAGTTGTACTGTTTTCACTAACCTTTATACGACGGACGTCCCCGTCGCCACTCGATTACGAACGCTTAGATGAAGGCAAAGCAACGCCTTATGAAATTAGCAGTATTATTTCTAAAGCAGAACGCTACACCATAGAGTCAAAGGCGTACAAGGTTCGCTTCCTTACCCTCAGTGAGTTTTGTAAAGGGGCAGATATCGACCCCACCTCGCTCGCATTGGCCTTGCAACTTACCGAAAAGAAAAACTTTAGACGTTTCATTTTCCACTACCGCTTAGAGTACGCCAAGAATGTACTGCTGCGCAGCGACGCTAAACTTGAAGCCGTGGCAAAACGCATGGGGATAAATTCAGAAAAGTTTTTGAGTGAGTATTTGGTTAAACACCTAAACTCCACGCCGCTAAGATAAACAAGAGTGTTGTGCTAGACGTTGAGTTCGCGTTAGCCACCAAATGCATTTATCAATATTTGATGGGTGAAGGTTTTACGTAAATAAAAGCCGCGAGGACGGGTTTTGATACGCTGACCTTCTGGCCCCAACGCGTCGGTGAGCACTTTCCCGTTTGCTGCCTTAGGACGAATGTGTAAGGCCTCGCCTTGACGAGAGGTGATCGACTCGACCTGTCCAGTTGCAATTTGCTCGACCAGTTCCTCCCAATCGTGTCTCAATACCGCATCTTCGTGTTCATTCGGTCGCCAGTAGAAGCCTGTTGCTACCCGCCTATGGGCCAGCGGAATAGCTCTGTCACCTTCAATAGGTAGCCACAATACCTGCTGTAGTTTGTTTCGCACGTTAGACGTTTCCCATGTAATGCCGGGCGTCATCAAAAGCGGGGCAAAACAAACGTAGGTGGTTTCTAAGGGGGAAAAATGGGCGTCGATGGGAATGGTTTTAAGTTCGATACCAAGTTCAGGAAAGTCCTGTTGAGGCTTCGAACCTGCACTCGCGCCCAGCCACTTCTCTATCAGCATGCCTGACCACCCCTTATGACGTTGTAAATTGGCCGGAATGGCTACATTTGCCATGTCCGCAAGCTCTCCAAGCGTCAAGCCTGCTATCGCATGACAACGAGCTAAAAGGCTATCTGGAGATGACGGGGGAGACGCTGGTGGCTGCATAAATATGGTTAATTTCCTGTTTGAAAAGCGGGTACGAATATTAAGACTATGATTGGAGCATAGTTTGTGGAAGAATGAAAACATATAACAGTATAGTGTGCCCGGGAGTCTATGTGATAGATGCCGATGGATTCCGTGCGAATGTGGGCATAGTGATTTGCAACAAAATGGGTCAAGTATTTTGGGCAAGACGTTATGGTCAACATTCATGGCAGTTCCCTCAAGGCGGAATTGATGAAGGGGAATCTGCTGAACAAGCTATGTACCGCGAGCTTCACGAAGAAGTAGGGCTGACACCGAAAGATGTCACTATTTTAAGTGTTACCCGTAACTGGCTTAGATATAAGCTGCCTAAGCGATTAATTCGACAAGGCAGCAACCCTGTTTGTATAGGACAAAAACAAAAATGGTTCTTGTTGCAGCTCGATTGTAATGAGCGAGACGTTAATGTACTTAAAACAGGTCATCCTGAATTCGATGACTGGAGGTGGGTAAGTTACTGGTATCCAATAAGAAACGTTGTATCGTTTAAGCGCGATGTATACAGACGAGTAATGAAAGAGTTCTCGCCTGTAGTTATGTCTGCGCAGCATCGGCCTCAACAGCGCCAAAACACAGCGCCACACAAACGTGGCAAGAAACGCAGGCGTGGATAAGCGTATGCGAAGTTCAGGTACGCAAGAAAGAGGTGTGCAATATTGCGGTGTGCGGAGTAAGCAGCGAGTAAACTGCGAGTAAAAAAGGAAAAACCGGTGAGCCCTCAGAGCCAGCAAGGAACAATGTTAACCACGTTAAAGCGTATCGTGCAGGAAATGAATCAAATTCCTGCTCTCGATACGGCGTTGTTTAGGCTAGCCTCACGGGTTAAACAGACCCTAGATGTCGATTCATGCTCCATTTACCTTGCCGATTACGACACCCAAGAATTTATCCTTAAAGCCACTGACGGACTACATCCCGATGCAGTCGAGCAGGTACGCATTGGCTTCTCAGAAGGGCTTATCGGGCTGGTAGGTCAGCGGGAGGAGCCCCTTAATATCGTTAATGCTCATAGCCACCCTCGATTCAAACATTACCCCGAAGTTCAGGAAGAAAATTATAACGCCTTTTTAGGTACGCCTATTATCAACCAACGGCGTGTGCTTGGTGTTATTACCCTTCAGCAATCACAAATGCGACGCTTCAGTGAAGACGAAGAAGCATTCTTAGTCACCCTTGCTGCGCAGCTCGCGTTAGAAATAACCAATGCTGATATTCGCGGGGCTTTGACGCTGTCAAATTCGAACGACAATACTGCGCGGCAAAAAAATGTGCGTGGTATTGCGGGTTCTCCAGGCCTTGCTATTGGCAAGGGAGTGTCTCCAGACAAATCTATTAACCTTAAAAACTGGGTCGTAAAGCGCACGCAATCTCCTCAAGATCAAATTCAACTCTATCGCAAAGGGGTTGAAGTTACGCGAGGTCATGTCGATGCGTTATCGAAGCGGTTAGATGACGGCATTCCCGACGATGTTAAATCCATTTTTCAGCTATATCATCATCTGCTAGATGCCAACAGCCTTGGGCGGGAAGTAGAAGAAAAAATTCGCCAAGGTTGGGATGCGGCGTCTTCATTAAAAATGGTTGTAGAAAGCTATGCCGCACGCTTTCAAGCAATGGACGACCCTTACATGCAAGAGCGTGCCATTGATATTGTCGATTTATCCGACCGTATTCTTGCCAACATTTTGTATGAAGCGAATGGCAAAAAGGTTACTGAAAAAACGATAACCGAAGCCAGTATTCTCGTAGCTGATGAAGTCTCAGCGCCTATGCTTGCCGAATTTCCAAGAGGTAAGCTAAAAGGCATTATTTCTATTCGCGGTTCAAATAACTCTCACGCGGCAATATTGGCTAGAGCCATGGGCGTGCCTGCAGTGATGGGCTGTCAAAACGTCACGCCAGCACTACTCGAAGACAAAGAGATTTTGCTTGATGGGTATTCAGGCGAGGTCATTGTATCGCCTGAACGTAACATCAAGTCTGAATTTATACAGCTCATTGAAGAAGAGTCGGCCATCGCAGAGAAAATTGACGCCGAGGCTGATAAACCTTGCGAAAGTGTTGATGGCTGTAGAATGTCTCTTTATATCAATGCTGGCCTTTCAGCTGAAGTCGAGCTAAACGCTGAACAAATTGGCGCGGGTGTAGGGCTTTATCGCACCGAGATCCCCTTTATGTTACGCGAGCGTTTTCCTTCAGAACAAGAGCAAGTAAAGCTGTACCGCCAAGTGCTTGAGGCCGCGCCTTCATTGCCTATCACTATGCGTACTCTCGACGTAGGAGGCGATAAGCCACTACCGTACTTCCCCATTAATGAAGAAAACCCATTTTTGGGGTGGCGAGGCATCCGCCTTACCCTTGATCATCCAGAAATTTTCTTGGTTCAGGTTCGCGCCATGCTCCGTGCAAGTGTAGGCCTAAGCAATTTGCAAATTATGCTGCCTATGATCTCCACCGTATCTGAAGTGCAGGAGTCTAAGCGGCTAATTAATCAGGCATATTATGAAATTTGTGATGAGATTGCAGAGTCAGGACAAACGTTAACCAAGCCTAAGTTAGGTATTATGCTAGAAGTCCCGTCGGTACTTTATCAGCTTCCTCAATTAGCAAAGCACGTGGATTTCTTTTCGGTAGGCAGTAACGACCTGACCCAATATCTGCTCGCGGTGGATAGAAACAATACGCGGGTGGCAGGGCTCTACAACAGCTATCATCCTGCAGTATTAGGGGCGCTTTACGACGTGGTTCAAAAAGCCAATCAAAACCAGGTGCCCGTAACTATCTGTGGTGAAATTGCAGGTGAGCCAGCTGGAGCATTACTGCTGATGGGAATGGGTTATCGCCGCCTAAGTATGAACGGCTTTAACTTAAGAAAAATAAACTGGCTTATTAGAAAAGTCACGCTGGATGAGTGTAAGCAACTACTGTCATTGGCGCTCACCTCTGTTAGCCAAGAAGAAGTCTTTGTGCACTTGAATCAATATCTTGAAACCAAGGGCCTGGGAGGCCTTATCCGAGCAGGTGCTTAAGGAATGGATCCATTAGTTGTAATAATTCTTAGCTGCCTTATTTTAGGTTCTGTGGTAGGTGTTTTGGCGGGTATGCTGGGCATTGGCGGTGGGCTTATCATCGTTCCTGTATTGTCGTATTTGCTTATACATTTCATGGGAATGACCACTGAAACCGTAATGCCAGTCGCTATCGCTACCTCATTATCTACCATCATCTTCACAGGAATGTCGTCGGCCTTCGCACATTACAAACTGGGTAATATTCAAAGGCATGTTGTGCTTTACACAGGCTTAGGTATTGCTTTTGGCGCATTTGCCGGAGCACAGGTAGCAAGCCATATTTCGGGTGAACTGCTTAAAGATGTGTTTGCGGTGCTGGTTATTTTGATTGCGATGCAGATGATATTTGGTAAGCAAAAAGCCTCAGAAAATGACGCATCAAAAGGTACGCTTGCGACTGTTGGTGGTGGAGCTGGCTTACTAAGTGCACTTATGGGGATTGGTGGCGGTGCATTATTGGTACCTGCGCTGGTATGGTTTCGTGTTAATGTACGGGCGGCAATTGGCTGTGCTGCCTTTTGCGGACTTATTATTGCCGTTTTTGGTACCACGAGTTTTATTGTGGCCGGTTACAATGCGATAGATGTACCAGAACATAGTTTAGGTTATGTGTATTTACCTGCAACAGCTGGTATTGTTGCCACCTCTATGTTTACCGCAAACATAGGTGCAAAGCTTGGGCAGCGAGTAAATGTTCGTGTGTTAAAAGCGATGTTGGCGTGCTTACTCGTGTTGGTGAGCATTAGAATGATTTTAGGAATTGAATAAAGTAATGGAACAGAGCAGTTATCTGGTATTTCCCAGTATCGACCCCGTTATCTTCAGTGTCGGTCCGTTAAGTGTCCGCTGGTACGGCCTTATGTATTTGGTGGGCTTTATCGCCGCGTACCTATTGGCACAAAAGCGTCTTTCACAAACCAACTGGAGCCGTGAGCAGTTAAGCGACCTGCTTTTCTGGAGCTTCGTTGGCGTAATATTAGGCGGTCGAATAGGCTATGTGCTTTTCTACCAGTTTGGTATGTTTCTCGACGATCCCTTGTACTTATTCAAAATTTGGGCTGGTGGAATGTCCTTCCACGGCGGGCTTTTAGGGGTGCTAACAGCCTTATTCTGGCGCGCCAAGTGTATGAACACGACCTTCCTTCGACTAGGGGACTTTGTTGCCCCGTTAGTACCCATCGGCTTGGGTGCTGGACGCATAGGTAACTTCTTAAACGCTGAACTTTGGGGGCGTAGCACCGATGTGCCTTGGGCGGTCATTTTCCCCAACGCGGGTAATATCCCCCGTCACCCATCACAGCTTTACGAGTTTGCGCTTGAAGGGGTACTGCTCTTCATAATTCTGTGGCTTTACTCTGCCAAAAAGCGTCCAGTAGGGGCGGTCAGCGGCTTGTTCTTACTTGGTTACGGCACCTTCCGATTTATCGTTGAATACTTCAGAGAACCCGACGCACATATTGGCTTATATCAAATGGGACTAAGCCAAGGGCAACTTCTTTGTTTACCTATGATAGCTTTAGGAATAGGATTAATAGTCCGTGCTTACATGCGCGGAAAAGACCATGTTGAACAGCAAAAAATATAAGAATAACGATGAAAGAATATCTCGCTCTAATGCGCCATGTACGTGATACGGGTGTGAAAAAGGAAGATCGAACTGGTACAGGTACGTTAAGTGTATTCGGCTATCAGATGCGTTTTAATCTACAGGAAGGTTTCCCCTTGGTGACAACAAAGAAGTGTCACCTTAAATCCATTATTCACGAGCTACTTTGGTTTCTTAAAGGCGAGACAAACATCGCTTATTTGAAAGAGCACGGTGTGAGTATTTGGGACGAGTGGGCTACCGAAGAAGGCGAGCTTGGTCCGGTTTATGGACACCAGTGGCGCAGTTGGGATCGCGGTGATGGCACATCGGTGGACCAGATTGCCGAGGTAGTTGAGCAAATCAAAAACAACCCAGACTCCCGTCGTCTTATTGTTAGCGGCTGGAATCCTGCAGTATTACCAGATACGAATTATTCTCCAAAAGAAAATGCGGCTATGGGTAAACAGGCGTTGCCGCCTTGCCATACGCTTTTCCAGTTTTATGTATTAGACGGTAAGCTTAGCTGCCAGCTTTACCAGCGAAGCGGCGATATTTTCTTGGGCGTTCCGTTCAATATCGCAAGTTATGCTTTACTGACCATGATGATGGCGCAAGTGTGTGATTTAGAGCCCGGCGATTTTATTCATACGCTAGGCGATGCGCATTTGTATTCAAACCATCTTGAACAGGTAGAGCTACAGCTTAGTCGCGAACCGTTTGCGCGCCCAACCATGGAAATTAACCCAGAAGTTAAGGATATTTTCGGGTTTTCCTTCGACGACTTTACGCTTAAAAACTATCAGTCACACCCACACATTAAAGCCCCTGTCGCCATTTAAGGAGTTAACATGAGTACTCCAATATTAATATGCGACGACTCAGGTTTCGCAAGGCGCCAGATGGCGCGCAGTTTACCTGATGGGTGGGATGTAGACATCTCTTTTGCCGAAAATGGCGAGCAAGCCCTTGAGCTTATTCGCGAAGGTAAGGGAGATGTTGTGTTTCTCGATTTAAACATGCCAGTAATGGATGGCTATCAAACCATGGAAGCCATTCGTCAGCAGGATCTACCTTGTTTGGTGGTTGTCGTTTCCGGTGATGTACAAGCGCAAGCGCGAGAAAAAATGCTCGCTCTTGGTGCCGTGGATTTCATAAGAAAGCCAATTGATAACGAAAAACTCAGCCACATCCTAGCCTCTTACGGGATTTACAGTGGCGAGACACATTCTTCTGGTGCGAGCTTACAAAAAGCGCAAGACGATAGCGACTCAAATGCCGTTTTAGCCAAGCGCCAGATGAGTAAAGAAGATCAATTAGACGCATGTCGTGAAATGGTCAATATTGCCATGGGGCGCGCGGGTGAGAATCTTGCTCAACTGCTAGGTGAATTTATTGATTTGCCTATACCAAACGTCAACTTAATTGAAAGCAACGAACTGTCCATGGCGGTTGCGGAAATTAATCGTAACGACAGTGTGTCGGCAGTTTCAAAAGGCTTTATTAGTGAAGGTATAAGCGGCGAAGCGCTGGTCATTTTTACCGACACAAATTCTCAAAACATCGTTGAACTATTAAAGTATCCGCCGTCAGCTTCCTCAGACCAACTAGCGCTAGAAGCACTAATGGATGTTTCCAATATTCTTATCGGGGCCTGTTTAAACGGTTTGTCAGAGCAGTTAAATGTCGCCTTTAGCCACACGCATCCGGTGCTACTGGGGCAGCACCAAGGACTATCAACGCTTTTAAGTGATAACGTGCAGCGATGGGGCAAGCTCATGGCTATCGAAATAGGTTATGCCATTAAGGCCAGAGATATTTCCTTTGACCTGCTGTTGCTATTTCCTGGTGACGCCATGAACCATATCTATTCTCGGCTGCTCGATGATGACGCTGTCACACAAGACAAGGAAAGTATATGAATGCATCAACAGACGCACTTTCCACCGGTGCTTTAGCTAATTCTTCTCAAGTACCCGCAGAGCTTCTCGATTCCATTGAAGTAGGCATTGCAGTGCTAGACCGCAACTTCAAGGTTCAAGTGTGGAACAAGTTTCTTGAAAACCACGGTGCAAAGAAAGCGGAAGCAATCATTGGAGACAGTCTTTTTTCTCATTTCCCGGAAATAGAGGAAAAGTGGTTGAGAACCAAAGTCGACCCTGTGTTCAATTTGAAGAGCCCGGTGTTTATTATTTGGGAACAGCGCCCTTACTTGTTTAAGTTTGGTTGTAATCGCCCTGTAACCAGTGCTGCAGAGTTCATGTACCAAAATGTGACCATGTTCCCTATTGTTGATAAGCGCGGCAACGTAGAGCGGTTTTGTATGCTTGTTTACGATGTCACTGAGCAGGCGCTTGGTAAGCGTGGAATGGAGCATCTCAACGAAGAGTTGAAAACAGCGAGCCGCGTGGACGGTTTAACTGGGCTATATAATCGTCGCTACTGGCAGGAACGCTTTGATGAGATGCACAAACTTTGTGTGCGCCGAGAAAAGCCAAGTACTGCGCTTATGCTCGATATCGACCATTTTAAACGTATTAACGATACTTATGGTCATCAGGCTGGGGATAAGGTGATTAAGATGTTAGCAGCGCTAATTAAGCGCTGTGTGCGAGAAACCGACCTTGCAGGGCGCTACGGCGGAGAGGAATTTGCCATTATTCTGAATGACTCTTCGGTTGAAGATGCCAAGATAGTTGCCGAACGCATCAGACAATTAGCAAAGCGTTTAGTGGTAGAACACGAAGGTGAGTCAATAAGTTTCACTGTTAGTTTAGGTCTTGCACAATTCTCTCCTGACTTTAAAGGAGCGATGGCATGGCTTGAGTGTGCTGATCAAGCGCTTTATGAAGCAAAAGAAGACGGCCGAAATCAATATCGCATTTATGCAGCGCCTAGCGCATTATAGCGCTAGGCGTAGGGTGTTTTTGAGCTCTTGAAAGGTGACAGGCTTCACTAAGTGGTATCGAATACCTGCCTGCAGCGACGCTTCTTTATCGCTTCTGTGAGCATTCGCCGTAAGGGCGATGATTGGAAGGTCAGGGTGACCTTCTTTCATTATTTTAGCGACTTCCAAGCCATTGATATCTGGTAAGTTGATATCCAGCAGTACACAGTCAAAGGCATTTTCACTCACTCTAATAATAGCGTCGTCACCGGTGTAACTCACGGTAACTTCGTGACCCATACATTGCAGCATATACCCCACCATTTCTGCATTAATGGGCTCGTCTTCTACCAGTAACACGTTGGCCTTTTTCGTTGTTTCAACAACTCTTGCGTTACTTTCTGTGAGGTGATGGAGCGCATCTACAAACCGGTTTCTATCTATGGGTTTTACAAAGCTTTGATAGATGGGCAGTTCACTGTTTGCAATAATGTTGGCAATATCTGGGGTTGCTGACAGCACAATAACGGGCGGTACCCGTTCACCAAAAATCGCCTTGAGCGTCCTCACTAGCTCAAGACCATTCATGCCCGGCATGTACAAATCTGCAATAATGCCTGAAAACTGGAGTATTTCTTCGTGCAGATTGAGCAAGTTCGCACCAGATGAAAACGTGCGTGCGCTAAAGCCTTCTTTGGTAATAATTGATTGTAAATGCAGCCTAGATATCTCTAAATCGTCAACCACGGCGAAGGTCGCATTAGACGGCGCTGAGTTTGTAGTGGGAAGGTCCTCAATAGGCTTCAGAGGCAGTAAAATTTTAAACTCCGTACCAACTCCAACTGTACTGGTTACCTGTAGTGCACCACCCAGCTTATCAACGCTGCGTTTAGCTACAGACAAGCCAATCCCTGCCCCCGGGAAGCGTTGGGCAGTTGAGTGTTCGCCGCGATAGAAGCGTTCAAACATGCGCTTTTGCGTCGCCTCATCAATTCCTATTCCAGTATCACTAATCACAATAACGAGAAAAATCTCTTGGTTTTTCACCAAGGTTGTAACGGTGACGTCGATAAGTCCATTAGCTGTAAATTTAACGGCATTATCAAGAATGTTAACTACCACTTTAGAAAGGGCGACAGGATCCGTTTCTGCGTAATGGGGCACACTGTGACTACAGTGCATATTAAATTCGATTTTTTTGTCTTTTACGCGTACAGAAAACGGCGAGATACATTCGTCGAGCAAGCTGATTAGGTCGACGTCTGAAAAGTGCAGGTCGTCTTCAGTGTTATTGGTTAATACATCGGTAAGGTTGTTGGTAAGATTAAGAAGTCGATAGCTGGATTGTTCAGCCTGCTGAATTAGTCTGGTACGCTCTTCTTCCATGTTAGGAATAAGTTCAAGAGCACTGATAATTGCACTTATTGGCGCTCTGAATTCATGGCTAATTAGCTGCAAAAACTCTTTGTTTTGCAAATCTCTATCGTCATCTACCATGGCAACTCTCAACTTCGATTTACCAAACTTTTTAGGCGACTTGTTTGCGTTACTTTTGTAAAAAAAACATGCAATAAAATACCAAAGTACAATGACGACTGCGCCCAAAATAGTAGTGAGAAGCATCTTATTGCGCAACGCCTTAATACGCAGTAACAACGCGTTTTCTTCCGCCTGCATGGCATTGACCATAGGCAGCAGGGTAAATTGCTGCTGAATACGTTGAGTTGCATCGTCTGTCGGCAACTCAATAAGAGTATGAAGTAAATCTAGTGTGGTTTGCGCGACCTGCCGTGCAGACGCGCTATTCAATCCTTCTTTTGCTATTGCAAAGTCTCTTTCGGATAAAACGGTGGGCGAGATAGTTTGACCTGCACTACTGCGGAGGTATTCAGATATACCTTGAAGGGTGACCTGTAGCTCGCGCTTTAAAATAGTATAATTCGCGGGGCCAGAAAACGCGCTGCTCTCCACCTGAAACGTAAACTGATTGATACTAGACTCAGTGGCAAGAATATTGTCCTCTAAATAACTCTGCTGCTTTAAGGCTGCTATGAGAGCTTGTTGTTTGCTCATCAGCGCGATTAAAACCGCAATGACAACCATAGCGATCAACAGTGCTGTAACACCCACTTTTGAAAAAGTGAATGTCCGCGAAATTGATGATGATTTGCGCTGCGACTGGCCAGTGTGGTTTGAGCTCACGTTCATCCTTACTAGTAATATGCGGTAAAAATACCCATCTTAAATGTAGGCAACTAACGCTAACTTGCAAGGAAGTAGAAAAAAATTACGGTGACTCAACGCGCTTTATGTGGTGCCTAATTGAATACAAAAAGCAAAGGCTGGGAATTACCATGACTGCTGTAAGAATAAAAAACAGGCTCCAATTGCCTTCAAGACTATCTACAACAAAGCCGCTGCTAGAAGCGACCAAGGTTCTGCCCGCAACACTTAGGGAGGCCATGAGTGCGTATTGGGTTGCACTAAACGCTCGATTGCATAAGAGTGAGATAAACGCGACCATAGCAACGGTGCTCCAAGCCCCTGTAAAGCCATCGACAATAACGGTTATGGCTAAAAGAGATGTGGAAGGGCCTGTTTGCGCGATCAGTGCAAATAGTAAGTTAGACGCGGCCATGGCCACACCCGCAATCATCAATCCGCGGTAAATACCGTAGCGAATGTTAACCAATCCACCTAACAGTGAAAATACGATGGTTACCCACCAGTTGAGCAATTTTGAGTAAGTAGCGATATCGCTATTAGAAAAGCCAATTTCTTTATAAAACACGATACTCATGCGGCCTAGAAAGGCTTCACCGATTTTAAATAGAAAGATAAACAGTAAAAACGACGCCGCTAATTTAACGCCGTTTCGATTGAAAAATTCGGCGAATGGCGTGACCAGAGTAGTTTGTATCCAGTGAAAAACGGGAGACTGCTTTGTATCTTTGGCTGTTATCTTTTCAAGCAAGGCTTCGCGGTCAATTTGTGGCTCGTTCGCTAAATACGTGGCGCACATTAATAAAGCCATGAGAGCACCGAGTAAAAGATAAATGTTTGGCCAAGTCCAAGATGTCATGTCAGCCAAGAAGAACGGGATAGCACCAAGCCCGCCATAACCTGTCCACCAGCCAGCGGTGGCTACTGAAGACGCAGCTGACATGCCGTCTTTGTCGTCTTGGGCAATACAGTCAATGCGAAAACCATCGATGGCGATATCTTGCGTGGCTGAGGCAATAGCAATAAGCAAACCGACTAATGCAACATAAAACAAATCTTGGTCTGCAGTGAGTTGAGACATCACTAAACACAGCAAAACTACACAGCCTTGCATAGCGAAAATCCAACCTCGTCGTTGACCTAATAGTGGGGGCTTGATTTTGTCGACAAGCGGAGACCAGAGGAAATTAAAAGAGTATGTCGCGAAAATAATGCCGAATAAGCCGATGGCCGAGCGAGACAAACCTTCATCTTTGAGCCAAGCAGATAGCACTGAACCAATCATGATCCAAGGGAAGCCACTGGAAATGCCGAAAAGAAATATACTGAGGTATCGTTTGTCGTTAAACGTTTTTAAAGCGTTGAGCAAAACTGCGGCCTTAGGCAAGAATACAAAAGCATATTGAGCCATGAACCACAGTGAGAAGCAATAACGCGTTGAAGTGAAAGTTTTACTATGGACGAATGCCTACGCAGTCGAGTGGGCAATGACCCAAACCTTCAAGGAAATTCACGCAGTTATTTAGTTCATCTACAAGAAACTGGTCGTTAATTAGCTTATCTTCATTCCAATAATGCACTTGGTGAAGTAAATGCCAAAAAACTCGTTCTTTTTGTGTGTAGGGCTGCGTTAAGGTGTAATCAATTTGCCCCCATTCTTCCATACTATCCCAAAAGAATAGCTCGATCTCCTCGATAGGAAGCTCTCCTTGCCAAAATGCTCTCAAATAGAAACACAGCTGCTTTGCTTTGTTATCTACGAAATCTTGAACACTCACAAGTAACTCAACCGTTTATGTTTGCTAAAAGTATTATAGTTCATAACAATCTTACTGCTTAGGACAGAGGCTTGCTATTTACACCATTAAATTTAGGTAATTGTTTTGGATACTAATTTAGCGTAATCGGTAAATTATCGAATTACCAGCCTAGGTGGCGAGTCCAACCAATAGTACTATTTGCAACTATCTGAATATGAGGGGGTTTCTGAAACTCCTTTATACTAAAGGCTAATAAATTGCTGGGGATAATTATTTGCCGATAGTGCATTTTTAGTGCGTTTTTTGCGCTAATCTTTCGTTTTTGCGTGGTACTGTTCGCCCAATCGTTAAATCCACTTAGTGACAGATCCAATATTGGAAAGCTGGACTGCGCTATATTATCTATAACTAATGTATTCGTTGATTCTTCTGGCCAAAAAGGTGAAATGGCTACGAAAGTGTCTGGATGAAGTTGAGGCTGTTGCTCTACGACGGACAAGTAAGTTGTGGCCAGCATGCCTTGTGCAATGACCATACGGTAGCCTGAATTGTCTTGTAAATAATTATTCAATGCATTGAGTTGTAAACTCAGTGCTGAAGTTGCTGATTCGAAATTGAGATACTGCGTAAGTTGATTACTTCTGGGGTGGATATTTTGGGCTGACATAGACGTATTTTCAGAGTCTGATTTGTCGGTGTTTGTAGATTCAGCAGGTAGGTTCTGCTGGGAAGTGACATTGACCGGCAAATTAAACGGACTTATCACTACATTCCAGCCTTTTTCTGCAAGCATGTTGGCAAGGCTATTTCCCTGCGCGAGCGTAAGGCTAGAGGGAAAAGGCTCGGTGAGTATGATAGCCACACCCAAAGGTAATGGTGTTTGCGCTTCAATTTCAATAATTGGGGATTCAACTTCTCCAATCATCAAAGGTTTCACTTCTCCAGGCAGATAGGCGTGACTAACATCTGTGAAAAAGTCACAGTGAGCTGTCATAGGCAATAGCGAAACAATAACAGCAAATGTTAAAAGGAGAGCGTGCCTTTTCATAAAATGTGGTTTGCCTTTACCTTAATCTGGATCTATTCAGCTTTGACAGCATCAAATTAATTCGTACATCAAGCGTATACGAAGGTTATCGGCAGGGTGCGTTAAAACTAAAATGGAGTCTATTGATAAAGTTGAGTAGCGTTAGAACGCTACTCAATACTTTCTGAGAGCGGCTTTGGGCAAAACGGACTAAAAGGGATGGCGACATTAAAGTGCAGCCAATGCCCAAGTGTCGGGTGCGAAAGACTCAAGCTTTCAGCATGAAGCTGTAAACGAGGCGCCATGGATAACGCTTCTTCATGGGCATAGAGTCTATCTCCCAAAATAGGGTGACCCAAAGCAAGCATATGTACTCGCAGTTGGTGAGAGCGACCGGTAATAGGATAAAGGGCAACGAGAGAATAGGGTCGCTCTTTTTCATCCAGTGTGCGCTCAATGACGTCAAAGTGCGTTACGGCTTTTTTACCGCGCTCGAAGTCTACCATTTGCTTTGGCCTGTTTGGCCAGTCGCAAATAAGGGGAAGGTTAACCTCTCCGCTGTCTTGTTCTACATGCCCATGAACACGTGCGAAGTAGCGCTTTTTAGTTTGACGTAACTCAAACTGTTTCGAGATATGGCGATGGCTATCTTTATTAAGCGCCAGCACCAAAATACCCGAAGTCGCCATGTCTAAGCGATGCACTACTGTGGCGGTGGGATACACACGTTTCACTCGGCTAATCAACGAGTCGCGGTGCTCTAATGCTTTGCCCGGAACGCTCAATAGCCCGCTAGGTTTATGCGCAACCACTATGTCCTCATCTTGATACAAAATATCAAGATAAGGTGTCATCGGTGGGTTATAAACAAAACTTGGGTTCGCCATTATGTACTCGTTACTTCACAGTCGCTTTTGAATGTTTAACCTTTCGAGGTTACGGGTTATTTACCACAATACGAATGGCGTCCAGCTGAACATCTGCATCCTGAATAACTTTATCAAGGGCGTTCATTTGTGTTTCAATAAACTCAATTTCGCTGTCACGTACTGCTGGGTTACGCTTTTGAAGATCGCGCAAGCGCTGTATTTCTTCGTTAAGCGTGCTGTGCATGCTGTTAAGTGCGTCGTGCTGCTTTTGGTTAGCTTGCTGATGGGCAAGCTTACGCGCCTTTTCAATGGCAAGCTCAAGCGGCTGTTGCAAGGCTTTTAGAAGCTGAGCCGAGATCTTACGTCCAATTTTACGTTTAACGTCGAAGCTCAATTCAGACGGGTTTCCTTGCGCATCTAAACACACTCGCACGGGCGTTTGAGGTAAGAAGCGGCCCAACTGAAGCGCTTTAGGCGCTTGCGCCTGCAGCACAAACAGCGCTTCAACCCAATAAGCGCCTTTTGGCAAAGATGGCTCGGCAATGAAGCCCATGCTGCTCTTTCCGTGTACGTCGGTGAGTACTACGTCCATGGCGGTATGCACAAGTGGATGATCCCAACTTAAAAACTGCACGTTTTCTAGCGTGGTGGCAACACGGCGCTTGTAAGTAACCGTCATGCCTTCTGGGTCAAGACCTGGAAGCTGGCTCACCATCGATTCAGTTGGCATAAGAATAAAGCAGTCATTGCCTTTTTCGTCCTGCTGAACACCAATAGCATCGAAAACGCGACCCATAAAGCGCGACAAATCTTGTTCGCTATCAAGGGTAATAATGTCTTCAAGCAGTTGTTCTACGCGGCCCTCTCCCGAAGCATTAAGCTCTAGAAGACGATCGCGACCGGCTTCAAGCTGCGCTACGAGCTGGCTATTAAGCGTAACACTCATGTTCACTAGCTCGTCACGCGCGCTCATATCGTCAGGGTGTAAGCATGCACCAATAAGCAGAGGCTTAACGTCGTCGAATACACCAGAGCCCGTGGGGCAGGTCTTTTCGAAGGCATTCAGCCCTTCGTGATACCAATCTAGTAATACGTGCTGCGCGGTTTTCGCTAAATACGGCACGTGAATTTGTACGGTTTGGGTTTGGCCAATACGGTCAAGACGACCAATACGTTGTTCAAGCAGATCTGGCGTGATAGGCAAATCGAATAGCACCAAATGGTGGGCGAACTGGAAGTTACGACCTTCGCTACCAATTTCACTACACAGTAGAATTTGTGCGCCGTCTTCCTCATCAGCAAAATAATGGGCCGCCTTGTCGCGCTCAACAATGCTCATGCCTTCGTGGAATACACTGTGGCGAATACCGGTTTGCGTGCGAATAACCTCACCTAACTCTTGTGCAGTACGGGCGCTTGCGCAAATAAGCAGAATCTTTTCTGGCTTAACGCTTTGCATGAAATCAAGCAGCCATTCAACGCGCGGGTCTTGCTTGGTCCAGCTGTTAACCACGCTTGCCATACGTTCAGGATACAGTGAATAGGTTAAGTCGCCGCCGCTCACGGCATCTGAATAAACCTCAGGCAAAGCCAGTTCGTAAGCGCTTAATTTACGCATCGGAAAGCCTTCGATATTGGCGCGGCGGTTTCTAAACAGCATACGGCCTGTGCCGTGACAATCGATAAGTTGGTGCAGCAGCGCATGGCGATTTTCCGGCGAGCTTAAATCACCCACATGTTCCATTACGTCAGGCGCGAATTCTGCGAGTTTGCTGCGTTGCTTGTCGTTAGGCTCGGCGTCTGAAAGTAATGGCGCTACCGCATCGGCCAGTTGGCTGTATTTCGATTCTTCATCTAAGAATGCATCGTAGCTATGGAAGCGAGCCGGGTCGAGCAGGCGCAAGCGGGCAAAGTGGCTTTCGTGACCAAGTTGATCAGGCGTTGCGGTAAGCAGTAATACGCCTGGCGTTTGGTTTGCCAGCGCTTCCACACACAAGTATTCGGCAGAGGGAGCCTCACTTGACCACGCAAGGTGATGGGCTTCATCGACAACCATTAAATCCCATCCTGCAGCTTGAATTTGCTGCTGGCGTTTTTCGCTCTTGCTTAGGAAGTCGATACTACAAAGTACTAGCTGGTCGTTTTCAAATGGATTCACAGCGCTCGCGTCAGATGTTTCGTCATCTTGTAAGCCTTCGCTCTTCTCTATAGCCTCGCAACGACTTTCATCGTAAATGGCAAAAGGAAGGTTAACGCGACGAAGCATTTCAACTAACCATTGGTGCATGAGCGAGTCTGGAACCAAAATAAGCACGCGCTCTGCGCGGCCTGTTTTAAGCTGCTGGTGAATAATCAACGCGGCTTCAATGGTTTTACCAAGACCTACTTCATCGGCAAGTAATACGCGAGGTGCGTGTCTGCCGCCTACCTCTGACGCAATGTGGAGTTGGTGCGGAATAAGCGATATGCGCGCACCTGCAAGACCAATGGTGTTTGAACGTAAGTAATCGTATTGATGATCTAAAGCACGCTCGCGCAAATCGAACCATTTAGGGTTGTCTAATTGCTGACTGAACAGGCGCTTTTCAGGTTGGTTCAAGCGAATATGGCTGTCTAGCATGGTTTCAGGTAATCGCGCTTGCGCTTTGGTGTCTTCGCGAAGCCCGTGATAGATGAAAAGATCTTGGCTTTCTTCTTTTTCAGTAATGGTCATTTCCCAGCCGTCTTGGCTTTTGACCGTTTCGCCAATTTCAAAAATTAGTCGCGTAAGCGGCGCATCTTGCTTAGTATACTTTCGCGCTTCGCCTGTTGCTGGATACAACACTTCGACAGAACGGAAGTCGCTACCAATAACGACACCTAACCCCAGCTCTATTTCTGTGTTGCTTAACCAACGCTGACCAACTGAAAATTGACTATCTGAACTCATAAATCACCAACCTATTTTTCGGGGGGCGGTATTGTACGCATTGCGTTGTGATAAGTCATTAATACTAGCTCATTTGATTTGCGGTTGCAGGTGGGGGGATTGAGTACCTATGCCCTGCGTTAACAAGACGATTAGCACTAGTAGGCCTTCTTTGCTTCACAACGAGAATGCTGGTAGCAAAAGAATAAGAACGTTAACGTGCCCATCAGGCTTGCTTTGTCACAGGGTTGGCGTAAAACTGTCGTATCACTGACCATGGATATTTCTTACTGTTAACCGCGTTACGTTTTTAACGTATGTGAAGCGCAGCTAACAGGAGGAAGCGCGAGATGGATATGAAAGTAGACAGTCAAAAGCTTATACAACTTCGCAATGCTAGGGCATGGAGTCAGCAGCATCTGGCAGATGTGTCTGGATTGAGTTTGCGTACTATTCAGCGAATTGAGAAAACACAATCTGCTTCACACGATTCAATAGGCGCACTTGCTTCAGTTTTCGAAACGACGCCCGATGCGCTTTTAATGGGTGAAACCCATGCCACTACAAGTCATGCTCAAGGGCAGCCAACCTCGCAAACTTCTACTGCGGGCGAGAATGCCGCAGCTCATCATTCAATTAAGCTGCAGGGTGACCGGCGAACGTCGTTGAATCCCCAACATGTTCTTTGGATCACGCTAGCGCTCGCCATCAGTTTGTTTGCTGCTATTTATTATGCGCAAACGGTCAATGCGAACAATGGTAGCAACCAAGTAATTGAAGCTGGCAAGCCAGTTAATGTCAGTAGCGAAGTCCTTGAAGGTGCAACAAGCTGGCTGGAACTTATCGACAGCGGTGAATATGAACAAAGCTGGAAAGAGAGTGGGGCTATTTTTAGAAGCGGTATTTCAATCGCTAAATGGACCGAGGCGATGCAGCTAGTCAGGGAGCCATTGGGGGCGGCCAAGTCGAGGGAAATCGCGTTAGCACAAGCGCCAACTTCACTGCCTGGATTGCCTAAAGAAAACTACCTGATTTTGTCGTTCACCACTGACTTTGATTCCCAGACCACAATGAAAGTAGAGACCCTTTCTATGGTGGAAGTTGATGGCGAATATAAAGCAATAGGCTACTTCATTAAGTAGCCTACTCAGGTAACTGGTACAAAGTTTCAATTCCTTGAATGGCTTTGAAAGCATCATCGCTCGTTGCATTGTTGATGGCTTTGATAAGTTCAGGTGCATTGTAGGGTTCTAACAAGGTTAAGAACGTCGCTGTGCCAGGCGGCATGCCACTATTCACTGCTTTTTGAAGTCGCTTCCATACGGTGAACAGCGACTCCTCACCTAACGTTTTTTGTTGCACCACGCTATCGATGGCGCGGTGCATTATCATCCCGCATGAATAATAAAGATTGAAGTGCCCGTTTTTATAAGCACGAGCCAGCGTTGTCTGCGCCAGACCTTCAGTACAGCTCTCGAAAGCGCGGGTCATTCGGCTTTCAACGTAGCTATTGGCGTCTTCGTAGAGGAAGTTCATGGCGATTGCCGCAAAGTAGTCGGCGTTGCCCTCGTGCAGCCAAGACTGCTCCTCGTTTTCTGATACACCTTCGGTACTGCCGGGCTGATATAAATGGGCGACTTCGTGAGCAAAGAACCAAAGTGTTTGGTTAACAAAGCTGCTGTTATCGGCCTGCTCATTTAAGTCTTGTCTGTTCCAATGCATAAATATCTGGTTAGGTAGTGTGCCGCCTTGTGTAGAGTGATCATCTACGTTTGCATAAGAGGCAAATAACATGGGCTTTTCGCCCTTAAGCGGATTAAGAGAATGGGAGAAAAATGCCATTATGTTGGGTATATCTTCTTCTAGCGAAGCTTTAATGCTTTCAGGAAGCCCGGGATCAATTAGGGCAACCACATCATCGGTAATAATTGGCTGTTGCTTACCCACATACACGACTCTTCCATCATTGTTATCTGTCCACGACACGCTGCTTTTCATTACTTTGCCATTCAACAATATGTGTTCATCACTGGGAACATTGAGTGTCAGGTGCCATTTATTATCTTCTTCAGTACAGGCATTAGCACAAGCAAACAGTCGCCCAGAGTGAAAGGCATTTCCACCATCAGAAAAAGGAGAAAATGGTGCGTAATCTTTACCCAAATGTTTATAGGTGGGCGTCAGTAAAAATGACACGGTAGAGAGGGACTTGCCTGACTTCGAGCGCACAAGTTCTTGGTGTTTGGTGTCATCAAAGACGATTTCTATGTCGTTGTCTTGCGCGAACCAACGTGTTGTTCTTGATGTATCTGGGTTTCTAACAAAAGCCAGCGTTTTGGCTGGCGTAGTTAATGTGTAAGTGACTACCCATTTTTCAGACGTATCAGCCGTGCTTTTCTCAACCTTGATTAGAATAGTAGAAGGGGAAGAATCATTGAGCGCTTGGCTATTCGCCCATGCAATTTCAACGTTAAAGCACGCCAGTAGCGCTAACGTCACGCTTATGGCCGTTTTTATTTTTGTGATGTTAAGCCAATTCATAGCTGATCTTTCCCTGAGTGTTATTAATTTAAACGCATCCACTTTATTGAGGTGTTGTGGCATTGGGTTAGCACCCGTGTTTAATTCACCGCTTCAACAAATACACCTTAGCCTATTTGGGTATTAAAAACGCAACTAAAGCTGCGCTAACTGTAGTTAAAGTGTGAGCATTTGTTACGAACCAAGTATGCCAGTTTCTTGTTAATGCAGAATGGGAGCGCTGTGCTATCTCATATTACGTGAAGGGACTGCTCTTCGCTTATCACTTGCTCTAACGAAAAATAAAAAAGAAAAAACAGTGCTAAATCTCAAAAACTGGATTATGGTGGAATTAAGGGTTCGCTAATTTAATAAACGAACCTTTGAGGCAGAAAGAGTAGTACTGCTTCTCAGTCGACGCGAGTAGGGGAAGAAGTCCTGTTTCGAGCGGCATTCTCCTACAACCGTAACTGTAGCTTGTTAGCGCGTGCGTTCATAAATGAACAATACGTCTAACTTGGCTTTATTTACCGGAGTGAAGGATGCCAAGAAAAAATTCTACCGATACTAAGATTTACGTCCTCGATACCAATATTCTGCTGCACGAACCTCACGCTTTTCTCTCCTTTAAAGAACATGACGTTGTTATTCCAATGACCGTATTGGAAGAGCTCGACTACATCAAAGACAGCAAAAAAGACGTGGCGCGTGATGCACGGGTATCCATTCGGGCAATGGAGGATTTACTCCACGACGCAACGCCAGAAGATATGCTAGCGGGTGTATCGATGGAAGGGTTGGGCGCGGGTCAAACGGCACCTACAGGGAGTCTATCTATATTCGCCGACCTCAACATGGTTGAGGCTCAGCAAGTGTTTACCAGCAACGAGAATGACAACCGCATTATTAACGTAGCGCTGCACTTGCAAAAGACGTTCGCGCCGCAAAAAGTGGTGTTGGTTACCAAAGACTTAAACATGCGCCTTAAAGCGAAAGGGGCAGGCCTCGCTCATGTTGAAGACTACCGCACCGACCAGCTAATTACTGACATCAAATATCTATCTCGCGGGTTTCATACCTTTGAAGGTAATTTTTGGGACAGCGTAAAAAGCGTGGATAGCCGCAGCGAAGGGCGCGACACCATTCACACTATCCCCAAGTCTATGTTGCCAGAAGCGTATGTAAACGAGTTTTTGCTCGACGAAACTAAACAGTTTGCAGGTTTAGTAGAAGAGATCACCGACGATCATTTAGAGGTGCTGGATTTAGGCTATGAACGCTTGATGGGTCGTCATGCCTGGGGCATCACACCCAAAAATATAGGGCAGGCCATGGCGCTTCATGCGCTGCTAGACCCACACATTGATATGGTTATTCTCACAGGCCCTGCCGGTAGTGGTAAAACGCTCCTTGCGTTAGCGGCGGCCCTTGAAATGGTGGTAGAGCGTAACATGTATGACAAAATCATTGTCACGCGAAGCACGCCGGAAATTGCTGAGTCGATTGGTTTTTTACCGGGGACGGAAGAAGAAAAAATGTTGCCTTGGTTGGCAGCAATTACCGATTCTTTGGAAGTACTCCACAAGCACGACGAAAATACCAAAGGTTCTATGAATTACATCATGGAAAAAGCCAACATTCAGTACAAGTCGGTAAACTTTATGCGAGGCCGAAGTATTCAAAATGCGATTGTGATTTTGGATGAGTCGCAGAACTTAACCGCGTCACAGCTTAAAACCATCATCACACGCTGCGGTGAAGGAACAAAGCTGATAGTGGGCGGTAACTTGGCGCAGATTGACAGTAACTATCTGAGCGCAGTGACATCGGGGCTTACTTACTTGGTTGAGAAATTTAAAGACTTCTCGGGCAGTGCCACTATAAACCTAGACGGCGTGGTAAGAAGTCGTCTTGCGAGTTTTGCTGAAGAAAATCTTTAACCTAAGATAACGCGTAAATTGGTAGTATTGTTTTTATAACAGAATACTGTTCTCACTGTTATACTCCGCTGGTGGGAACTATCGGAGTATAACGTGGCTAAATACGAAGTTTTAGCTCACCAACTTAAAGAGCAGATTGAGCGTGGCGTGTGGGTAGAAAATGAAAAGCTCCCATCGCTTCGCAAACAGGCAGCACAAACAGGCTTCAGCCTAATGACAGTACTGCACGCCTATCAGATGTTAGAAAGCCAAGGCATAGTCAGCTCCCAAGAACGTTCGGGCTTTCTGGTAACAGCTAAAGCGAGCAATGCCTCAAAAGAACGTGTACAGGCCACAGAAGCCGTCAGCATTAACGACTTTGTATATGAAGTGCTGCAGGCCTCTCGCGACCCCCACATGTTCAGTTTAGGATTTGCTTACCCCGACCCAAGCCTTTATCCAAGGCAACATTTAAATAAGTCTATTGCAGCTGCCGCCCAGCAAATTTCCTTGACCAGCGCCATGGATAATTTGCCTCCAGGTAACATGGACCTTAGAAAAATCATCGCTAAGCGCTATGCCGCCAAAGGCGTGAATATATCGCCTGATGAAATCATTATTACCGCTGGTGCGCTAGAGGCGCTGAACTTGAGTTTGCAGGCATGCACCACACCAGGAGACTGGGTGGTGGTCGAGTCGCCGGTGTTTTACGGAACGCTGCAGGCGCTTCAACGTTTAGGTCTAAAAGCGATTACTGTAACGGTATCACCCAACACTGGCCTGGATGTAGCTGCACTTGAGCGCGCATTTAAAAATCATAATGTGAAAGCCTGCTGGCTTATGAGCAACTTTCAAAATCCTGTTGGATACTCATTGAGTGACGGTCAAAAACAGCAGGTGGCCGCGTTACTCGATAAGTATAATGTTGCCCTTATTGAAGATGATGTGTATGCCGAGCTTTATGCTGATAAGCGTCCACCTCTGCCAATTAAGTATTTTATGAAAGAGGGAGATAGCATGTTGTGTTCATCGTTCTCCAAGTCTTTAGTGGCAGGGTACAGAATAGGGTGGGTCGCCGCAGGTAAGCGTGCCCTTGAAATACAAAAACAGCAGCTTATGAGTACATTGGCAACCAGTGCGCCGATACAGCTTGCGCTTGTAGACTATTTATCCACAAAAAATTACGAGTCTCATTTAAAGCAGCTGCGAAAAAAACTCATCGCTCGTAAGAAGACGATAACGGCGCTGCTTACCGACCTTCTATCAGACGTTGCGACTATTCATACACATAGCGGCGGCTATTTTTTGTGGGTGGAATGCCGGGGGCATGTTGATGCAATGGCTATTTATAAAGAAGCGTTGCGTTTACACATCACCATTGCGCCAGGAAAACTGTTTAGCTTAACCAATGAGTTTAACCATTGTTTTCGTTTAAATGCATCGTTTGCTCTGAATGAAGCGAAGCGCAATCAACTGCTTAAGCTTTCGCTATTTATAAAAAGTCTTTCATAAATAACGCGTTATCACTCTGTGTAACGCAAACCGTAGTTTTTGCACATTATGTATAGGGTGCAGGTTTGAAATAAGAAAAACATCCACCTTAAAAATCTGCGACTTCAAAGCCTACGCCTTAAATATCTACGCCTTAAAAACTATTGCAACTGATCTATAAAGAAAGCCCTAATCTGTTTCTATTTTAACGGCCTTAAATCCCTACCATTAGCGCAAAATTTTCGGAGAAAGCTAATGACGGCAGTTAAAATTCGGCAAGAAGACATCATTGCTTGTACACCCGTAGAAAGCAAAAAAATCTATATCCGTGAGGAAACTGGGCACTTTCAAAAAATACGTCGATACTTGAATGTAGTATTAGTGACGCTGTTTGTTGCGCTCCCCTTTATTCAATACCAAGGACAGCAGGCGATTTTGTTTGATGTGGGGCGTCAAACCCTCACGCTTTTTGCATGGGTCTTGTATCCACAAGACCTCATGATTTTTGCCTTTCTGTTTATTCTTGCGGCTTTTGTTTTGTTTTTAGTCACCCGTCATTACGGGCGAGTATGGTGTGGCTTTACTTGCCCTCAAACCGTATGGACTCTCGCTTTCAATTGGGTAGAGCGCCGTATTGAAGGTACGCACAATCAAAGCAAGGCTTTAGATAAGCAGCCTAGCTCACTAACAAAAGTAGTCGTGAAGGGGGCAAAACACAGTGCATGGTTGGCATTAAGCCTTATTACTGCGCTGGTTTTTATGTCCTACTTCTATCCGGCATCTCGTCTATATACGGAGTTTTTCACTTTCTCTGCGCCTGCGTTAATTTCAGGCTGGACAATGTTCTTTGCCGTTTGCACTTATGCCAATGCCGGTTGGCTTCGAGAGAAAATGTGCACGCACATGTGCCCCTATTCTCGCTTTCAAGCTGCGATGTTTGATAACAGTACGTCATTGGTTACTTACAACGAAACGAGAGGAGAAAGTCGCGGACCAAGGAAGCGTTTTTCACAGCACAAAGACTTGGGCGATTGTGTGGATTGTAATTTGTGCGTTCAAGTCTGCCCAGCAGGCATAGATATTCGTGAAGGAATTCAGTACGAGTGCATTAACTGTGGCCTGTGTATTGACGCATGCGACAAGGTCATGGCCAAATTTGGCTATCCGCTCAAACTTATCAATTTTTCGCGAGCCGGCAGGAATTCTGGGCGTAAATTCACTAACTATCTTTACGGCGCCGCAATCATTGCCATACTGCTCGCAATGGGCGAGTGGGCTATCGACAGGCAGGACTTCGTAGCTTCAATTAGCCGTGACCGCAACGCGCTTTACAGAGAGAACAACGCGGGACACATTGAAAACACTTATACGTTAACCGTTTTAAATAAATCCCGCGTGGCCAAAACCTATGAAATTGCTATAGAAACGCCATCAGATATGCAGCTTATTAACGTACCGACTATAAACGTAGCACCAGGCGAAAAGCGAAATGTGCCGTTTTCAGTTGAAGCATTGTCGCCAATGGCTAATACCATGCAATCTGTTAGCTTTGTTATTATCGATAAATCTACCAACAGTGTGATTGGCAATGAAGTGATGTTCTATTCAGGGAATAACAGGCAAATGTAGATGAAACTTACTCTACTACTTCTACCTGGTAGCGCCCGGTCACAATGTAGCGCTCTGTATCTTCTGATACTTGTCCGAAGGGAATGAGTGCCGGACCCGTAGGATCATAGAGCACGTAAACGTCGCCATCGTGCTCTATGGTTCGGTCATCTGCCATGGGGGTTAATGCAATTCCAAGCAAAGCGTGGTTGGGCAGGTAAAGCACAATCATCTTTGTAGTAGGTAAAAAAGCTCTTACCATTGAAGACGCTAACACTGCTTTACTGTCACAGTCCCCTAGGTTCTGCATAAGCACACTAATGGGCGGCGCATACCCAGAGCCATTACTCACTACTCTATCTTCTAACGTGTCGTAAGGGATGCTTTGCAGCCAACTGAGAATTAAAGAAAAATAGGCTCTTGAATCTGACTCAGACGCGACTTTCTCGTAAAACGCTTGAGAAACGGACACCAAAGGTTTTACTGACTCAGAGATGTAACGCAGGTGGTCTGGCTTTATGGCACTTTGGTTAAATAAAGTCGTAAAGCGCGTGAAGTAATGTTCATGCAAGTAGCTATCGTAAGCGTTTTGCTGTACGTCACGTAAATGCGCTTGAACGTCTTCTATTTTCTCTTCGTCAGTCCCCGACACTTTAATATTAATGGCTTCTCTCAAGGGCTTGATTGTTACTTTTGCGTCCTTGGGGTCGATAGCCTTTGCTGCTTTGGTCAACGCAACAGTCACGTGTCGCTGTGCTATTTTTGGCTTGTAATTAGTTTGCCTTAGCGGCAAGTCTTCAATTGACTCAAAGGGAATTTCAAACCTGAGGTTATGTCGCTGCTTCGCACCGTCAATCCATTCGTAATAGAACTGCATGCCGGTATCAGTCTTCTTTCTTTTGAACTCGAGTTGTTCAGAGAGCGCATGCTGTACATGGAAAACCACAAGGATCGTAGCAAGACCAATATATCTTGTTAACTGACTAATAATGCGCCAAATGTTCTTTTTTTTCGAGTTAGTGTGAAGCTTCATTGTTATCGTTAGGTTAATTCAATAATTGATCACTCATTTTGTGAGTATGCGCGTGAAAATGAAAAAAACAAGGCAAAGGCTATTTTGAAGCCTTTGCCTTGGGTCGTGCCAGCCCATTACCCTGGCAGAGGGCAGAGGGCAGAGGGCAGAGGGCGTCAATAGTGCATTGAGAGACCTTGGGATTGTGCTACTTGATTCAAAAACTGTCGATTAATGGGTAAACCACTGAGTTGTTGCTGAATACTTTGTACATGTTTTGCGTAGGCCTGCCGCTGTTATTAAGCGGAAAGCTGGTACAGAGCCCCTTTATTTACACAAAGGGGTAGGAAGGGATTATTGGTACCAGTTTAGTTCGTCACGTAAACTAACAACTGAACCGACGATAATAAGTGTAGGAGGCTGTAATTGCGCCTCTTCTTGCTTAGCCACAATATTGCTCAGCGTGCCTGTTAGTACCGCCTGCTTTTCGGTAGTCGCCGATTGAACTAAAGCGATAGGCGTATTGGCATCAAGACCGTGTTCAATGAGCTTTTCGCAGATAATCGGCAAGCCTGTCAAACCCATATAAAACACAGCGGTTTGATTTTTCTGTGCAAGGGCTGGCCAGTTAAGATCGATAGTACCGTTTTTAAGGTGACCTGTTGCAAACACCACGGATTGTGCGTGATCGCGGTGAGTAAGGGGAATACCCGCATAGCTAGACGCCCCGCTTGCGGCGGTAATGCCGGGAACTACCTGAAAGTCGATGCCGTGCTGAATAAGTGTTTGAATTTCTTCTCCACCACGTCCAAATATGAATGGGTCGCCGCCTTTTAAACGCACCACACGATTGCCTTTTTTAGCTTCATCAACCATTAGTTGGTTAATGTCGTCTTGAGGAAGCGTGTGATTGCTTTTGGCCTTACCCACGTAGATTTTCTCAGCGTCACGGCGTACAAGCTCAAGAATTTGCGGCGATACTAAGCGATCATAGACTACCACGTCGGCCTTTTGCATTAAGCGCAAGGCGCGAAATGTAAGAAGATCGGGATCGCCAGGACCTGCTCCCACCAAATACACTTGCCCTTCTACTTTTTTGTCCTGAGCCGCGGCTTGCAGTGCTAATTCGAATGCATCATCGGCTTTGTTGTCTTGGCCCTTTTCTACCATTTCAGCAATGTCACCATCGAGCACGTCTTCCCAAAAGTATCGACGAGCGGTAACGCCATTAAGCGTTTGTTTTACTTTTTCGCGGAATTTTTCAGAAAATGCGCCAAGTCGACTTAAGTTAGCAGGCAGTACAGTCTCTAACTTTTGACGTAAATAACGAAGCAAAACAGGCGCTACACCACCACTACTCATAGCAATAACGATAGGAGAGCGGTCAACAATAGAGGGGGTGATGAATTGGCAAAGCGGCGTATTGTCCACCACGTTTACCAACACTTTGTTAGCGCGCGCTAAGTCGTGAATATGTTGATTAACATCGCCTTTGTCGGTGGCAATGAAGACCATATCTTTATGGGTGAGATCACTATTTTCAAACTCGCGTTCAATAAGTGTCACTTTCTCATTTTGCGCCAATTGCTTCACCGTATCGCAAACCCAAGGCGCCACCACGGTGATGGTCGCAGGTGTCTTCATAATAAGCTCTAGCTTACGGGCTGCTACTTCACCAGCCCCAACAATTAGAACATTGAGTTTTCTGGCGTCTAGGAATAACGGAAAGTAATCCATAAAGGTTTTCTTAGCTTCAAATACAAAAAAAGAACTGACACTATTTTGCGCCAATTCTTTTTAATTAGAAAACAACGAAAACAGCCTTTATATTGCTATTAGTTATATAAAGGCTGAATGTATTGCTATTTAGTTCTTACGCTTACGGTTTTCGCGATCTCCGCGATTAGGGCGGTCTTCACGATTGCCGCGAGGCGCTCTGTCACCACGGTTACCACGATCGCCACGACCTTTAGCCGGCGGTGTATCTGACCATTCGCGAATATTCAAACGCTGACCAGCAACACGGGTGCCCTGTAGCGTGTCGCGCGTTTCCTTAGGCATGCCTTCAGGAAGGTCTACCGTGCTGAAGTTGTCATAAATTTCGATAGCGCCAATGTGCTTCGAATTTATGTTTGCTTCATTAGCAATAGCGCCAACGATGTTGCCAGGCTTCGCACCGTGTACGTGACCCACTTCTATGCGGAAGCGCTGCATGCCTTCTTCAGGCTTGCGGTTTCCACGAGGTACTCTCGGCTTTCTCTCACGACCATCACGGTCACGAGAGTTTCTCTCACGGCTATCGCGCTGAGGCTTGCTGTTAATATCTGGACGATCTGATTCTTTAAGAATTAACGGTTCGTCGCCTTGCGCAATTTTAAGCAGTGCTGCCATCAATACTTCAGGAGACGCTTCGTTTTCTTCTTTAATCATCTCAACAATAGGCATTAATGATTCAATGCTATCGTCTTGGGTTGCTTCGGCAACCGATTGTTTGAAGCGGCTTAAACGGGTTTCGTTAATTTCGCTAATTGAAGGAATTGGCATTGCTTCAATAGGCTGTTTAGTGGTTTTCTCGATAGAGAATAACAAGCGCTTTTCACGGTGAGAGATAAATAGGATCGCATCACCTTGACGACCAGCACGACCAGTACGGCCGATACGGTGTACGTAAGATTCGCTGTCGTACGGAATATCGTAGTTGATAACGTGGCTTACACGCTCAACGTCAAGACCACGGGCTACAACGTCGGTAGCGACAAGGATATCAATTTTACCCTGTTTAAGTTTTTCAACAGTGCGCTCACGAGCTGCCTGAGGAATATCACCGTTTAGTGGTTCTACGTCGTAACCACGAGCAGAGAGTTTATCTGCTAGTTCAACCGTAGCGGTTTTCGTACGTACGAATATGATCATACCGTCGAACACTTCCACTTCCATGATACGCGTTAGCGCTTCAAGCTTGTGGTGTGGTGCAATTTGGCAATAGCGCTGGCGAATGGTGCTAGCTGTACTTACCTTAGACGCAATTTTAACGTGCTTAGGGTCTTTCAAGTATCGCTGAGTAATCTTCTTAATTGGGCCAGGCATAGTTGCCGAGAACAGTGCGGTTTGGCGCTCTTCTGGTGCGTGGCTAAGAATAAGTTCAACGTCATCGATAAAGCCCATACGAAGCATTTCGTCAGCTTCGTCTAGCACTAAGAACTTAAGTTCGCTTAAGTCTAGCGTTTTGCGCTTAATGTGGTCGATGATACGGCCTGGTGTACCTACAACAACCTGAACGCCGCGCTTAAGCTGGCGAATTTGGTTGTCGTACGACTGACCGCCGTATACTGGAAGTACTTTAATTTTTTGACTAAAGCTCGCATAAACCTGAAACGCCTCTGCAACCTGAATAGCTAGTTCACGGGTTGGGGCCAATACCAGTAATTGCGGCTTACGTTCTTCAGGATCGATATTTGCCAACATGGGCAGGGCAAACGCAGCGGTTTTTCCTGTCCCTGTCTGTGCCTGACCGAGTAAATCGTGCCCTTCAAGTAAAAGAGGGATACTCTCAGCTTGAATAGGAGACGGTTTCTCGTAGCCAACTTTTTCAAGGGCTTGTAAGATAGGTTCTGGTAAATTGAGGTCTTTAAATGTCATGTCGACAGTTGTGGTCATTAAGGATCCTGGTGCATTAAGTAAGGAGGGTGCGGCATACGATTAAACCGTACTTTTTCGGTTTATTATCGCAAGACGCTATACAGCGATGAACTGGCCTTTCGGGCGAGTTTATGAAGCGTATTCGTAGCGTATTTCGCGATATGCTTGCCAGCAGTGTTGCAAAAAACAATATTATATTCGAATAATGGCAAGGTTGCCACGAAATTGCACAAATTCGATGAAATAATAAGCAGTATGGTGGGTGCTTTTTACAATGTGCAAAAAAGTGACAATAAAAATTTGAGGAAGGGCAAGGAATTACAATGACAAAGCATAGAACTAATACATTAATTAAACGCACGACGTTAGCAGTAATGTTAACCAGTGCTCTTTTGTCAGGGTGTAGCGAAAAGTCGATGGAGAGCCATCTGGCCGATGCAAGGAACTACGCCTCTTCTCAACAAATCGACGCTGCTATTGTCGAATATAAAAACGCCATTCAAAAAGCGCCCGATGCCGCAGCACCGCGCTTCGAACTTGGCAAGCTGTACTTGCAGGAAAGTAATTTTTCAGCTGCTGAAAAAGAACTCAACAAGGCAATGGAACTCGGGCATCCTGTTAGCCAAGTTATTCCTCTATTGTCGGTCGCTTACCAACAGTCAGGCGCAGAAAATGCGTTGGCCGAAGTAGATTATCGCGCAGAAGGGATGTCAGCAGTTGAATCAGCCGAAGTGGGTTTTTATAAGCTACAGGCTTTAATGCAGCTAGGTAAAAACGAAGAAGCTGAAACGCTACTGGCTGATTTATCAACCCTAGATACGAGCTCAGTTTATAAAGGCCTTATTGACAGTTATGCCTTTGTTTTAGAGAACGACATGGATGGAGCGCTAGCCGCCACCGAGAAGCTGCGAGAACAAGCCCCCACCAATAAAGACGTGCTACAACAGCTAGCAAAAATTTATCTTCAAAAAGGTGAGCCGAGTAAAGCTGCCGAAGTCTACGGCGTGTATGTGAGTCAGTATCCTGACGACGTAACCAGCAAATTTGCCTATGCAGCGCTACTGATTGAAATAAGAGAGCTCGACAAAGCAGAACCTATTGTAGATGACTTGTTGACCTTAAATGAAAACCATCCGCTGCTTAATACCTTTAAAGGCATCATTGAGTCGGCCAACGAAAATTATGCTAAGGCCCTCGAACACTTGGAAATTGCCGTTCAAAATGGAAGAAGTGATCAGGTCGTGCGTTTGGTTGCGGGCTTCAGTGCATATCAAATTCAAGACTTTGAAGCGGCACAGCGTCACCTGACAATGGTGGCTTCTAGTCTTCCTGATAATCACCCTGGTCTTCGTATGCTGGCAGACAGCATGCTGCAGCTCGGTGAAAATGATGAAGCGCTTGAAGTATTAGCGAGGGTAGAAGGCGAGCAAGGTATTGATGCCGCACTATTCTCTAAGGCAAGTTATCAGCTTTTAAAAGACGGTAACGTAGTCGGTGCTCAGCAAATGGTGGCAAAGTCTGAAGCGGTGAGTACCACAGCAGAAGATTTATCTCGTTTAGGTGTTTTGCAGTTATCACTAAATGATATTGATGGCTTAGTTAATCTTGAACAAGCCGTAGAGCAGTCGCCAGAGTCTGTGACGTCACAAGCCACATTACTTCGCGCCTACATTGCTACTAGTCAGCTTGAAAAAGCAAAAAGCGCGGCGAAAGAGTGGCATGAAAAGTCACCTGAAACCGCAGCTCCGCTTATTTACCTAGGGAATATTGCGACGGCAGAGGGAGCCTACCAAGAGGCCGCCCAATATCTAGATAAAGCCAGCGAGCTAGAAGGTGCAAAGAATGAGGTGTTTTACTCTCGCGCTAAATTACTGGTAGCTGAAGGTAAAAAAGATAACGCGATTTCCTTTGTTCGCGCCTTTATTGATAAGAACCCCGCCGATGTACAGGCGCTAGCGCTATGGTTTGCCCTCGCAATGGAAAACGGGAACGCAAAGGACGTTATCAAGCATACTCAAACACAGTTCAACGCCAATAAAACAAATCTGAATTTAAGACTTCTTCTTGCAAGAATGTACTCGTTGAACAGTCAGCTTGATAAAACGGTTTCGCTTTTGTCAGATGTCGAAGGTAATGAAGCGTCGCCACAAGCGTTTTGGAACTTAAAGGGTCAAGCGCTTATTGCCACCAACAATGTAGAAGACGCGACAGCGTTTTTTGATCGTTGGCTATCGTTTTACCCGCAAGATAAAAATGCGGTCTTGGGTAAGTTGTTGATTGTCGACTCTCAAAAGCAATTTGATCAGGGGCTGACGTTAACCAATAAGGTGTTGGCTAAACGTCCAGATGCACAGTTAACCTTATTGAAAGCTTACTTTCACAGTCGACTTGGGCAGGCTAAACCTGCATGGGAAATTATTAATAGCACGGCCGATGATGTTAAGGCTCTGCCTTTCGTTAGAGGCGTAATAGCGCGCTTACATCTTATCGATAAAGCGCCTGAGCAAGCTGTAGAGCATGCCAAAGCCGCCTATGACACTACGCCTAACTCAGATAACGCTTTGTTGTTGATAGCGGCGCTTGAGATGTCGGGTAAAAAAGCTCAGGCATTTACGTTTCTTGAAAAACACGTTCAGATGCACAGCAACGACATCCCAAGTGCAATGCTGTTAGCCGAGCGTCAAATTGGCAAAGACAGAGCAGCAGCCATTAAAACTTATGAACAGGTGCTAGCTAAAACGCCAGATAATTTTGTCGTATTAAATAACCTGGCGTTTTTGGCGCTGGAAGATAAAAAACTTACCCGAGCAGAAGAGCTCGCTAAAAAGGCCGTATCACTGCAGCGTGAGAACGCAGACGCCGCGGACACGCTAGCGCAAATTTACATTGCTAAAGGTGATAAAGCCGCAGCGCTTAAACTGTACGAGGAAGTCGCTGCACGTCCTATTGCGAACGACGACGTATATTTAAATTATGTGAGTGTATTACTTGAACTCGATAAAAAGGCGCTCGCCTCGCGCAAGCTGGCAAGCCGAGAGTTTAAGTCAGAGGCAGCCAAGCAAAGAGCGGAATCACTTAAGCAGCAATACGGGCTTTAGGCTCGCCCGGGCGTATCTTGCTTTAGCCTAAATCTAGGCATCACCATTTTTGAGAAACTAAAAAGGCCACATCACTGTGGCCTTTTTCAATTGCGCTATTCGGATAGAACGCACTTAGCTGGTTTTGTTTACCGTGCTATTTTGATTATTAGCGGCAAGCTGTGCCTTCAGCTCTCGCAATTCTTGCATCACATCTTGAAGGGTTGGCTCTATGTTCCCTTGGGCAATTTGCTCTTCAAGTAAGGCGGCTTCTTTTTCTGCTCGTGCTTTTTCGTTTTCTCTTTCCATCACATTCACCACGATACCAATCACCATGTTTAAAAACGCGAAGGCGGTGAAGAAAATAAAGGTAAGATAGAAAATCCAGCTTAGCGAGTAAACCTCCTGAGTCTCGTACATTACATCGGTCCAATCTTCGAATGTCATAATTCTAAAGAGCGTTAGCATCGAGATAGTGATATCGCCCCACAGCACGGGATTGATGGTTTCGAATAAAGTACTGCCTATAGCTGCGTAAATGTAGAAAATGATAAACATCAACAGCATGACATATGCTAATTGGGGCAGTGCTTTAACCAAAGAAACTAATAAGATCCTGAGCTCGGGAATGATCGAAATCATACGCAATACGCGGAACACACGCACCAAACGGGCGATAAGTGCCAGTTCGGTATCGTCTGCCGGAATGAGACTAATAACCACAATCAGTGTGTCAAACCAGTTCCAAAAGCTCTTGAAAAAGTAGCGTTTACGTTTTTCAGCCAAAAAACGAATGGTGATTTCTGTTAGAAAGAAGGCACTGATAAACCAATCTAAAAATAGTGTTACTGACGACATGCCAGCTGGCAGTTCATAGGTCTTGGCACCTACGAGTAGCGCTGAAATAACAATAACGCTTATTACAAAGGCTTCGAACCATTTATTGGCTCGAATGCGCTCAAATTTATTTTGAAGTTCAGAGGCTTGCATTTCTATTTATCACTCAAAGAAAAACCGAATAGCCAAAGGGCTTGTGGTAAGCGCCATTGGCTGTATACTAAATAATCAGAAGTGCAGCGTACGCGCACTTATTGCATACAAATGTAGGGGCACAACGGGCGTTTTAAACCTGTCTCGTCGCACGTTACCTAAACGTTTATCAAGCCGAATACACAGGCTTAAAAATAAAGGGCATAATCATGGATGATGAATTACGGTTGTTGCAAGAGAAATTGCATCGTGTAGCGGAACGCTTGTCTAACTTCGCGCCCACAAAGCAAAATGCAGAAGCCTTGCGTATGGAATATCGCCAACTGCTAAGCGCACTTAAGAAATATACACCTACATCGCCAACTTAATCATCATTAACATAGCCCTTTTTCGCGACTCAGCATCGCATTTCTTCAGGTGTCATATTATCTCAGGCATAAAAAAGGGCAGCACTGGCTACCCTTTCTTTCACTATTGAGCATGTACTAAACGCTCAACTATCCAATGCTAATCATTGGTGTTGGTTTCTGCTGGCTTAAGACCACGGTTGATCATAGCCACATCTTCACCTGTCAATGTACCTGCCGCTTGCTTAAGCGTAACCACTGACTGAATAAAGTCATAGCGTGCGCCCGCAAGGTTACGACGTGCATCGAACAGGTTACGTGTGCTGTCTAGCACGTCAACAATGGTACGTGTACCTACATCAAAACCTGCTTCTGTTGCTTTAAGGGCGCTGTCTGCTGAGACCACTGACTGCTCTAAAGCACGAATCGTTGAGATTGACGCTTTTACATTGTTAAACGAGCTGCGAATAGACTGCACAGTTTGACGATAAGTCTGTTCAGCTGCTTGGCTTGCTGCAACATAGTTAAACTTAGCTTGGTCGGTTTGCGATGAAACGCGAGAGCCTTGATAGATAGGCACATTCAATTGAACCGCAACTGACTGACTATCAAGATAAGGTGTTTCAAACTGTAAGAACGGGTTTGAAATATCGTCTTTGCTTCGCGATGCGTTAGCTGTTAAACCAAGGGTAGGTAAGTGACCCGAGCGCGCAATTGAAATATCTTCTTTCGCGATATCCATAGCAAGTCTGTCAACCAGAAGTGCTAAGTTTTTATCCTGCGCAGTTTCTAGCCACTCATCGACAGCCGCTGGCACAGGCATAGTTGCGGCAAAATTCTCTGTGTTTAGCCCAAACAAACGATCGTGATATTTACCTGTAATTACGCGAAGCGCTTCAAGAGCAAATTCAAGCTGGTTCTTTGCTTGGATTTCCTGCGCCACCGTGCTGTCGTAATTGGCCTGAGCTTCGTGTACGTCAGTAATAGCCGTTAAACCCACTTCAAAACGCTGGCGAGTTTGTTCTAACTGGCGCTCAATGGCACGTTTTTCAGCGCCCACAAATTCAACATTGTCACGTGCACGTAGTACGTCAAAATAAGCAGTAACCGTACGCACAATAACGTCTTGCATGCTAGCGGCAAGCTGGGCGTCGCTTTGCTCGGCCACTTTTTCAGCGCGATCCAGCCCTAGCCAGTTTGCGTGGTCGTAAAGTGACATTTGTACCTGCAAACCATAATCGATAGTGTCTACGTCTGTTTCAAATACCACAATTTGAAGGTCATCAGCATTAGCACCTAACGTTTGTGCACGTTCAGCTGTAGAAGTTGTATAGCCTACCGAGCCAGATATCTGTGGTAGAAGGTTTGCGCGGCTAATACTAATCCCTTCAAACGCTGCATCACGTTGCGCTTTCGCTTGGTTTACCAATGGGTCGTTCGCCAGTGCTTGTTGATATACCTGCATAAGGTCATCGGCCAGCGCACCCGTTGTCATCGAAACTCCGATAACCAGCGACAGAAGTGTTCGTTTCATGCTTACGTCTTCCTGTTGTGTTCAAGTTGCGTCGTCATTCGCTCTAAGGGACGACTTAATAAAACCAAGTGTATGAAAATTCAACCACAAACCGAAAGTCCAAACTCGTAACAGTATTTGATTAACTGTAACAGAATATGTGATCTACCCACGCGATTATTATAGTAATAGACGACTTGTAATATGATTTTCTGTTATTCGCTCACACCCCGTTATGCATTTTTAACGCATATACATGGTTGGTGTGTAAATGTACTATGTATGATAAATCTATTTGAACCATAAGTGTCAGCAAATGAGCAAGGAATTCCTTTCATTTACCTCAAATGACGTCGAAATCACTGACATTAAGCCAGTGTATCGTGGTTTCTTTACCATGAATCAGTATCAATTTAAGCACAAGTGTTTTAATGGAGAGTGGAGTGATACCGTCACGCGAGAAATATTTGAACGCGGTCATGCAGTAGGCGTTTTGCCTTACGATCCAGTTCTTCAAGAGTTTGTGCTAATCGAGCAAGTAAGAATTGGGGCATTAGCCACATCTTCAAGCCCTTGGTTGATAGAAATTATTGCTGGCATGATTGATGAAGGTGAAACACCTGAAGCGGTATGCCATAGAGAGTCTATGGAAGAGGCAGGTATTACCCTAGATAAATTAACCAAAGCGCTGAGTTATTTATCGAGCCCGGGCGGCACGACCGAAAGATTACACATTTTTATAGCAAAGACTGATGCTAGCCAAGCGCAAGGCATTCACGGCTTAGAAAGCGAGTCTGAAGACATTAAAGTACACCGAATAAAAGAAAACACCGCCCTTGAATGGTTGGAAAATGGCCATATTGACAACGCCGCAGCGGTAATTGCGCTACAATGGTTCTTTATGCACAAAACACAACTTCTGGAGCAGTGGCAGACATCGTGACTCAACGCAACCAACGAAAATATGTACCTCATCTTCCTTCCATGCAGGCGCTTTGCGAACTGAACTACTCCCATGTTCTAAGAATTTTGCCTGATTGCGATGCGGAAGATTTGAGCTATGAATTTTCGGTAGGAGTGGGCCTGTCTTATGAAATACGCATTGTGGAGTCTGCTCGCTACACCAGTACATTAAGTATTAAGCAAACCACTAAAGACATGCCGTCTTACTTAACGCCTAGTATGACGGTGCGCCTATATCACGACGCTCGCATGGCGGAGGTTATCAATAGCCAAAATACGGGAGCGCTCGAACCCTCTTACGAGTATCCGAACTTAAAGATGCGCCAGCGCAACGAAAAGCATATGGTGAACATCTTTTTAGCTGAGTGGCTAAACTTCTGTTTGCAACACTCCTCAAATGTTACCTCTGAAGCGTGATTACACTTATACAACTCAGTGATTGCCACTTACTGAAAGATAAAAATAAAACGGGATATGCGGGTATAGCGCCCTATAAATCGCTAGCACGCGTGCTCAGTAGCATTCAAGAATATGTTGTTGATAGCGCTGATATTAAAAATTACGTTGCTCAAAAAGCTGCCAGCGAGTCAGAACAGAGGGCAAAGCATCAAGTAATTGTGTTGGTGACTGGGGATATTAGCGGCGATAATTCATCTGAGAGCTACGAGCATTTTATTGCATTGATGGAGCAATATATTGAGCCAGCAAATATAGAATGGTTTGTGCTGGCGGGTAATCACGATAATAATCCGTACTTTGAAAAATATCTTGGCAGCCGTCATTTAAAGAGCAATGACCCGATAAGCTTTCCCAATTGGCAAATACACGGCCTGGATACCCGCGCTATAACCAATAAGCAAACGGCAGCCGGGGAAGTAAAAGAAAGCGATATTCAGGCGCTAGAACAAGCGCTAATTAGGTCACCACAGGCCAATCATCTCGTTGCACTTCATCACCACATTTTGCCTTCAAACAGTTGGATGGATAAGCACTCTTTGGTTGATGCTCAGCGGTTAGTATCGCTTACAGATGAATATCCGCAGTTAAAAGCCTTCCTACACGGACACGTACATTCGCCGTTGCGCCAGCAGATAGGAAAGCACAATACGCCTTCTTACGGCAGCCCATCTACCTGTTGGCAATGGGAAATGCGTCCCGAATTCGGTGTTAGCAATGAAGCGCCAGGGTATCAGGTGATGAGCTTAATGGATGGTGGCACGGTGGGCGTTAAGGTTGTTCGGGTTTAGCTTTCGCGCTCTTTGCTTAAGCGTGGCTGTTTTGGAAGTATTTGGCGTTAAGAACAGTTTTGAACTCTCATCGAGTTCATATTAAATATAGAAAAAGAGAACACAGAATAGAGAAAAACATGCAGCACATTTTATATCTTCACGGCTTTTTAAGTTCGCCGAAATCCATTAAGGCGCAAGCCACAAAAGCGTATTTTGAGCAGCATCACGCAAACGTTACCCTACATATTCCAGAGCTGTCTAATTTTCCCAGTAAAGTAGAAGACCAGCTAACTTCACTTATTGAAAACACACCGGCTCTGCTTGAAAACGGGCTGAAGCTTATTGGTAGTTCAATGGGGGGCTATCTCTCTACGTTTTTGCTTGAAAAATTTGGAGGCAAAGCGGTGTTAATTAACCCTGCAGTTCGCCCCTACGAGCTGTTGCAAGGGTTTATCGGCACTCATGAAAATCCTTACAGCAAGGAAAAGTTTGAAATAGTTGAAAGCGATATAGGGGTAATTCAAGCGTTAGAGGCAACGTCAATCAAAGAACCAAACAGTTACAAGGTGTTGCTTCAGACAGAAGATGAAACACTGGATTACCGTTTGGCTGAAGAAAAGTACGCACAAAGTCATCTGGTTATTGAAGAAGGCGGCGATCACAGCTTTGTAGGTTACGAAAATCACTTGCCTGCTATTGCCGAGTTTTTGCTGAAATAAGCGCATTGCCAGTCTGTACTCGCCCTGCTAACATCAAACCTATGCTGTGCGGCGCTTTGCTTAAGCGCCGCGTACCTCTTTCTTTGTCGCTGGCTTAAATAACAACCATAACTATGTCAAATCAATACAATTCAGATGCTATCGAGGTTTTAAACGGCCTTGACCCCGTAAAACGCCGCCCTGGTATGTATACCGACACTACCCGCCCAAATCACTTGGGTCAGGAAGTCATCGATAACAGTGTGGATGAAGCGCTTGCTGGGCACGCCTCTAACATCAAAGTAATTTTGCATGAAGACCAATCGTTAGAAGTTATCGACGATGGTCGTGGTATGCCGGTAGATATTCACCCTGAAGAGGGAATATCAGGCGTAGAGCTAATTCTATGTAAACTTCACGCAGGTGGTAAGTTTTCAAACAAAAACTATGCCTTCTCTGGTGGTCTTCACGGGGTAGGGATCTCGGTAGTTAACGCGCTTTCAACCCGCGTAGAAGTGACCATTCGACGAGACAGTAACGTATACCAAATTGCCTTTGAAAACGGCGACAAAGTCGAAGACTTACAAGTTATTGATACCTGCGGTAAACGCAATACAGGAACCCGTGTTCACTTCTGGCCTGACCCGCAATATTTCGACTCGGCAAAATTCTCAGCCAGCCGACTTGTGCACAACTTGCGCGCTAAAGCGGTATTAAGCCCGGGTCTGCGCATTCGTTTCGACAACAAGATCACCAAAGAAAGCCAAGAGTGGTATTACGAAGACGGTCTTAAAGACTACCTCTACCAAGCGGTAGAAGAGTTTGAAACCTTGCCGTCTGACACGCCATTTGTAGGTACTTTCAGCGGCAATACAGAAGCCGCCGATTGGGCTGTAATGTGGTTGCCTGAAGGTGGAGATTTGGTAACGGAAAGCTACGTTAACCTTATTCCTACAGCGCAAGGCGGTACACACGTTAACGGGTTGCGCCAAGGCTTACTGGAGTCAATGCGCGAATTCTGCGAATTTAGAAACTTAATGCCCCGTGGCGTTAAGTTATCGCCTGATGATATTTGGGACCGCTGTGCCTATATCCTGTCGACTAAAATGCAGGACCCACAGTTTGCCGGGCAGACTAAAGAACGCCTGTCTTCACGTCAGGCCAGCGCGTTTGTATCAGGTGTAGTGAAAGATGCATTCAGCCTTTGGTTAAACCAACACACTGAAATTGCTGAAGCCCTTGCTGAAATGTGTATCAACAATGCACAGCGCCGCCTTCGTCAAACCAAAAAGGTTGCCCGTAAAAAGGTCACTCAAGGGCCTGCACTACCAGGCAAACTGACCGACTGCTCATCACAAGATATTTCGTACTCTGAACTGTTTTTAGTAGAGGGTGACTCGGCGGGTGGCTCGGCCAAGCAAGCGCGAGACCGAGAGTTTCAGGCAATTATGCCGCTGCGCGGTAAAATCTTAAATAGCTGGGAAGTTGACTCTTCTCAGGTACTGGCATCGCAGGAGATTCACGATATTTCAGTTGCGCTGGGTATCGACCCAGACTCGACGGACTTGTCTGGTTTGCGCTACGGTAAAATTTGTATTCTTGCTGATGCTGACTCTGATGGGCTACACATTGCTACCTTATTATGTGCGCTCTTTGTTCGTCACTTCAGAACCTTGGTAGAGCAAGGCCATGTGTATGTTGCTATGCCGCCGCTATTTAGAATAGATGTGGGCAAAGAGGTGTACTACGCGCTAGATGAAGGCGAGAAGCAGGGCATTCTTGACCGAATTGAAGCGGAAAAGAAACGCGGTAAAGTCAACGTACAGCGCTTTAAAGGCTTGGGTGAAATGAACCCGCTACAGCTTCGCGAAACAACCATGGATCCGAATACCCGTCGACTTGTTCAGCTGACCATTGAAGACGCTGAAGAAATGATGGAGCTGATGGACATGCTGCTTGCTAAGAAGCGTTCTGGCGACCGTAAAATATGGCTCGAAAGCAAAGGTAATATGGCTGAAGTGGTACTGTAACGCGCCACTTTAATGTTTGTTCACAGAAGCGTGTACCGAACACTCTGCTTAATAGTTTAATGTTGAAACGCCGAGAAACTACCCTGACACGGGAAGTTCTCGGCGTTTTAGTTTGTGCATCTGCAACAAAATACTTCCGCGCATAATTACGCTCGTACCATTTAAGATAAGCAGCGGCCAGCTTTGGCTTAATGGCATTGTTAGCCCAAACAGTAAAGTGCTAACGTCTTTTATCAAGATATTGCGAAACAACGAAAATGACAGAGAGCCTACTTTTTGTCTGCGCTGCAGTACAAGCCATTGATGCAGAGACCCTTGAAACAAGATGACGGTTACGACCAGCATTAAGGTGTTTGCGCCAAGCTGAGCAAGCATTGGGAAGGGGCGAAATGCAATGGAAAGTGTGCCGCCAATGAGAGCTAGCAGGGCAACAGCGGCAACGTAACCTGAAATTTTAGTGCGCCTGTGCTGCCATATTTTCCAAATGATAATGAGCGTAAGTATGAGCGCGCCAAATCGTGTCCACACCAAGTAATGGTTGAATGGCTCGACTGAAATACCGAACAGGAAAATAGAGAAGAAAGCAAAATAGCTGGAGCCAAACTGGTTAAGTGACAGACTGTGGTTGGCATCATCATTGTCGCTTGCAACGTGCAGTTGATAGCGCGTCATGGCCTTAATTTGTGACCATAATCCTAACCACGTCAGTAAAAATAACGCAGCACTGGCAAAACCTAGTATGTGGTAAAGCACCCAATTTGCTCCACGTTGGAAATGTTCTAATTCGTGAAAGACTCAGTGTACCACAGGACTGGCACCGTTCTGGCATACTGTTCTTGCATATGTTCTGACATATGGCATGAAAACAATCACCTTCAACAAAGCACTGCAGCAGGGTCTAGAGGTGTTATCGTTTTTGCGGTATCGATGTCACCCAATATATTTTCTCAACTTTAACTTTAAATTAGCAAGGAGGTTTATTTTGGCATTGCATTCAGTTTCTTCATCAACACGCCAGTTAGCGGTAAGCGATAAAACCACAACGCTACTATTTGATCACGACGGTACCCTTATTGACTCAGAATCCGTACATTTTGACCTGTGGAAAGACATTTTGCTGAAGTACGATGTTGAACTAAGCGAGGATTTTTATTGTGAAGTGATGGCGGGTATTCCAGTAAAACAAAATGCTGTCGATCTCGTCGAACATTTTAATATTGATGTAGCGCCGCAGGTGCTAGCAGAGCAAAAACACAAAAGCATTAGCGACTACTTAGACAAGCAAGCTTTCCCCTTAATGCCGTTTGCTAAGGAAGCTATTAAACAATGGGCAAACAAAGGCTATACCATTGGCATTGTGACTGGGGGAAGTAAAAAGTCGGTGGAAAAAACCTTATCTCAGTATGATTTGAGTGCTTATATATCTTGCGTGGTTGCCGTTGAAGACGTTGAAAACAGCAAACCAGCACCTGACTGTTACGCGCTTGCAATGGACAAGCTAGGAAAAATTCCAGATGAATGTGTAGCAATTGAAGACACGCAAACCGGCATGACAGCGGCACTTGCGGCAAACCTAGCCTGCGTTGTGATACCCACGGATTTGTCAAAACACCATGACTTGTCTGGCGCTACAGTGCGGTATACAAGCTTGAAGGACTGGGTGAATGGCGAACTCGTTTCTTAGCGAATGCAGTGGAGATTAACTACCGACTTGTCGTGCCACTTGTCACTGGTGGCGCGAAAATAGATAACGTAGTATAACCAGCACTTTAGGGCGTAACTTTCTTTGTTTTACAGCGAAGAATGCCAGAGGCGCTAACTTATTTTTTATTAATTATTATGACAGGTACAGCTGATTTCTCATGATATTGCGTAGCGTAAAATGGCTCTTGATTACTTTTGCCATCATTGTTGTTCTGCTTGTAGTAAGCGTTGCTACGGTTACGATTATGGCTGTGCAAAAAGCGCCATTAGTCGCATCGACAGCGCCCACACAGCTTGATGGTGCTGATAGTGTGAACGAGCTACTAGCTCAGCTTCAACAGGCGTTTTCCCGGCGGGAAGAGGGCCACCAAGTTACGCTCACCGAAACCCAAGTCGAAAGCTTAGTGGGTGTGTTGCAGCGTGCATTACCTGACTTTAAAGGCGTGGTAAATATTACCCCATTAGCGGGGACGATTAACGTCACGTACGCTATTGGTAACACGGGCTATTATGTTAACGCATCGGCCTTGGTGCTGCCTGGCAATAGCTTACGCATTGAGCAAGTCCAAGTTGGCGATTTAACCATTCCGGGGCGTTTTTTACTTCGCTTTATCGAGCGCACAGTTAACTCATATACCCAATCAGAGATAGCCACCATTGCGTTGTCGCGGGTTGAGCGTGTGACGATGCGAAGCGGTGAGCTTACTTTAGATGTCGGGCGTTTAGATGAGCTGCTAAGCGAGTTAAACGTGGTGGCGTCGAATATGTCGGTAAGCGAACAAACCGAGCTTCAGCAATTATCTGCGTACTACTTACGTTATTTGTCTGGAAGAGAAATAGCCCTTTCGAACAAACCGGTATCCCTTATTGAGTACTTACGTGAGGGAATGGCACGAGCGCGAGAGCAAAGTCAAACACCGCAAGATGCCGTGCTTCATAACAATGCGGTAATTCTCGCGTTGGCGGTTTATGTCGGGCACCATAGAGTTGGTACTTTGGTGGGCGACATCCAGCCAGATGCCGATAAGGCGTTAAAACCACGTAGAGGCGCCGTGCTGCACAAGCGCAACGATTTGGCTCGTCATTTTATTATTTCTGCTGCATTGGAATTGTTGGCGGAACAAGGCATGTCCCTAGCAATTGGCGAGTTTAAAGAACTCATGGACCGCGGTAATGGTGGCTCTGGCTATAGCTTTGTCGACCTGGCAGCTGATATGTCGGGTACTGAGTTTGCAAAAGTTGCGACCCATCCAAAGACCGCAATGGAAGTGCAAAACGCGATTGCGCGCATTCAAAGTGAGCTTGAAATCATCCCGCCTATCGATGGGCTGCCTGAAGGCTTAAGTAAGCAAGCGTTTACCGAACAATATCAACGGGTAGACAGTGAAGCGTACTTAAAAGAAGTCGAGGAAATTAAACGCAGAATTCGCTTACTGCCGCTTTATCAAAAATAAGCGGTAAGGCGTGAGAGTGCGCCGTAAGTAAGAAGCTAGTTCAAAAAAGCCCGCAAATAAAGCGGGCTTTTCGTTATTAAATTTAGTACGAGCTAGCTTTTAGATAGAGATTGCTGAAATTGCGCAATGGTCACCAACGCTAATTCTATCTTTTTAACCAGTGGCGCCAGAGCTTGTTTAGCCGCATCGTCATCCAGTTCTTTTAGCGCTTGCCAGTCGCTGGCAATTTCTTGTACATAGGGGCCGAATCGTTTGGCTGATGTGGTAAACCCGCTGTCATCAGCAAACACTGCTGCAAACTTACCTTTTTGATCGCGCTGTAAATTATCTAATATCTGGTCAGCATCAACAGCTTTGCGGTGTAACGTTTGAATGGTTTCCTGAAGTTGTTGATGAACAGCTTGCATCTCTTGGCTTTGTTGCATGATCGCGCCTTTTGTTTCTGAGTGTTAAGTGTACGCATTACCCGCACACTTTATGTTTACGTATAAATCCCGTGGCTATCATTGTTGCCACAATAAATGCCACTCGGTAAATAATGATTAAAGTTTCGTCTTTCAAGGCCGATAACCTAAAGACTGTTGTAAATTACGAAGCTTGTTGGTTACGTAATGCACAACACGCCGTAAAGGTGGGCAATTCTGCCCATTTTTTTACTTTGCTACAAGCAACAAAGGAAAATGGTATGGATCTACAAGGTACTAGTGCCTCTGGAACGTCCGGTGCGTCACTTGAGTTGGCCTCTCTTAAGTTGGCTAAAAGCCAACAAGAGCAAGAGGGACAAGCGTCGCTTCAGTTGCTGGAATCAGCTTCTGACGTACCAAAATCGTCATCTTCAAACCCCGCGTTAGGCGCCAACGTCGATACCTTCGCGTAAGTTAGGGATGCAACTTTAAGTCGATAGGCGTTTTGCCGGGTTGACCGCCAATTTCTCTCACCAGTTTTGGCACCAAAAAGCCCGGCAGGCGCTTTATCGCTTCTTCCATAATTGCTCGGCCTTTATCGTCACTCACATAAAAGTGGCTCGCACCCTGTACTTTATCTAAAACGTGCAAATAATAGGGTAACACCCCGGCTTCAAACAGCGTTTCGCTTAAATCACTAATTGCATCGGCAGAGTCATTTATTCCTTTTAGCAATACCGATTGATTGAGCAAGGTGACGCCTTTTTCTCGCAATGTATTTAAACGCGCTTTCAACGTTTCTGACATCTCATTCGCGTGGTTTGCATGCAGCACCAGCACCTTTTGCAGGGGTAACGCGGTAAACCATTCAACAAATTCACGGCTAATTCGTTCTGGTAGCACTACCGGCAGACGGCTGTGAATACGCAGGCGCTTTATGTGAGTAATAGCGGCAATTTCGTTGGCTAGCCACGACAAATGATCGTCTTTTGCCATCAGTGGGTCGCCGCCTGAGAAAATCACCTCATTTATTTGGCTGTTATTGCGAAGGTAATCAAGCACATGAAGCCATTGGTGTTTGCTTACCGCATTATCGGCGTAAGGAAAATGGCGGCGAAAACAGTAACGGCAGTTTACTGCACAGCCGGTGCGAACCATCAGCAACACGCGAGAATCGTATTTGTGCAATATGCCTTTGCCTGCTGTATCGTGCTCATCTAACGGATCTTCGCTATAGCCTGGTGATGTTAGAAATTCGTCGCTGAGCGGCATAACTTGTAGAAAAAGCGGATCGTGTGGATTGCCTTTCTCCATCAGTTCCACAAAATGTCGTGGAACACGCATAGGAAAAAGTCGACGGGCTTTAATGTGTTGGGCGTATTTTTCTTGGTCTAAACCTAAGTGTTGCAACAGCTTTGCAGGATCGGTAAAGCTACTTGCTAATTCTTTTTGCCAGTTATGCTCTACAGAAATCGGTTTTTTAGGTATTATTTGTTCCACGAAACTTTTTGTACCTTATGTTTAGACAGAGGAATTATGGCTAATTACAGCACTAACGAGTTCAAAGGCGGCCTGAAAATCATGCTGGACGGCGAACCTTGCAACATTCTAGAAAACGAATACGTAAAGCCGGGTAAGGGCCAAGCGTTTAACCGCGTAAAAATCCGCAAGCTTATTTCAGGTAAAGTTTTAGAGAAAACTTTCCGCTCAGGTGAATCAGTAGAAGGCGCTGACGTAATGGATACGGAGCTTGCCTACTTGTACACCGACGGCGAATTCTACCACTTTATGAACAACGATACATTCGAACAAATCGCTGCAGACGAAAAAGCAGTGGGTGAGAATAAAAAGTGGTTGGTAGAAAACGACGTTTGTACCATTACATTGTGGAACGGTTCACCTATCACGGTTACGCCACCAAACTTTGTTGAGCTAGAGATCACTGAAACTGATCCTGGTCTTAAAGGTGATACAGCGGGTACAGGCGGTAAGCCAGCAACACTGAGCACTGGTGCAGTTGTTCGCGTACCTCTATTCGTTCAAACCGGCGAAGTTATCCGTGTAGATACGCGCTCTGGCGAATACGTGTCTCGCGCACAAAAATAGTATCTGAGACATTCTGTTTACGTGTAAAGCCGGTGCCTTTGTGTACCGGTTTTTTGTTTTAGCTATTCTTTTTAGGTTTGGACACATGCAATCTTGGCAGCCTACTACCACTCATGAAGCGCGTGTTGCGCGAGCAGAATTACTCAGAACAATACGTGAGTTTTTTTACGCACGAAACGTTCTAGAGGTAGATACGCCTTTACTTTCAAACGGTACGGTTACCGATGAGCATTTAGACGCGTTTGATACACAATTCAATTTTGCCTCATCCGGTAAGCCAACTACGCTGTATCTTCAAACTTCCCCTGAATATGCTATGAAGCGGTTACTGTGCGCTGACAGCGGTAGTATTTATCAAGTGTGTAAAGCGTTTCGCCATGAAGGGGAAGGCCGCTGGCACAACCCTGAGTTTACCATGCTAGAGTGGTACCGCTTAGGTTTTGATCATTTTGCACTAATGGACGAGGTTGACGCTTTATTGCAAGAAACACTGGCGACAGCTCCAGCCGACAAGATGACTTATCAGCAAGCTTTTCAATCCTATTTGAACATTGACCCATTAACTGCTGATGACGACATGTTACTAAAGGCAATGAAAGAGCAGAACATAGATATTCACACGCCGCAAAGCCTCAGTTATGACAGCAAACTACAGCTATTATTCAGCTATGCTATCGAGCCTAAAATTGGCATCGAAAAGCCGTGTTTTATTTACGACTTTCCAGCTTCTCAAGCAGCACTTGCAAAGCTAAGCTCCGCTGATGAACGGGTTGCCGAACGCTTTGAGGTGTATTACCAAGGCGCTGAACTTGCCAATGGGTTTAATGAGCTCAGTGCAGCACACGAGCAGCAACTGCGTTTTGAAACGGATAACAGAAAGCGCGAAGAACATGGCCTTCCCACTAAGCCTATTGATGAGAACTTCTTAAGTGCACTTGATGCAGGTTTGCCTGCCTGTGCCGGCGTGGCGCTGGGCATCGACAGGCTGTTAATGCTTAAAATCAACGCGAAGCATATTCAAGAAGTGATCGATTTCACAGTGAGTAGGGCTTAGTACCTTCGTGCCCAATTAGCTATGAATTGCTTAAACCTTGGGATTCAGTATGCGCGTCCGATTAAATTGCAAAAACATAAGATTAAGTGAGTAAAGCAGCGGTTGACAAGCAATGGGTAACGGATAAAATGTTATAACATCACTAAATAATGTTATAACATCCACAGAGGAATACCCATGAAAATGCGTTCGCTGCTAAGTTTATCCATAGCAGGGCTGTTAAGTGCGCCTGTGCATGCCACCACAGTAACGGGAAAAATCACGGATACCGCAGGCCAACCTGTTGCAGGTGCCGAAGTTAAAATAGAAGGCACCCGTCGCGTAGCTTACACCGATGAAAACGGTATTTATCGATTTGATGATGTTGAGCAGCCTCACATTCACCTGCATGTCTATTCTTCAAACTATATTCATGGAGATAACGATTTAGGTGACGTTAATAGCGATCAGAACGTTGATTTTGTATTAGAACCCTCTTCTGTTGAGAACATTGTTGTTACCGCAAACGCGCTTCAATCGTCAGTGTTAGAGTCGGTAACACCAGTGACAGTAATTGGCGCTGAGAAGCTACGTAAAATTGAAGCGCCAACTTTAGGTGAAACGCTGAAAAATGCACCGGGTGTACATAGTACCTACTTTGGCCCCGTTTCAAGTAGCCCGGTCATTCGAGGAAGTGATGGTCCCCGGGTAAAGATTGTTCAAAACGGTTTGGATGTATCTGATGTATCTCGAGTAGGTCCAGATCACAATGTTGCCACCACACTTTCAAGTGCAACGCAGGTGGAAGTACTTCGCGGTCCTGCAACGCTTCAATACGGCAGTGGCGCTATTGGTGGTGTGGTTAACGTGGTTGACAAACGTATTCCTCAGTATCAGATAGACGGCGTAGAAGGCGAAGCTGAAACTAGCTATAGCACAGTGAATAACGGCTCGTATACCCGTGCAGATGTAACGGGTGGCAGTGGCAATATTGCATGGCATGTCGACGGGTTTTATCGCGATACAGATAACGCGGATATTCCGGGCTTTGCGTCTATCGACCCCGATGAAGATGAACCAAACGGTGTGCTAGAAAGCAGCGCAATGGAGACGCGTAACGTCGTTGCAGGTTTATCTTACGTGGCCGAAGAAGGCTACTTCGGTTTCGCTGTTGAACAACTCGACAACAAATATGGCGTACCTGGTCATAGCCACGGCCATGGGGAAGAGGAACATGAAGACCATGAAGAAGAGCTTGATGGCGAAGAGCATGAAGTCCATAGCGCAGAAGGTGTATTACTCGATGTCGATATGACGCGCTACCAGGCTGCGGGTGAATGGCACTCTCCCATTCGTGGCCTAACGAACGTGAAGTTCGCGGCAGCTTTCACAGATTACCAACACGCCGAAATAGAAGATGGTGAGCCTGGTACTGTATTTACGAACGAGTCGAGCGATATTCGATTATCTGCCTACCACGAAGAAGTGAATGGGTGGCATGGCGTGTTCGGTATTCAATTTAATCATAGCGACTACGATGCTGTGGGTGAGGAAGCTTTCACGCCTGCAAATACTACGTCGGGTTACGCGCTCTATCTTATTGAGCAAAAGAGGGTAGGCAGCGTCACATTTGAACTTGGCGGCCGCCTTGAGCACACAACCTTAGATGCAGATGCTAGCGAAGTGGAGCTAGAGGTGATGCATGAAGGTGAGGAACATGAAGGGGAAGAGCACGAAGATGAGCATGAGGGCGAAGAGCATGAAGCACACGCTTTAGCTTTTGACTTCCCTGACTACGACTTTACCAGCTTATCACTTTCTGCTGGCGCTAACTGGGAATACTCAGAAGGCCATTCGGTTGCCGTTACCTTGTCTCGTAGCGAACGTGCTCCTAGCCAGCAAGAGCTTTTCTCGGCGGGGCAGCATTTAGCAACTCAAAGCTATGAAGTGGGTCTAGTTTTCGACATGGACGAGGAAGGTCATATTGAGGAAACGCTTAAAGGTGTTAAAGAGGAAGTAAGTACAAACTTAGACATTACTTTCCGCAAATTCACCGGAAATTGGGGCTACAGTGCGTCGTTCTTCTATAACAAGGCAGATGATTATATCTTCCAAACGAGCACTGGCTTAATTGCGCTGAGCGAGCATGAAGAACACGATGAGCATGAGGAAGATGTTCTAGACGGTGAAGAAGCGCATAGCGATGAAGAAGGCTTGCCTGTGTACTACTTCCAACAGGCCAACGCAGACATTTGGGGTTTTGAAGCAGAAACGTACGTAGACTTGACCAATACGCTACGCTTAACCGTTTTCGGCGACTACATCCGCGCCGAGATTGAAGATGATAACCTTCCGCGCACACCCCCTATGCGATTTGGTAGTGAACTGAGCTACGTAAGCGACGGCTTAAGTGCTGATGTGGGCTTCACCTGGTATGACGATCAAAATGATGTGGCATCATTTGAAACCGCAACCGATGGCTATACGCTGGTTAATGCGAGTGTTCAATACGAGTTCGCTACACAGGGCGTAGACTGGGTATTGTTTGCACGTGGTGATAACCTAACCGACGAAGAGGCGCGTGTTCATACTTCTTTCTTAAAAGACCAAGCACCGCTTCCAGGTAGAAACTTCACGCTGGGTGTGAGAGCGTTGTTTTAAACAAGTGACCTAAATAAAATTGGACGAAAGGCGGTGTATTGCACACCGTCTTTTTCATTTTTACACTAGCAAGCTACACTGCTGTGACATAGAGGTGACAATGAAAGAGCTAGCCAAGTGGCTACAATCACAAACCGAAAAACACATGGTTTTAGGTTACGGAAGCTTACTAAGTAAAGATAGCCGAGAGCGTTACTCGAACATTTTTATTCAGGGGATCCCCGTTACCGTTTCAGGTTTCGAAAGGGCTTGGGTAACGCGCAGCGTTGAAGAAAAGCAAACCTACGTAGGAGCAGTAGCAAATGCAACGAGTAAGCTAAACGCCCAGCTGGTCCCCACTAAAATTAATCCCGCGCTTCAAGAAAGAGAAAAAGACTATCGCTTTGTTGAAGTCAGCCCTCAAAACCTCAATTTTCATTTACATCACCCTGATAATGCAACGTGGTTAGAAGATACCCTTTCACAATTTTCTTTTTGGATTTGTGAAACCCTTGCCTGTGAACCTGCAAGTGAGGCATACCCCGTCCATCAAACTTACATTGATACCTGTTTGGCTGGTTGTTTGGAGCACGGTGGTCAAGAAGAGGCTAAGCGGTTTATAGCGCAAACCTCGCTTTGGGAACATCCGAGAGTAAACGACAGAGTTGCGCCTCAATACCCTCGAGCTGCACTTGTGGACAGCAAGCAAATTGAACACATAGACACGCTTCTATCAAACAGGTAGTGTGAGCGTCAGTGAATGAATACCTTGCCCATTAAGGTAATACACGCTCACAATTATTTACGATAAGAATAATATCCCGTTAGTTTAACCATACTGGCAAAAGGATTAGTGTGAATACGAACACCTCTTTTTTTACGAACGATAGAATTACATTGCGTCCGCTGACCTATGATGACAAGCATTGGATACTAGCACTTCAGCAAGACGCACTATGGCTTAAATACATTGGAAATAAAAACGTTAATAACGTAGACGACGCCTGTGACTATATTGGTAAAACTAATGCGCAGCGCGAAGAGTGGGGGTATGGCCTGCTGGCTGTCGAATTAACCGAAACCAAACAACCTTTAGGGGTTTGTGGTCTCTTCAATCGCTTTGCATTTGAATGTCCAGATTTAGGCTTTGCAATGCTGCCTGAAGCAAGAGGCAAGGGTATATGTTATGAGGCATGTCAGTGTGTTATAGCGTGGTCTGCCTCTAAGGGCTATCGTTTTTTAACAGCCATGACGCACCCAGAAAATATGGCGTCGCAGAAGCTTTTACAGCGCTTAGGATTTAACAAGCAGGGCTTTTACTTCGACAAAACGTTCCCAAAACAGCATTTGTTCAGGTTGGAATTACAGCCATAAAGCATTGCTCTTTATGGCTGTTTGTATCTGTTAATCGCTATAAGGGCGGTAACACGGTCATCTTTTTAATAATGATCGGCTCAATGGGTACGTTATTCGCGTTAAGGCGAATCGAATATTCAGTTTCTACTTCCGACATGGCATCAACAATATCTTCGCCTTCAACAATTACGCCAAAAACCGCGTAGCCCCAGTCTCTTCCGGGGTTTAAGCTGCTGTTGTCATTCACGTTGAAGAAAAATTGTCGGTTTGCGGTATGCGGGTCACCTTGTCTTGCCATTGCAATAGTGTGCAGGTCGTTAGTCAAACCGTTACCAGACTCATTGAAGATATCTGGAAAGTTCGACTTGCCGTTGAAGTCTGCCGTATAACCACCACCTTGCACAACAAAACCAGGCACGATGCGGTGAAAAATGGTGTCTTCGTAGGCGCGCTTATCAACATAACGAAGAAAGTTATTTACGGTAATTGGCGCACGTCTTCTGTCCAGTTCAACCACAATATCGCCCATGGTGGTTTCTATTTTCACCCGAGGGTAATAGTTATCTGGCTGAACCTGAGACCCATCGTCTTTCTTGGCCATAACCGCAGAACTGCTACCTAGCAGCAAAACGGCAGTGAAAAGTGGTAAAAGTATTTTTCTCATAAAAATGCCTTTGAATGTATTTCAGATTTCGCGGATAGCCTATTGAGCACGCTTAGCGTTTCGCAGTGCCTAAGATAACGAACTTTTTGTCACTCGCAAGTACCTTGGCGCCACCAAATAACTTCTTAAGCTTAATGTGATAGTCGAGGTGTCGGTTACCAACCACCACTAAGTGACCGCTTTTAATCAGCAAATCCCGAGAATCGGTAAACATTTGCCATGCGATATGATCGGTAATCGCGTTTTGTTGGTGAAACGGTGGGTTACAAAGAATTTTAGTAACAGCCGGTTTGTGCTCTCGGTTAAGTAATGTTTCTAGGCAATTGCTTGCTACAAACTCGCACTGCGCAATTTTATCTGGATGGTTGTTAAGTACGTTTAGTCTGGCACTTTCCAGCGCCATATACGATTCGTCGACAAAGATCACTTTGGCGTCAGGAGCGAGTGTCAACGCGTTTACTCCTAGTACGCCGTTGCCGCAACCTAAATCAACTACGAAGTCGTTAGCGCTTACTGTCATGTGCTCCAACATGATACGTGCGCCGATATCCAGAGACTGTCGAGAAAACGCATTTGCTAGATTGTCTATGGTTAGTGGTGCTCCCATGGTGCTCTTGCACTGCCAGCGCGTTGGATAGGGCGAGTCTGATAGTTTGAGCGACTCGCGAGGCGTGGCGAACACAAGCCGGGACTTCTTTTGGGCAAGGGACGTGGTAGTGGGGCCGATATAACGCTCAAAAAGATTAAGCACAGATTTAGTAATGGCTTTAACTTTACCCGTTGCCACTATACGGGTGTCGGGCGTCACATACTTTTGTAAGTCGATAAGCTGCTGTTCAAGTAGGGCAAGGGCGCGGGGCACCTTAAGTACAACAAGGCGCGGTGCTTTTTCCGGCTTAAACGTTAAGCTCTGCACACTCGTTAGCGTTTGTACGGGCGCGGTTTGAAGCTCATCTGTGGCAGCAACTTCTGATGTGTTCAGCAACTGGTTGGCTTTCAAATTTTCATGCAATGAGCGCAGCGAGATGTAAGAGTCGGATATCCAGTACGGCGCTAAATGCGAGAACCAGCAACCCAACACACCGAAATCGTCATTAAAGATCATCATCGGGCCATCATTTTCACCGCCGTCAATTGAAAGTGCTTCATCACTTAGTAACGTCTCAACGTGCTCAATAATAAGCTCGTCGGCGCTATCCCATGCTTGAAGGCTTACGTGCTGGTGCTTTTCAGGATAGCGAATCAGCGAAAATTGTCGGTCGGCAAAAATAAATTCTGTATTCATTGGGGTCTGTTTTCAGGGAAAAGCTCAAGACATTCACCGTTGGCGAATGTGTAATTGGTTACATCTTCTGCCTTTATCTTACCATATCAAGCGGGTGGCTCTACCTAATAACTCGCTATTGTTCGTTATAATACTCCCGCTTTAAGCGTGAGTATTAACCAAGGGGTATAACAATCCACCTTGGCAAAATGTACGTAATTAAGGTGTAATTGGGTTTTCGTCTCAGTGTATCTTAACGCTTTCGAGGCTAAGTACCCGCAGCCAGATTTGAGAACTAACTGAAGCACTATACTTACGCATGCAATTTTCTCTATTTGAGTCCCCGAACGACAACCACGCTCCCTATAAGCTTCCGCTGTCAGAGGGCGATGTTACTTATTTTCCAAATGCACTATCCAAAAAAGCATCAGATACCTTTTTTGATCAGCTTCAGGCCGAACTACCCTGGCGTCAGGATACTATTCGATTGTTCGGAAAACACGTAAAAATACCGCGCCTTCAGAGCTGGCACGGCGACGAAGAGTGTACCTATACCTATTCAAATCTAACCATGTCTCCGAACCCGTGGACCGAAAGCCTTTTGGACATTAAAAAATGTTGTGAGGTACTATGCGGGACAGAGCACAATACAAAATTCAATAGTGTTTTAGCGAACTGGTATCGCAATGGGCAAGACAGCATGAGCTTCCACTCTGATGATGAACCTGAATTGGGGATAAACCCGGTTATAGCATCTGTTACTTTGGGCGAAGCAAGACCCTTTGTTTTCAAGCATAAAGAAACGAAAGAGAAGCATACGCAAGTACTTGAGCATGGTAGCGTATTGATAATGGCTGGTTCTACCCAAAGTCACTACGTGCACGGTATAGCGAAGACGGCTAAGCCTATCGGTGGTAGAATTAATCTTACATTCCGACATCTTATTCACAGAACAAGGTAAGCCAAATGCAAGTAAAAGCGTTTCTGGAAACTACGATTGAAGCTGCACTTAATCCGAGTTTTCTCGAGGTTGTAGATGAGAGTTTTATGCACAATGTTCCAGAAGGGGCTCAAAGTCATTTCAAAGTAACGGTAGTGAGTGATGCCTTCGAGGGCAAGCGCTTAATAGCGAGACACAGAGAAATTAACGGTCTTGCGGCTGAAGCGCTGCAGGGGCCTGTTCATGCGTTGGCACTTCACACGTATACGCCTACAGAGTGGGAAGCTCGAGGTGGGCAATCTATGGTATCGCCAAACTGCCTAGGTGGTAGCAAGCACGACCAATAACGCTCTTTTTGTACTAAATGGAAGTAGATTTATGACAAGCAGTGAAACAAAAAACAGCGGCGCGCTAGCTTCTTACTTAGACATCATTAAAACACCCTCTATTCAGGTGTTACTACTTGGCACCGGTTTTTTGCTTATGATGTTGTTTGTCTACATGGGCGTGCTGACTACGTTTGACAATGCGTTATTCAATGTAATCAGCGAAGCAGGCAATGTATCGGGTTGGAAAGAAGAGGCGCTTCGCGATATCACCGCGTTAGGCAGTAATACGGCACTTATCTTTGTCACGATTTCAGTTGCCGGAGCCTTGGCGATGGCCGGTGAAAAGAAAAAGGCACTGACTTTTTTGATTGCTGTTGCCGTGGGGATCGCAACGACCTTCTTACTCAAAGCTGGCATCGACAGGCCTCGTCCTCCGCTGCCCATGCAGGATGTAAGTGTGTATACACAAAGCTTCCCTTCTGCACATGCTACCTTATCTACGCTTGTTTATTTCTATATCGCCTATTTGTTAACGTACTTCACGCAAAACGCTTCAGTAAAAGTGTGGATCTACATGGCAGCCACCTTTCTTGTATTTTGTATTGGCTTAAGCCGCATTTTATTGGGCGTGCATTGGCCTAGCGACATTATTGCAGGGTGGTTTGCTGGTGGCAGTATGGCTGCCTTTTGCTTTTACATCATCAAGTGGAAACGCAAACTGCGTATAAAAGACGAAGGTTAAACGTGCAAGATCTCAAACGGCTAGGCGACATTATTAAGCAGGATCCTTTTCGTATGCGTTGCCTGCGCGCTTTGAGAGCGCTCGATTTACCGCAAGGGTACATTGGTGCTGGATTTGTTCGAAATGCCATATGGGATGAGTTACACGCAAGAGCGACACCAACTCCGCTCAACGATATTGATGTGATTTACTTTAGTGGTGGAATTAATCCGCCGCAAAGTGTTGCGAGTGCCGATAATACATTGGAATCAGTACCTCAACCGCAAGCTTACTCACCAAATTCTGCAGCCGTCAAACCGGGGCTAAAAGCACAAGAACAAGCCATAGAACGCGAGCTAGCGCGTATGGTTCCTCAAGCTAATTGGCAAGTTAAAAACCAAGCGCGTATGCACGTAGCTCACGCGCACGCTCCCTATCCAAATTGCCACGACGCTATTTCTTATTGGATAGAACGAGAAACCTGTGTTGCGATTCGTCTTTTAGCCAACGATGATTTAGACATACTCGCGCCATTTGGTTTGGAAGCAAACTTCGCCGGCACCATAAGTATTAACCCAAAATATCCAAGGCCCGAAGTTTTTAAACAGCGACTTGCTTCTAAGAATTGGCTTACTGTTTGGCCTTTGTTGACTTCAGTTTCTCCTTAAGAGCTAGGACGCGCTTAATTAAACTAGAAGTGACTCAATTGAGAGTAGCTACCTTTGAGCAGTAGTCTTTGTTGTAATATTTACGATCTTAGCGGCAATAGCCGCTATGGTCGTATTTTCGCTCATAGCTTGTTTTTGCAGTCGGCGATACGCGTTGTTCTCGCTTAATCCGAATTGCTCCATTACTACTAGTTTTGCTCGCCCAATTAGTTTTTGTTCCTGTATTGCACGCTTGGCCTCTTCGAGCTCCCGACCCATATCTTCTATGTGTTGAGCCTGTGAACGCAGTAAATCATAAAAAGAGCGGTGGGCAGATAGGGTCTTTGTCTGCTCGTTGAGTGACAGCGTTTTGATCTCGTCTTCTTTAGTGTCCTCCGCTAAGCCGGGCATGCTTGGGTCAAACAGCAAGGTAAGCGGCGAGCCATCAGTTGTATGTTCATCGTTAAAGCGCGTAAGTAACTGTTGGTGATTGGCCATTTCATTTTTGGCGTTGGCCACTTTTGTATTGGTTTGTTGCGTTAGAGTTTCTGTTAGCGCAACTTCAATATCCTGCATTGCGTCGATACGCCGTGTAGCCACGTCAAACCATACTTCAGAAATTTCACTGGCAATAGGACTGCCGTCACTGAGTTGTGCAATCATATTTCTGAGCTGTGTGATATCGATTGCCGCCGGACTTTTATTTAAAGATTCCAGTGCGTCTCTTTGTGCTTTGCAGCTAAACTCACAGAATATCCCGAAGTGATGTTCCTGAGCTTGCTGCAAGGCGGTAAGCTTTTCGCAAAGCCGCACATCAAAGTGGGTTTCGGCGAAGCCAATAGCTCCCCATGCACGTTCCTGCCCAGCGTATTCTTTAGCTTGTATAAAGTTGAACAGGGCAACCAGTAACCGGGTAATTGTTGGGTCGCTTGCAATATCCGCCGCTTCAAAAATTACCGTAAGTAAACTAGCGACTAGTCGACTATAGGCTCGGGTCGATTCCAGAGGCGTCAGCATTTGCTTGCTGACTTGCTCACGTAGTCGCGGCAAGTAATCTGTTGCCTGCATGGCAAGCGTAATACTGCTCAACAAGCGCGGGTTGCCCGAGGTGATTTCATCAGTGAGGTAGAGAGACTTTAAATGGCTCTTTAGTGTAGATTCGGCTTGCTCACTCGCACTGACATACTGCATTCGCTCAGCGGCATAACGCTCGCCTTTTGAAGCAAGAAAGATATTGCTGGCCCCACGCTCTTTTTGCAGTTCATGAATAAGTTCTCGAACGGCAATTACAATTCGACAATTACTAGATAGTTGCTCAAGCACGGTTATTTCGGCGTGCTTGGCCGCTAGCAAAAAGCGCTTAGTGGCGTCGCTACAAAGCGCAATGGTCTGTTCTGGTTCATGAAGCATGTAAAGGCCTGCTAATCTTCGGTACACACGTTTCGAATTTTCTATTGATGAGTGCATCTATTGGCGAAACGTTTTTTGAAACTCTTTGCTCTTAGTCCCCTGCACTCAGCAGAGCAATACGTGTACCAAGCAACACTTATGCCCTGTTTATTAGAATTAATGAAGATAAGCGTTAGAGTGAACAAAAACGCCCGGAGTGCTGACATTTAGCGGCATGTGGTTCGGCTGGAATTTTAACTTAAGGTGACTTTATAAGGGGGACGGGAAGGTTAGCGGCATTAAGAGGGAAGTTGAGAGGGAAGAAGCTGCGCCAAAATGGTGCAGCCTCGCAAACTATGTGGTTTTGCTTTCCGGATTAGTTTCTGACTACGCGAAGAAACCAACCTACAAACAGTGAAATTAAGAAACCGAAGAAGGCAATCATTGTGGTGATAGTTAACATTTGCCCAGAAAAGTCAGCATTCTCGCCAGTGTGCTCGCTAACCAGCATTCCTGATGCTTTAAATATAAACAATGCCGCTACAGAAAATAGTAAAATAACGGCGGTCGACATGATAGTGGCTTTCCAATAAGCCTTCGGCGACATCCAATGAATAGCGCCTGCTACTAGCACGCACAAAATAGTCAGAATATAAGGTACCACTTTAACTCCTCGTTGAATAAGACTTGTGCCTTATTGCGACGTCTTACCGTAGCCCCGTATTAGAAATCGAAGCGCATTGAACGACGCGGTTAATAAAAACCATTATACGATGCCATGTACGATGCAATTTGTCAGCATTCGCTATTAAATTAAGCCCTGAGACCGTACATGAAAAATTGACAAGCTCACAGCATTAGGAAAGGGGCAAAGAGCCCTGCGCTTATCACGTAAGCGCCAAGTAGTTCGGACTGGAGCCTGTTGATCTTTGCTGCACATCAACGTTCAACAGGCCCTAGTAACAATCTATTAAAAGATTTTGCGCTACAATGGTGATAGAATCGCCGAAAAAATCTCCTACCTACTTGGTGTTCTGCTTTAACGCGGTGTACGCCATGGTGGGTTGTTGTGTTTAACATCTTAGCTTCTGAGAGAACATGTTCGATTTAATTACCAGTAAAGACAGCAACGTTAAAAACGACGTGCTATCAGGTATTACCGTGGCGCTTGCCTTGGTCCCTGAAGCCGTTGCATTCGCATTTGTGGCCGGCGTAGAACCAATGATTGGTCTTTATGCGGCTTTCATGATGGGCTTAATCACTTCCGCTATTGGTGGCCGACCAGGAATGATTTCTGGTGCTACCGGCGCCATGGCCGTTGTAATGGTGGCACTGGTTGCCCAACACGGCGTGCAGTATTTATTTGCCGCGGTTATTTTGGCTGGTTTACTGCAAATAATGTGCGGTATTTTCAAGCTCGGAAAGTTTATACGTCTGGTCCCATATCCGGTAATGCTAGGCTTCGTAAATGGTTTGGCAATTGTTATTTTCTTGGCGCAATTAGGCCAGTTCAAAGTGACCAACGCAGCCGGTGAATTACAGTGGATGGAAGGTACGCTGTTATATTGGATGTTAGGGCTTGTGGCGCTAACCATGGCCATTATCTATTTATTGCCAAAGCTAACCAAAGCTGTACCGGCGTCGCTTGTAGCGATTGTTACGGTAACCTTGTTAGTACACGGTCTTGACCTTGAAGCGCGCACTGTAATCGACTTTGTTCGCGATTTGCTACCAGCTGACCAGCGCGACACCGCGACGCTAGCGGGTGAACTTCCTAGCTTTGCTATTCCTATGGTGCCGTTCACCTGGGAAACCTTCATGATCATTTTGCCTACCTCAGTCATTCTTTGCTTGGTTGGTCTAATTGAGTCGCTTCTTACTCTTTCATTAATTGACGAAATGACAGATACCCGCGGGCGCGGCAACAAAGAGTGCGTTGGCCAAGGCGTTGCAAATACCGTAAACGGTTTCTTTGGCGGTATGGGCGGTTGCGCCATGATTGGTCAAAGTATGATTAATATTAACTCTGGTGGCCGTGGCCGCTTGTCTGGTATCACCGCGGCGGTTGTATTATTAGGCTTTATTCTATTTGCTGCTCCGCTAATTGAAATGATTCCTCTCGCTGCCCTTGTTGGCGTTATGTTCGTGGTGGTTATCGCTACATTTGAGTGGGCGTCATTCAGAATTATTCGCGGCGTAAACAAAGAAGATGCGTTCGTACTTTTCCTAGTAACAGGCGTTACCGTTATCGCTGATCTGGCTATTGCGGTTGTGGTGGGTGTTATCGTTTCAGCACTGGTGTTTGCATGGAAACACGCTCGTCATATTGAAGCGAGATCCCATATCGATAACGACGGTTGGAAAGTCTATGAGCTAGACGGCCCGCTGTTCTTTGGCTCGGTATCGCATTTCAAAGACCTGTTTGATATCGCCAACGACCCTAATGATGTAGTTATTGACTTTAAAGACTCTCGCATTTGGGATTCATCAGGTATCGATGCGCTAGATACCCTTGCTGACAAATACGAAGAGCAGGGTAAAAAGCTACACATTCGCCATATCAGTGATGAATGTCGCTCACTGCTTCGCAAGGCCGATAAGTTTGTTGAAATTAACGTGGTTGAAGACCCTCGCTACCGCGTAGCGACGGATAAGCTGGCCTAAGTTATTTGATAGCCTTAATGCACCAAGTAAACACAGTTTTGCGTTTGTTTGGTGCAGTTGTGAAGTCTGAATAATGCTTATTTTGTAGTAAATCAAATAAAAACAATTATTTACGGTTTTGGCACTGAACTTGGATAGCTATAAACGTAAAGTGTGTTTTGGTGATTTGTGTCAATCGCTGAAAATTGTGTGATTTATAACACTCCGTAAAATGTGTTAGCCGACCTAAACCGTTGGCAAAATAGGCAACGAAGCCCGCATCAACGAAAGTTGAAGCGGGCTTTTTTTTGTCCCGAAAAAAGGGGAATACCATGACTTCATTGGACTCAAAACCGCAAATTGTCGTCGTAGGCAACGGCATGGTGGGGCATCATTTTGTTGAGCAGCTTCACCAAAGCGATGCCAATGTAGAAATAACCGTTTTATGCGGCGAGTCACGCCTTGCGTACGACCGCGTTTATCTGTCGTCTTTTTTTAGCGGCGCGAGTGCTGATGACTTAGCGCTCACTACACCCGCTCAGTACGCCGAGTGGGGCGTAAACGTAGTTACCAATGCCTTGGTTACCGATATAGACCGTGACAATAATAAAGTGACGACTTCTGAAGGGCAGGTGTTTAGCTACGATAAGCTTGTGTTAGCTACGGGCTCATACCCATTTGTGCCACCCATCCCTGGCAACGATCAAGAGCATTGCTTGGTGTACCGTACTATAGACGATCTACTCGCTATTGAAGCTTCAGCAGCGGTGAGCAAAGTAGGGGTTGTTGTTGGTGGTGGGCTGTTGGGTTTAGAAGCCGCTAACGCATTAAAGCAAGCCGGTCTCGACACCCACGTGGTTGAGTTTGCCCCGCAGCTTATGGCGGTACAGTTAGACCAAGCAGGTGGTAACGTTCTTAAGGACAAAATTGAAGCATTGGGCGTTACGGTTCACACCCAAAAGGCAACGCAAACTATTGAGGCCGGTGATACCTGCCGCTATAAAATGGTGTTTGCTGACGGCACTGCACTAGAAACTGACATGATTTTATTCTCTGCCGGTATTCGACCTTCCGACCAGCTCGGCAGAAAGTCAGCGCTAACACTGGGTGAGCGCGGCGGTATTGTCATTGATAACCACTGCGTGACGTCTGACCCAAACATTTACGCTGTGGGTGAATGTGCGCTGTGGGATAACAAAATCTTTGGCCTGGTAGCACCTGGCTATACCATGGCGCGCACGGCTGTAAGTCATATAACCGGCGGCGATGCCGAATTCGCTGGCGCAGATATGAGTACCAAACTCAAGCTAATGGGTGTGGAAGTGGGCTCAATTGGCGAAGCTCATGAACGCACAGCCGGTGCGCTTAGCTACACCTATTTAAATCAGCCAGAAGGCGTGTACAAAAAGCTGGTGGTAGATAGCGAGCAAAAGTACGTGCTTGGTGCTGTACTCGTTGGCGATACCAGCGACTACGACACGCTCCTACAGTATGCGCTTAATAATATCGAATTACCTGAACACCCAGAAAGTCTGATCCTACCATCATCTGATGCGGCACCAGCACTAGGTGCCGATGCACTGCCAGACACCGCGTCTATTTGTTCATGCCTAAATGTGACAAAGGGCGATATTGTTTCAGCCATTGAAGGCGGCTGTTGTAGCGTTGGCGATGTAAAAGGCGAAACCAAAGCCAGCACAGGGTGTGGAGGTTGTGCTGCCTTACTTAAAAATGTTGTGGATAGCGAACTTGAAAAGCGCGGTGTGGAAGTATCAAAAGCCATTTGTGAGCACTTCAACCATACCCGACAAGAGCTATTTCACATTGTTAAGGTAAACGGCATTCGCACCTTTGACGAGCTACTAGAGCAGCATGGTGAAGGTCTAGGGTGTGAAATTTGTAAGCCCGCTGTCGGCTCAATTTTAGCCTCGGTGTATAACGACTACATTCTTAAGGCTTCACATCTTCCTCTACAAGACACCAACGATATCTACCTTGGCAACATGCAAAAAGATGGCACGTATTCCGTTGTACCGCGTGTACCTGGTGGCGAAATAACGCCAGAGAAGTTGATTCTGCTAGGTGAAGTGGCAAAAGAATACAACTTGTACACCAAGATCACAGGTGGTCAGCGCATTGATTTATTTGGAGCGCGCGTAGAGCACTTACCGGATATCTGGGAAAAACTCGTCGCTGGCGGTTTTGAAACCGGCCATGCTTACGCGAAGGCACTGCGTACCGTGAAATCGTGTGTGGGAAGCACATGGTGCCGCTACGGTGTACAGGATTCTGTTGGCACTGCCATTGACTTAGAGAATCGTTATAAAGGCTTACGTGCGCCACACAAAATTAAATTTGCCGTCTCGGGGTGTACCCGTGAGTGCGCAGAAGCCCAAAGCAAAGACATTGGTGTTATTGCTACCGAGCAAGGCTGGAACCTGTATGTTTGCGGGAATGGCGGCATGAAGCCTCGACATGCAGACCTGTTTGCCACCGACCTAGATACCGAAACCCTAATTAAGTACATCGACCGCGTGCTGATGTTTTACGTGAAAACGGCTGATCGCCTACAGCGCACATCGGTGTGGATGGACAACTTAGAAGGTGGGTTAGCTTACTTGCAAGACGTTGTGATAAACGATGCTCTTGGCATTAATGGTGAGCTTGAAGCACAGATGGATGCTGTGGTTGATGCTTATCAGTGCGAATGGAAAACCACCATTGAAAACCCTGAGTCGCGCAAGCGTTTCCGTCAATTCGTAAACAGCAATGCTAGCGACACCAATATTCAGTTTGTTTCAGAGCGAGGCCAGGTTCGCCCAGCTACTGAAGCTGAAAAAGTAGCAGGTAAAGATCAGTTCATTCCTGTCTCTATGGTATAGCCACTGGCTTATCAACCCTGTTAGGAGAATCAAATTATGTCAGCAGCGCAAAATGTAATGGCGTCAGAACCACAGCAAGTGCAATGGCACTATGTTTGTGAGACGAACGACTTAGTGACAAACAGTGGGGTTTGCGCCCTTGTCGACTCACAGCAAGTGGCAATTTTCAGTTTGAAGATAAACGGCGAAACCCAGGTTTTCGCCATTAGTAACTACGACCCTATTGGTAAAGCAAACGTACTCTATCGCGGACTTCTGGGTTCGATAGGCGGTGCGCCTGTTGTTGCTTCGCCTCTATACAAAGAGCATTACTTTTTAGAAACCGGGCTGTGTAAAGAATACGACGATGTTTCCGTCACGGCTTACGCTGTGAAGGTAGAGGGTGAAAAGGTTTTTGTCGGCGTTTAAGCAAACTGCCTTTATTTGAACGCCCACATGAAAAAAGCCTTCTAGCAAAATGCATTCAAAAGCTGTGAAATCGAAAAAGGTAATGAAATGAATATGCCTACACGACAACCCGACATGATGTCTGAACAATTAAGACAAACAACATGCCCATACTGCGGCGTAGGGTGTGGTGTAGATATCAGTTGCAACGTAAGCCCGCGTGCCATAACCCTGGACACTGTTAAAGGCACGCCAGAGCATCCCGCCAATTATGGAAGATTGTGTGTTAAAGGAACAAACCTGCTTGAAACAAACGACGTAAACGGACGTTTGCTTCACCCAACCATGGCAGGTCAATCGGTGGATTGGGACACGGTCACCGATGTGATTGCGGATAAGATCACCTCTACCATTGCGCAGTATGGCGCGGATGCCGTTGCTTTTTATGTATCAGGTCAGCTTCTCACCGAAGACTATTACATTGCCAATAAGCTTATGAAAGGTTACATAGGCAGTGCCAATATCGATACGAATTCACGCCTATGTATGTCATCAGCCGTTGCCGCGTACAAGCGTGCGTTCGGTGAAGATGTAGTGCCTTGCGATTACACCGACTTAGAATGTACAGATTTACTGGTGATCACCGGGAGTAATACGGCGTGGGCGCACCCAGTGCTTTTTCAACGCATTCAGCGAGCAAAGCTGAAAAATCCGAATATGAAGGTCATTGTTGTTGACCCACGCAAAACCGAAACCTGTACCATTGCCGATTTACACCTTCCTATAAAACCGGGTAGCGACGTAGCCCTATTTAACGGTTTACTCAGCTATGCAAACGCACAAGGTCGTATAAACAAATCCATTGTTGAGAGCTATGCCGAGGGGCTTGATGAAACGCTCAAAAGTGCAAATGCCTTAACGTTAGATGACGTTGCTGAAGTATGCGACCTGGACGTTAACAGTATTAAGGCCTTCTTTGATGCCTTCTGCAAAGCCTCTAGCGCAATTACTTTTTATTCTATGGGCGTAAACCAGTCTTCTGCTGGTGTGGATAAAGCCCAAGCCATTATCAACTGTCATTTAGCAATGGATTTAATTGCTAAAGACGGTTGTGGCCCGTTTTCGATCACTGGCCAGCCAAATGCCATGGGTGGTCGTGAGGTCGGTGGGTTAGCCAATATGCTAGCTGCACATATGGACCTTGAAAACCCTGAGCATATCAGCGCTGTTAAAACCTATTGGAATGCCCCTGTTATGCCCAAAGGGCAGGGGCTTAAAGCTGTTGATTTGTTTAATGCAATTGAGAGTGGAAAGGTAAAATTCGTTTGGATAATGGGGACGAACCCCGTTGTCAGTATGCCAAATCGCGGTCAAGTTGAACGCGCACTTTCTAAATGTGACATGGTGGTGGTGTCTGATATTGTTGAGTCTAACGATACGCTTAACTACGCGCACATTGCTCTTCCTGCCACGGGGTGGTCGGAAAAAGACGGCACGGTAACAAACTCAGAGCGCCGTATTTCACGTCAGCGCGGTATATTGCCCCCACCAGGTAGTGCAAAACACGATTGGCAAATACTATGCGAAGTGGCGGGTAAAATGGGCTTTGGCGAGGCATTTAATTTTACCCATCCGTCACAAATATTCTGCGAATACGCTGGGCTAACCGGCTATCAAAATAACGGTAAGCGACAATTAGACCTGTCACCTTTACAAGCGTTAAGTGAAGCTCAGTACAATGGGCTATCGCCTTTGCAGTGGCCTTTTCACACAGTTATAAAAGCTGAGAATACGGCCAGTTCTAATTCTAAATCTAACCCTAACCCTCGCCTTACCAGTAAACGTCCTTTTGAAGATAAACGGTTTTCAACCCCTAGTGGCAAAGCGAAACTTATTCCCGTAACTTACAGAGCGCCACTGCAGGTAACATCAGACGCTTATCCTTTTGTTGTGAACAGCGGCCGAGCGCGAGATCAGTGGCATACTATGACACGCACGGGTAAAGCGGCAAAGTTACTGGCTCATATGCCAAGTGCTTGCGTGCATATCAACCCTAAAGACGCTGCTGAATTGGGCGTTGAAGATGGAAGCCTCGTTTCTCTTTCAAGTGCAGTGTGTAAAGACGCCCCTGTTATTTATCCGGTTAAAGCGGATACGGATATGCGCAAAGGGGAAGTATTCATTCCCATTCACTGGTCGGCGCAATGGGGTTCGCACAGTAAACTAGGCGCACTTTACGCCAGCGCGGTAGACCCTATTTCAGGGCAGCCAGAGTTAAAACACGCGGCGGTAGCTATCGCGCCTGCTCATTTCGCTACCTACGGCAAGCTCTTTGTTTCATCAGTAAACCAATCAGCACATAATTCAAAACTTAATCCGTTTAGTGAAGACGCACTAAAGCATGCGTGTGATTACTGGAATACGACACCGCTTGAAAGCACAGAGGCGTCTTCACCTTTAAATAACTCGGATGCAGCATTATCAGTATTGAATGTTGCTTCGAACAAAGGTCGTCGGGATTTTACCCAAGGGTTGATACCTCTGCTGCCGCAAAACGCGGTGCTATTGCAGTTTCATCATCATACATACTCAGTATGCCTTGCGCTTGTCGATGATACTCTTTGTTTCGCGGCGTTTTTGGGCGATGAGCCAGAAAAGGGTGAAAGGGCACCAGCAACTGCACATACAACAGCGCAGGCAGCGCCACATTCAAAAAGCACATGGTCAGTACCTAACGAATGGCTTGCCAGTCTTCTCAACACATCTATTTCTACAGACATACAGCGCAATTTAATACGTGGCCAAGTAGACGACGCATTTTTAAATGGTGATGTAGTTTGTAGCTGCTTTGAAGTGCGCGAAAAAACCATTACACATGCCATCGAAGAAGGCTGTAGTTCGGTGGCAGAGCTTGGTGAAGCATTAAAGTGTGGTACGAATTGTGGCTCGTGCAAGCCCGCCTTGTCTCAGCTGATAGACAAGCATTTAGTCATTGAAATTCAATCTGTTTAGGAGCGTTAAATCATGTCAATTGCATCTAGTTGGTCGTTACCGTTTTTGCGCACCTTATTTAAACCGCAGAAACCTTTGTTAAACCTCTTTTATCGCGATGCTATTTCTACCTCGGTCACGACCGTGACGACGCGCCAGCGCTCCGATAATCCAAAAGCTCCAGCTAAGCATTCATACTTTGGCAAGTGGTTGAAGTTAGCAAACAGGCAAACTGAAGGTCATAAACAAGGGCAGGTGTTCATCGTCGGTGCTGGCCCTGGTGATGCCGAGTTACTTACGTTAAAAGCGTTTCGTCTTCTGCAACAAGCCGATGTCGTGCTGTTCGATGCTTTAGTCAGCGAAGATATTCTCGCGCTAATTCCCTCTAAAGTGGTGAAAGAATATGTAGGGAAACGCTGCAAAAAGCATAGCTTTACCCAAGACGCTATATGCAAGCGAGTGGTTGAATTGGCAAGCAACGGTCACACTGTCGTACGGTTAAAAGGCGGTGACCCAGCCCTATTTGCAAGAACCTGCGAAGAAACCGATGCACTCACAAAAGCCAACATTCCTTTTGCTATTGTTCCTGGTATTACGGCAGCATCGGGTGTGTCAGCCTATACGGGGATCCCTTTAACCGACAGGCGTTGTGCTCAGTCGGTGAGTTTTATGACCGCACATTTTAAGGACGTGGATCAATGGCCAGAGATGGCACCCATGGCGCAAAATGTATTGAAGCAAACCATGGTGGTTTATATGGGGCTAAGCCGACTTGAAGGGCTATACAAAGGCTTGATTCATCACAACGTGCCAACCACATGGCCAGTAGCGGCAATTGAAAATGCCACTTCGCCTGAACAGCGCGTGATTACTGGCGTGCTTGCCGATATTCATAGCAAGGTAGAAGCAGCAAATTTAACGGGGCCTACGTTACTTATATTTGGAAAGGTGGTAGAGTCTCGTCAACAGGTAAATACTCTTCTATTACATTCATCCAAGCATGCAGCAACCATTTAGTGAATACATAAAAATTATTGGAAAAGGTCAAAAAGGGGGGCGTAGCCTTACCCGTGATGAGGCTTATCATGCCATGAAAATGGTATTGGCCAATGAAGTGACAGGCGATCAACGCGGCGCATTTCTTATGTTGCTGCGTACCCGTGAAGAAACACCAGAAGAAGTTATTGGCTTTGTCGATGCATGCAGAGAGCTGATAGAGCCAGAAGTTAAAAACCTCACCCCCACGTTAGATATTGGCTGCTACGCGGGAAAGCGTCGCCAGTTACCGTGGTACTTATTGGCCGTAGCGGTTCTAGCCAACAATGGTTACTCGGTTATGCTTCACGGTGCGCATGAACCGGGTTCGGGACGCCTTTATGCAAGTATAGCGTTACCCCAATTGGGCCTGTCTGAAGTTAGCAGTATTGAAGATGCCAAACAGCAGTTAACGGATAAAGGGGTGACTTACCTTGATTTGTCTTATTTGCTGCCTGCGCTCGACACAATTATTAAGCTTCGTGAGGTATTTGGCCTGCGTTCATGCGCTAACACCCTCGCAAGGTTGTTGAATCCCACCGCTGCACAATTTTGCGTACAGGGCGTTTACCATATGCATCTTGACCACAAACACTGCCGCGTTAATGAAAATTATCCATCTATAGATGCGCTTTGTTTTCGTGGTGATGGCGGAGATCCTGAAGTTAATGGTGAACGGGAAACTGAGCTATTTATTACCAGAAATGGTGAGACCGAAGAAGTAATAATGCCGGTGGTTGCTGACAAATGGGCGCTTAAAGATAAAGACATGAACGTTAACGACATGCTTGATGTGTGGGCGGGTAACGCGAGTAGCCTTTACGGTGAACAAGCCGTTTTGAGTACACTTGCCAGCTATTTAGTGCTGCTACAAAAGTGTGATGTCGCAGATGCCCTATCGCAGGCAAGGCAGCTTTGGGCACAGCGCGATAAAAGCGCAACGCCATTTTAAGGTCACCTGCGTTTTCCGAGCGGGCAATTATCTATATTGCTTGATATAAAGCCCTTCTTTTTAAGGAAAAATAGCCAATCGTCGCATTGACTTAATCGTTGCTATACTTGTTAATAGTAATAACAAGTTTTCCTTAAGTGGTGTTATGCGAATCACGCAATGGCTCGTATTTTTAGCTAGCCTGTCGCTCATATTTCGAGCAGGTTATGCTGTATCTGAAAATCGAGAACAGGTCACAACCTCTAGCGTAACTTTCGTACTAACCGCAGATATGCCTAATATTAGCGACGCACGCACAGGGCGTTACGCTAATCTTCAAACCCTCGTAAAACAACAGCGGCAAATTAGTGAAACCGTCTTCTTCATTTTCGGCGGTGGCTCGATTGGGCCGAGCGCGCTATCCTCGTTTGACCGTGGCTCCCACATTATTGATATTCTCAATTCCCTTGAGCCAGATGTGATGGGGGTCACAAAGAGAGAATTTAGTTTCTATGAGGATGAATTATCTCTTCGTTCTTATGAAGCAGCCTTTCCATTGGTAGCCAGCAACGTAATAGACAACCGAGTGGGGCGTTCCCCTGATGGCCTGCACACTTCTGTGATTGTAGAAAAAGAAGAATTAACTCTTGGTGTTATATCAGTTTTACATGAGAGAGTGATAGAAGAGTACCAATTATCTGATATTACTATAACGCCTCCTCAAAAAGCCATCATGGAGGAGTCTAAAAGATTGCGACAGCAAGGCGCAGATATTATTTTGCTTCACTATTCCTACCCGTTCCCTTTTATTAATACCATGCTGAACAAACGCATTATTGATGTCGCTTTTATAACAGACAGTCGCTTGGACGAGAAAAATATGCTCGAAACTACGCGTCATCCTAATAGTATGGTACTGACACAGCAGGGAACCGCTGTCGTTGCTAGTTTCGTTAAAAGTGCTGGGTGGCAAGCAACGTCGTATACCGAACAGCCGTTAGAAGATATAGAGGCTGATGCTGAGTTAAACGAGCAACTCATTGAGTATGAAGCGCGCCTAAAGCGGTTGTTAAATATCCAAATTGGCGAATGGAAGATTGCCGTTTCGACCGCGCGCAAAGAAGTGAGAAGTGAAGAGAATCCTTTTGTAAACTTTGTCGCGGATACCATTAAACGCTATGCCAATACTGAAATTGCCTTGATAAACGGAGGCAGTATCCGAGGCAACAAACAATATACGGCAGGTGCACCAATTACTCGGCAAGATATTGTCACCGAAATGCCGTTTCGCGCGCATGTAGTAGCTTTAGATATAACTGGCGCTCAGTTGATTCAAGCTCTGGAAGAGGGGCTTTCGCAATATCAAAATTTAAAAGGTGGTTTTCCTCATGTATCGGGTATGTCTTATAGTTTCGACCCTTCAGCGAAAGTTTTTCAACGAGTAAAAAATGTCACCATTAATGGAAAGCGAATCGATAAATCGAAAACCTATTCACTGGCTACAAGTAACTTTCTGGCCAATGGCGGAGACGGTTTCTATGCATTAAAGAATGCCGAAAAGCGTCCGCCCTTAAGCACACGTCCCCCTCAAATATCAGACCTTGTTATGCAGGCCATCGTCAACCAATACGATATAAAGCCTAAAACTGATAACCGCATAATAAATATGGCAAAAGGCGGTTGATCAGATGCAGCATAAGAAAAAGACCTTGTATCTGTTTATCATTGCACAATGCAGTGTGATGGGATTTTTTCTTTTGATACTGGTGTTGTCGCTGCTGCGTTTAAATGACGTGCGAAAAGTGCTTGACGATATCACCTCGTCTTCTATCCCCACTCTTAGCCAAGCTACTGAAATTACGCGTGAAGTTCAGCACTTAATTTCACTTACTGCGCGATTAACATCGTCTGAGAGCCAATCGTCTCGGCGTATTGTCAAAACTCAGTTAGATGAAACGATAGAGCGCCTGGATTCCTCCAATTTGAAACTTGAGAAGGGAGACAAGTACTTAGCGACGCAACTGAATGTACTTACATTAGAAATAGAAGAACTAAACGCATTAGTGCGTCAGCGAATTGATGTTGAAAAAGAAGTGCGGGTGGAAAGGGAAGTACTCTTTACTTACTTGAACAATATTTTCGAAGACAATAAATCGCAGTATGTGGGTATTCAATCTTCTCAAACGCTGGTTCCTCTGATATTACAAATTGCCCAAATAAATCAGCAGTTCCAACTGCATGAGTTACGCAAGTTAGAGGACAGTATTGAAGAAAGCATCGCTTCCTTGCGTGAGGCGACATCGCTAGACAAGCGCAGCAGCGAACTGGTAAGAGCGCTAGAGGAGGGGGTATTAGGTAAATGGGGCATGATTGATAAACAAGCTAATGTTATGCGTATTCGTGGACGTTCAAGAGGGCGAGGCAGTTTTGTTGAGCACTTGGCTGAAGAAGTCGCGTCAAATATTGAGTTTAGGGCATCTTCAATCACAAAAGACACCTCTTCTTACGCATTGTCTGCCAACCAGGCCGTGTCCAAACAAATAACCCTGTCATTGGCACTCTCATTAATTGTGATGATTATTTGTTGCGCCATCATCTTCTTCATCTACAAACGTATTATTCTGCGTTTAATTGCTTTAACCAATTTGGTTGAAAAAAATAGTGACGAGGTAGCAAGCTTCGAAGGCAGTGACGAGATATCTCGCCTGGCTAAAACCTTTGCACTGTATTTTGAGAGAGTGAAGAGCCAAGAAACCGAATTGATTCGTTTGTCACTTAGCGATCCGCTCACTAACATCCCAAACCGACGGGCGTTTGAAATGGAAATGGAAAAGGTAATAGCAATGTCAAAACGGTATGAATGGCCGTTGACGGTGATTATCTTGGATGTCGATAGTTTCAAACTTTACAATGACAATTATGGTCACCCTAAAGGGGATGAATGCCTGAAAGCCGTCGCTATTGGGCTTAATGAAGTTATTACCCGTAATACTGATTTTTGTGCTCGATACGGTGGTGAGGAGTTCGTAGCGATTTTGCCTAATATCGATGAGAAAGGCGCGAAGGTGAAAGCTGAAGAGATTCGAGATGCGATAGAATCATTAGGGATAGAGCACAGCAAGAGCACAGTTTCACCCGTAATTACCGCAAGTTTGGGCGTTGCAACGGTCAATTTCGTTAATCACCACAACTGGACGTTAACTTCGATCCTTAATACCGCTGACAGAGCTTTGTACGACGCCAAAACGGGCGGCCGGAATCGTTGCGTGCTTTCATCGCTGCCATGAGTATTTTTGTATAGCAAAAAGTAGCGCGTTTATGTCAATGCCCAAACTGGGCTATCTTTAATCTTTATTGAACAAAAAAATTTAGTTTTATTTGTGTGAAACATCAATAAACTTCACTTCCTCTGCTATCTTTAATCAAAACCAATAAATACTAGCTTATCGTTTCAGACAACTAACCGTATTTCAGTGTGATACGCCAGTGCCTATTTTGTCAGGGTGGCTTCGTTATGAGCTAAGTCGGCTGATAAATAATGCGTGAAACGAAGTTCATTAGGAGCGCAGGATGTTTTTCAAAAATAAAGAGTTGATAGCCGAAAACCAACGTTTGGAAAAGGAAATGGCGGCACATGAAACGGTTAAGGAAGAGCTTCGTGAAGAAATGTTGTACATTGAGTTGAATGCAGACGGACGTATAAGTGCAATTAATGATCTATATACTCAAGCAACAGGATTTAAGATTTCAGAGCTAGAAGGGAAGTCTCTTGAAAGCTTGATGGATCCGAAATCGCTCAAAAAATCGGACGTTCAAGATATGCTAGGCGCTATTAAAAATCATCGTCATTGGCATGGCGCAGTTAGATTCAACAATGCAAAAGGTCATGAGATTTGGGTAAGAGGAATCATACAGCCCATAGACGACGCCTATGGAAATGTGAAGTGTATTTCTTTCTATATGGCAGAGCAAACGCGCAATATTTCTTACAGTAATGAGCTTAGAGATATGATTGCCGCGCTTCATCGCTCTTCTGCTGTTATTGAATTTAACCTTGATGGCACCATCATAAAAGCCAACGAAAACTTTTTGAAAGGTTTGGGGTACAAGCTGGAGCAACTAGTTGGGAAGCATCACAGGATCTTTTGCACAGAGCAAGAGGCGAACTCGGAAGAATATAAACATTTTTGGCGTGGGCTAGCGCAAGGACAGTTAGAATCTGGACGCTACAAACGCATTGATAGCCGAGGGAATGACGTGTGGCTAGAAGCGTCATATAACCCCATCAGAAACGAAGATGGTCAGCTTTATAAAGTAGTGAAATTCGCAACGGTAATTACAGAGCAAATGAAGCGGGAGTTCGCCATTTCTGAAGCCGCCAACGTTGCATTCAACATTTCGCAAGAAACTGGAGAGCAAGCTCGTAAGGGAAATCAAGTGCTCGATTCTACGGTTAAGGCGATGAACGAATTAACGAAACAGATGGGCAATGCGAGTGAAGGTATTAAGGACCTAGATGAGCAATCCCAAAAAGTTGCGGACTTGGTTAAAAGTATTAGCGGAATTGCCGATCAAACTAATTTATTGGCGCTTAACGCTGCTATTGAAGCTGCACGTGCAGGCGATCAAGGGCGTGGTTTCGCGGTGGTTGCCGATGAAGTCAGGCAGCTAGCGTCGCGAACCAGTAGCGCAACTGAAGAAATCGTAAACGTCGTCGTAGAAAACAGAAAGTTAACAGAAAATGCAGTTCAGTTAATTGAAGCGGGTCAGGAAAAAGCGCGCGAAGCCTTAGAGTATTCAACGCAGTCAGGCAAAGCAATGAGCGAAATCCAAAGCGGTGCCAATGAAGTGGTAAACGCTATCGGGCAATTTACTAAACGCCTCTAGAAAATTAGCGACACAATCAGACGGCTTTAGTCATTGGCCATATTTGTTCAACCTTGGTATCTGCTTTCGCGCACCAAGGTTGAACCCCCCCCCTGTTTTGGTGCACCAAAACGAATTCATTCTCACTTTTCTCTTACCTCAATAGTGTAAATGTTCATAAATTTTAATGGCTTACATTTCTGGCACGATGGGTGCTAATTAATCCGTGCAACAGCAACGTTGCTGTACAAAGCAACGGGTGCAAACACAAATGCGATGGCAGAGTGGAGTGCACAACACTTACCATAGGGTAAACAAATAGGATTCAGCGGAGAACGGTAAGGAAGCATCATCATCTCCGGCATTTATGGCAAGTGCATAATAATAAAAAATAAAGATGGTTTTATAAGCTAAAGCTTTTAATAAACCTCCCTTAAAGATGAGGTGTGTGAGCGGGAATTCCTGACTTACCATTAACAACTTGATGCGTTTGTAAGAACTCCGATATTACAAACACGGCAACGAAGCCCACCATGCTCGACGGTTAAACGTCGTACGCTGGTGGGTTTTTTTTTGGCTACGAGGAACACGTATGACTGGGTTAAAGACAACATCACTGCTAAAACGCTTTCGAACGGCGAGTGCTGGAGTATGTGCAGCACTTGCCGTCTCTGTAGCAAGTTTTTCTGCGAGTGTGGCAGCACAAGCGCCAGCGGTAGGCTGGCCTGAGAAGGAAGAACTTAAGTTTGGTTTTATCAAGCTCACTGATATGGCACCGCTTGCTGTGGCGTACGAAAAAGGCTTTTTTGAAGATGAGGGCCTCTACGTTACGTTGGAAGCACAGGCTAACTGGAAAGTACTGCTTGACCGCGTAATTGACGGCCAATTAGATGGCGCCCACATGTTGGCTGGTCAGCCCCTTGGCGCGACCATTGGTTTCGGTACGGAATCGCATGTGGTAACAGCGTTCAGCATGGATCTCAACGGAAATGGTATTACCGTTTCTAATGAAATTTGGGACAAAATGAAGGCGCATATTCCACAGGAAAATGGCAAGCCAGTACATCCCATTAAGGCCGATTATTTAAAGCCAGTGGTTGATGAATACCGCAACGCAGGAAAGCCGTTCAACATGGGAATGGTCTTTCCGGTTTCTACGCACAACTACGAGCTACGCTATTGGCTAGCGGCAGGTGGAATTCACCCTGGATATTATGCGCCGCATAAAGGTGACACAGCAGGTCAAATAGACGCTCAGGCACTGTTGTCTGTAACACCTCCACCGCAAATGCCAGCGACGATGGAAGCCGGCACTATCTATGGCTACTGCGTGGGCGAACCTTGGAACCAACAGGCAGTATTCAAAGGTATTGGTGTACCTGTGATCACCGATTACGAAATTTGGAAAAATAACCCTGAAAAAGTGTTCGGCGTAAGCCAAGGCTGGGCAGAAAAATACCCTAATACGCACATTCGTGTGGTTAAAGCACTAATTCGTGCGGCAATGTGGCTGGATGAGAATGACAATGCTAACCGCCCTGAAGCAGTAAAGATTCTTGCCAAGAGTAACTACGTAGGTGCGGATGAAAACGTACTGGCTAACAGCATGACAGGTACTTTCGAATACGAGAAGGGTGACAAGCGCGACGTGCCCGACTTTAATGTGTTCTTCCGCTACAACGCTACCTACCCCTATTACAGCGACGCTATCTGGTATCTCACACAAATGCGCCGTTGGGGCCAGATTTCAGAAGCAAAGTCTGACGACTGGTATAAAGAAACAGCTAAAAAAGTCTATAAACCTGAGGTTTATGCTCAGGCAGCTAAAGCACTCATTGCCGAAGGTAAAGCTAAAGCGTCTGATTTCCCTGAGTTTGCAACGGAAACAGGCTACAAGCCGCCTCAGAGCGAATTCATTGATGGCGTGACGTTTGATGGAAGCAAGCCTAACGCTTATTTAGAGCAATTTAAGATAGGACTTAAGGGCGACACTGTACTGTAAGTGTCAGGTTCAATGGCCCCGACTTCAGTTCTAACTAGGGCGGGGCATAAACCGCGCAATAGCGCACATCATGTGTCAGGAGCAAGCAATGAGCAAGATGACAACCATTCTTCGCCTTCCATCGTCGCCGTCAAACGCCAACTCTTTGTTGAGCCGTTTATATCAATCCACGCCTGCGTTGCTGCTGCCTGTTATTGGCTTGCTGATGTTTTTGGCCATTTGGAATGGTGTAGCAAAAAGTATCGACACGTCGCTGGGGCAGTTCCCAGGGCCCGCACAAGTTTTTGAGCAAGCCGGTGCGTTAATTGACGAGCATATTGCACAGCGCGAAAAAGCAGACGCTTTCTATCAACGTCAAGAAGCAAGAAATGCAGCGCGTGTAGCGCAGGACCCTACTTATCAGCCAAAAATTAGAGAATTCACCGGTGCGCCAACGTTTTTTGATCAGATATGGACAAGCCTTTACACCGTCATGGTTGGATTCTTAATTGCATCAGTCGTGGCGGTTCCCGTGGGTATACTATGTGGTCTAAGTAAATCTGCTTACACCGCAATAAATCCACTTATCCAGTTGTTTAAGCCTGTGTCTCCATTGGCATGGCTGCCGCTGGTGACTATGGTGGTAAGTGCCCTTTATGTCAGCGATGAGCCGGCCTTTTCTAAATCATTCGTGACCTCTGCTTTTACGGTTTCGCTTTGTTGTTTATGGCCAACCCTTATTAACACCGCAGTAGGCGTATCAAATATTGATAAGGACCTAATCAACGTAAGTAAGGTATTGCGCCTTACGCCGTTTGCTCATCTCACCAAAATAGTACTTCCATCTTCTATCCCCATGATTTTTACAGGACTTAGATTGTCGCTTGGTATTGGCTGGATGGTACTGATTGCGGCAGAAATGCTTGCCCAAAACCCGGGCCTAGGAAAGTTTGTGTGGGATGAATTCCAAAACGGAAGTTCAGAGTCGCTAGCGAGAATCATGGTCGCAGTGCTCACCATTGGCGCTATTGGCTTTGTGCTAGACCGCCTAATGTTATCGATTCAGCGCGCTGTAAGCTGGGACAAGTCGAGCGTACTACGCTAATTTTGAGGAGAATTTTATGCACACTAAACACTTAGAGTTAGAGCAGGTGGGTATCGACTTCCCCACACCGAAGGGGCCATTTACTGCGCTTCAAGATGTAAATCTTAAAATCAGCAAAGGTGAATTTGTGTCGTTAATTGGTCATTCGGGCTGCGGTAAATCAACGGTGCTGAATATCGTCGCAGGTTTGCACCAAGCTACTACCGGCGGCGTAATTTTAGATGGCGCAGAAGTGAAGCAGCCTGGACCTGAACGCGCAGTAGTCTTTCAAAACCATTCTTTATTACCTTGGCTTACGGTATACAAGAATGTTGAGCTGGCCGTAAAATCGACCATGCGAGGCAAGAGTAAAAACGAGATGCGTGACTGGATCATGCACAACCTAGAGCTTGTGCACATGACCCACGCCCTTGATAAATTACCCAGTGAAATATCAGGTGGTATGAAACAGCGAGTGGGCATTGCACGAGCGTTGGCAATGGAGCCAAAAGTGCTGCTAATGGATGAACCGTTCGGTGCGCTAGACGCCCTAACTCGCGCTCACCTTCAAGACTCGCTAATGGAAATTCATGCTGATTTGGGTAACACGGTTATTATGATTACTCACGATGTGGATGAAGCGGTATTGCTATCAGACCGCATTGTTATGATGAATAACGGCCCGGCAGCCACCATTGGCGAAATTCTAGATATTGAGTTGCCGCGTCCGCGAGATAGATTAGCACTTGCAGATAACAAGCAGTACAACCACTACAGACATGAAGTCTTAACTTTCCTTTACGACAAACAAAAGAAGGTTGAAACCGTTTCGTCACGCGCCAACCAATCGCCTACAACTAACAAACATTCACAACAGCTAGCAAAACCCAGCGGGGTGTCATCTGAAAAAAAAGACGCTAAGAAGTCAGATGCCGCCTAGCTTTATCGGCACCTGACTAGGGCGGAAGCCTTTTCCGCCAACTAACCAAAACCATCACTTTTAACCAGCATTCTACTGCTGGCTGGGTAAGTGTTGACTTCTGGGCCTGTTGGCCTTTGTTGTACAAGTTTTGGTCTAAATGGAAGCCTTTTAATCGCGAAACAGTCCTGCAAGCCTAGTGGGCTAAGTTAAAGGACTGTGACAAAGAGTAAAAGGCTTCCATAACGACCCCTTCGGGCAGCGCCTGTGTGCCATCTATACTGCGTTGAATGTTTTCGATTTAGAACCACTAAACCGTCAAACATCCGCCTTGCCTAGATGGCACACAGACCGCTGCAAAAAATGTACAGCAAAAGCCAGCAGGCCCTCATCAATACCGATAGGGAATACACATGAACACGTTAAAAAACTTTGGCATTAAGATGCTAACAGCATCTGTTTTGACAGTATTGGGTGGAAGCGTAATGGCCGCTGACATTCACAGCGCATTAAGCGATTCAAAGGCATGGGCGGATCTGAATTTACGCTACGAAGCTGTTGATCAAGACAATGCGTTAGAAGACGCAAGTGCACTGACTTTGCGTACGCGTCTAGGGTTTAGTTCGGGTAGCGTTAATGGTTTCTCATTTACCGCTGAGGTTGAAGACAGTCGTATTGTACTTGGGCAAGATGAGTTTACTGTGGGGCCTACTGGCTTTAACGTAGGTGAGTATTCGGTCATTGCCGACCCTGAAACTACCGAAGTTGATCAAGCTTTTATTCAGTTTAAGGAAGATAACTTTACCGCCAGAGTAGGGCGACAAGTAATTACGTTGGATGACCATCGATTTGTTGGCCACGTTGGCTGGCGACAAGACCGCCAGACCTTTGATGCCGTAAGCGCTAAATATGCGGCAACAGACAATCTAGAACTATTCTATAGCTATCTTTACAAACGCAACCGCATTTTTGCTGAGGCGGCAGATTTAGATTCTAAAGATCATATTCTTCATGCTACTTATACATCCAAAATTGGCAAGTTTGTGGCTTACGCTTACCTTTTAGAAGTGGACAACGACACGGATAACGCGTTGGACACGTATGGCGTGAGCTACGACGGAAAGATGAAAGGTGAGAGCGTGAGTTGGGCTTACGGTGGTGAGTTTGCCACGCAATCAAGCGAAGCTGGCGCGGGCGAAACGGCCACCGACTTTGACGCCTCTTATTTAAATGCGTATGTCGCAGCCACGTTTTCTGGCGTGACGGCTAAGGTCGATTACGAAATACTAGGTTCTGACGATGGGTTGTACGGGTTTGCAACGCCGCTAGCTACGCTGCACAAATTCAACGGTTGGACTGATCAGTTCTTGGGCACGCCAGCACAGGGCTTAAAAGATCTTAAGTTATCTCTATCAGGTGGGCTAGCCGGTGGTAAATGGCTTTTGGCTTACCACGATTTCAGCGCTGACGACAGCAGTAACGGTGCTGACGACTTAGGCAGCGAAATTAATGTACAGTATACGAAGAAGTTTGCAGGTAAGTACAATTTTGGCATTAAGTACGGTACTTACGATGCGGGAGATATAAAGGCGGATACCAATCGCTTCTGGATGTGGATTGGTACACGCTTCTAATTGCAATACACTATTACAACGTTATGTTGTAATTAATACTACAGGTCTGGCTGAGTCGTTACTGACTTAGCCAGCCTTTTTCAACGGCCACATCAAGCTGCTGCATAACGTAGTCCCATAAAGCCGGTGCGCAAGATTTAAGGTGAGCATTACGCTTCTCAATTTTCTCCCTTGCAATACCGTGACGCTTCCAGCTTCCTCCGTTGTCTTTCATATTTTGAAATACGGGAAGTACGCGGTCCATTGATTTTGCAAATTCTGCATCGGCGGTTTCCGCTGCTTCAAACTCAAGCCATAAATCGAGCATTTCACTACTAAGTGGACTCGGCAATAAACCAAAAATGCGCTTAGCGGCAGCTACTTCTTTCTCGGCTTGTGCGTCGTGATCTGTTTGATGATTGAAAGCAAACATGTCGCCAGCATCAATTTCCACAATATCGTGAATAAGGATCATGCGAATAACGCGGGTCACATCTATGGGTTTAGCCGCATATTCGCTTAGCATATTTGCCATTAATGCAACATGCCAGCTGTGCTCTGCGGAGTTTTCCTGTCGATAGTTATCACAGGGAAGGGTGATCTGGCGCTTAACTGCTTTTAGCTGGTCAAGTTCACAGATAAAGTCAGCAAAGTCACTTACTGCATACATTGGGATGCTCCAAGGCGTAAAAATGGGCGCCTGAGCGCCCATTTAATTATTCAAAATATAATGAGTGGCTAAATTATTAACCAAATTATTTCTGTTCAGATAACCACACGATTAGATCTGCGATATCGTCAAAGGTCATGTCAGCGGTAAATGTAGGTTGATATTTACCGTTGATGATGAAGCTTGGCACACCAGTTAAGTGCTCACGATACTCATCAATTTGCTGTTGATTCTTACGTACCATGCTATTTACGCCAAAGCTTTTAGCCATTTTATCAAACTCTTCACCATCTACACCGTTCACAACGAAGATATTACGAAGGTCTTTCAAACCTGTGATAGATGCACGTTGCTTGTGGATATAGTTAAAGATTGCTTTATTCATTGCGTCTTCTTGCTTCATCGCGCGGGCAATTAGCATGGCTTTAGTCGCATCGTCCTGAACTTCAGGCCCAGTGAAGCGCATAAAGTTAACGTGTACTTTATTGAATTTAGTACCGTCGCTTTTCTTTTCTTTAATCTGTGCAACGATTGGCTCGAACTGGAAGCAGTGAGGGCACCAAAATGAGAAATACTCTGTAATTACTGGCTTATCTGTAGCTTCTTTATCAAGCACAGTATAGTGAGTACCTTCTTTCCATTTAGACGCCGGCTCTTGAGCGCAGGCTGTTAGTGGCAAAAGCATTGCCATGACAAACATTACTGCAAACTTTTTCATGGAATATAATCCTATGTTCAAAAAACTATTATCGATACCGAGATTATCACAGGCTTGTTCGCTTAACTAGGACCTGTTCTACTTCAATGCCTTACTACGCGATAAGCTCACTAAAAAACGCGATTCAAGGTTTAGGTAAATGCAGTATTTTATATACGCATGATGAACAGAGTCTGAATCATCAGGCCCTAACAGAAACTCAAAGAAAAAGGGCTATAACCATGTATAGCCCTTCATTGTTTGTTAATTGCACGTTGAGTTTTGCCTTTAAGCAACGCTCAACAGAAGGTTCATTAACGTTACATCACTTACATGCTGTAGTTAACAAGAAGCAGAGCACGGCGCTCTTGACCAGCATAACCCACGATGTCTTCGTAATCGGTATCAAACACATTGTCGACTTTCAACGAAACCTGCCACTGCTTATCTATCTGATAGCCCAAATTAACGGTTGCAAGCGTATAGGCTGATAGCGCCAATGTCTGAGACGGTTCAGGGTAAGGAGGGAAGAAGGTGTCGTAATGGCTTCCTGTGTAAGCTAGCTTGGTATAGAAGCTGAACTTCTGGGTTCCAAAGTCAGTGTTGTAGGTTAATGAGCCTTGGTGACGGGCACGACGCAGTTCAGTGGTGGTTATACCATTGTCGGTTTGTTCCGCATCTAGATAACTATACGCTGCGGTAAAATCACCATAGCCACTGTCCCAGTTAAGTTCTAGGTCAATACCTTCTCGTGAGCTTTCACCGTCGATATTATCGGCACTATATGCACCCAAATCTGACACAAATACGAAGCCATTGATTTCATCTTCAAGGTCGGTAGTGTATGCGCTGATTTGTGCAGACAGTGATTTCCAGTTTGCCTTAACGCCTATTTCCCATTCTTCACTGGTTTCAGGTTCTAAGTTTGAGTTGCCGATGAAGCTTGCAGGGAAGTAGCCAAAGCGCTCGGTGAAGGTGGGGGTTTTAACAGCTTTACCATAGCTGGTAAAAACAGCGTAGTAATCGTTAAGCTGCCACGTAAGGCCACCGCGATAACTTACGGCATTGTCGAACTCACTGTTGTTGTCGAATCGTGCGCTTAGTGTTGCGGTTAGCGACTCGGTTAGCTGGCCATTTGTCTCGGCAAATACGCTATAAGTATTGTCGTGCTGCTTCTGGTTCGGATCGCCAAATGCAATTGGGCCGCGCTGGGTAAAAAGGCGCTGTAGGTATTCAACACCACCAGCAAAATCCCAGTTATCCATGGTATAGAAACCTGTCCAGTTTAACTCTATGCGCTCACCAGTGGTGCCGCCAGTGTCTGCACCTGACTCGGTGTTATCGTTATCGTCTTTGCGATAATGCGCACTTAGCGCTGAGCGATAACCTGTATTTTCCGGAGCAAATTCCCATCTTAATTTCGCACTAATTTGTGAACCATCCGTCACGTTATCTGAGTCAGCAGGAAGGCCTGTCGTCACAAAATCAGTGCCGTCGTAATCATTCTCGTACTGAACCGTGCGAAGGTTAGCTATTAACGTATGCTCCGACGTTGCGGCATAATTAATATTAATACCAGCGGTCATGTTATCGTAGCCATCATCTTCGTTACCAACACGAGATACGTTGTCGCCGTCGGTGCGAATGTAGCTGGCGTATGCTGAAACACCCACGTTATCGCTTTGCGAGCGCGCGTTCATGCTGCCCTGCAATGTACCTTGTGTGCCAACGCCAGCAGAGAAGTCTACGTGTGACGCATTATCGGCAAACTGGCCTGACTTCGTAGTAATGCTCAATACACCACCGATAGCCCCGCTGCCCCATCTTGCGCTTTGCGGGCCTCGAAGAAGTTCTATGCGCACCACGTTTGTACTAGTTAAGTGAGCAAGGTCAACCAGGCTTCCTTGGCCTACGTCGTTGGCAACAACGCCATCAATTAAAACAAGTAGATGGTTGGTTTCACCGCCGCGCACGCGCAGCTCTGTTAAGCCACCAGGACTGCCTGACTGAGACAAGCTAACGCCAGGTAGGCCGCGAATTAGATCGGTAAGTTGAAGTGCGCCCGAAGCTTTAATGTCGCTTTCAGTTAGCACCGAAACTGAACCAGGAAGTTTGGTTAACGAAATAGGCAAACGCGTGCCTGTTACTGTTAAGGTTTCAATATCTTGGTCATAAGTTTGAGCAAAGGCAGGTGTGCTTAAGCACGAAATAACTGCAGCGCTAAGGGCTGCTTTAGTAAAATGTGTACGCATGGTTTTTATGTTGTCTTTGATGCGCTCCACCCGAGCACATGATTAGGGAAAGTGCGCGTTTTTGCTTAATTATGGATGTGAGCAAGCAAACGACACCATGAAGTACAGGCCGGTATCCGGGCTTACTCACCATTACTAAAAATGTAATAGCTCTTTTGCCTTCCCATCTAATGGCGTTAAATACCTAACGCATAAAAGACAGTGGCGTATGAAAAGAAAACGACAACGCGTTGAGTTTACCGTTGCGGGGGCAGCATCAGTTTTTCACTGATTTCCCGTTTAACCCTTGTCGCCGTAGTTAATACCAATCCGCATAGATCATTGCCCACTCAGAAGGCGCTGGCAAGCTTCATAGCAAAGCGTGGGAATGCAGGAATGGCTGTTCCCTTTCAAATTCCCAGAATGCAGCTAGGAAGCTTGCCAGACCTTCCCGAAGGGCGAGTTTAAAATGTTCGTACTCTTTGTTGTGTTACCTTGATGTAGAACCACTATACCTACGGTAACACGCCGCGATTACGAACATTTTAACTCTCGCTGAGTGGGTAATTATCTATGCGGACTGGTATAATACGGAGCTAGACAAGAGCACCTACACACTGTCGATTATATCTAAGTTAAAAAGTGATAGCGAATATGGTTTCTTATACCTTACGCTTTTTCGTAACCGCCATAAGATTATCGACAACGGTCATGGAAAAAGCGTTTTTTCAGCAGTAAAGGGGCTGGCTCAATATCCTAATTTCAGTGGGGGCTCTTGAAGGGCCGATAGCTGTTCTTTCAGAGCAAGTATTTGGCCTTCCCAGTATTTGTCTTCAGCAAACCAAGGAAATGCCCGCGGAAAAGCAGGGTCTTCCCAGCGTCGTGAAAGCCATGCCATGTAATGCACCATTCGCATAGCGCGGAGGGGCTCAATAAGTGGCAGTTGTGCAGTATCAAACGGGTGAAACTCCTCGTATGCTTCAACCAAAGTATCGAGCTGCAATAGTTGTTGTTGGCGGTCGCCGCTTAGCATCATCCACAAATCTTGGATAGCAGGGCCCATGCGGCAATCATCTAAATCAACGAAGGTAGGGCCATCGCGCCACAGTATATTGCCTGGGTGGCAGTCACCGTGAAGCCGAATACTTGATGTTGGCTTATACGCTTTTTTCGTGGCATCAATAACGGGGTTAAGTATGGCAAAAAATGCTGTCTTTAGATGCTCTGGCAGCAGTGTGCTTTGCATAAGCACCTGCTTCGGCTCATCGAGGTAACTTTCAATATCAACCGAGGGACGATGTGCAAACCCTTTAGCATGGGCCACGCGGTGAATACGGCCAATGAAACGCCCCATCCATTCGAGTTGATCAAGGTTGTCATTTTCGAATTGCCTGCCGCCTACCGAAGGAAATAACGCAAATCGATAGTCAGTTTCGGCCACGGTGTGATGATGCAGCGTGCTGCCATTGAGAGAAATGGGCGCAGCCAATGGAATTTCGTTTTCGATTAGCTCTGCAGCAAACGCGTGTTCTTCAAGAATTTGAGCGTCGGTCCATCGACCTGGGCGATAGAATTTTGCTACATAGCGCTGACCGTCTTCAGCCAAAAACTGATAGACGCGGTTTTCATAACTATTTAGTGCTAGCAAACCGCTTTGAAGAAAAATGCCCTGACTTTCCAGGGCATCTAATATGGTGTCTGGGCTAAGGCCAGAGAATGAAAAATCTGTCATCGATAAAGGAACTTTGTTGGCTCATCAACAGTAACCGATTCCCCATCAATAGTGGTGGTTACACTGATAAAAATATCGGTAACCGTATCTTCCAGATTATAGGCGTCAGTTGCAACTGAAATTGGCGTGCTATACACCGCACCGCCTTCAACTGTTACAGTTTGCTCACCAATGTACTTATAGTCAGGCAAACCTTTTACAGCAATAGAGTAGGTTTGGGTTTGCTGTGTTTTGTTAAGTACTTTTATTGTATAAACGTTCTCAATTAGTCCCTCATTCGTTTCGCGGTATAGCGAGTTTCTGTCGCGGATAATGTCAACTTCGGTGGGGCTGCGCATCCAAATATTGGCAAACAACAAGCCTGTCATCACCACTAAAACCACAAAATAACCAATTAACTTCGGACGTAAAATGTGAGTCTTACCGCCAGCTAGTTCTTCTTCAGAGGTAAAGCTTATCAGGCCTTTAGGATAACCCATTTTATCCATAACACCGTTACAGGCATCAACACAGGCACCGCAGTTGATGCATTCGTATTGTAAGCCATTTCGAATATCGATACCGGTTGGGCATACCTGAACACACAGGTTGCAGTCTATACAGTCGCCTAACCCTTTTTCCTTTACTTGCTCGTGACTAAGTTTGCGTGGTCGCGGGCCGCGTTGCTCTCCACGCTTTGCATCGTACGATACAGTAAACGTGTCTTTGTCGAACATGGCAGACTGAAAACGCGCATACGGGCATATGTGCGTGCACATGATTTCGCGCATGTAGCCAGCGTTTCCGTAGGTACATACGGCAAAGAAAATAACCGATAAACCTGCCCAGAAGCTGGTGTTAAATGTCACAAAATCGATAAACAGTTCATCAACTGGCGTAAAATAGCCAACGAAGGTTAAAGACGTTAACAGCGCTACCAATACCCAAGCGGTGTGCTTAGCTGTTTTACGCAAAAATTTATCTGCATCCATTTTGCGTGCATCCAGCGCTATACGCTTGTTGCGCGGGCCTTCGAATTTCTCTTCGAACCACGTATAAATATATACCCACGTTGTTTGAGGACACATAAATCCACACCACACTCGACCAGCGAAAGTGGTGACGAAGAACAGAGCAAAGGCGGAAACAATAAATATGTAGGCCAGTAAAGTGAGATCTTGAGGCCACAAGGTTAGTGAGAATATAGTAAATCGCTGCTCACCAATATCGAGTAGCACGGCTTGATGCCCGTTATACTGAATCCATGGAATGATGGCAAAGAGGCCCAAAAAGAAAAGGCCAAACATGCGTCTAAACGTCTCTAAAGGGCCTTGTACAGCCCGCACATAGATACGGCTACGAGAGTCGTGGCGTTTACCCTCAGGTCTACCTTTGGGTTTATGTACTTTTACCGGTGTAACGGTCTTTACCGGTATTTGTTCATTCATAGCTTAACCTTATGTGACGTAACGAACTGCCTGTGCAGTAAAACTGCGTTCAAAACGTCATATTTAATGTAGATCAATAATGCAGCGTATGGTGTATCTTTTTAAAGTTTCAGTCAATACTGAAACTTCAGAACATAAGTCGTTTTTTATCTTGATTTCCTCAGTCTATGTAACTTTATAAATAGTTAAATACAGCTACGTGAATAATGAGGATTAATATAACGGCCAGATGCCATTTGATACCCAACATTGACGATTAGGCGTTACCTACTATACATGAGTATAGTTTACTGTATTTACAGGTAAACCGATATGACCCTATTATCGTCGATAATAATGTGGTCAATTACTGTTTGAATCGTGTACAGTGAGCATTGTGAAAATGTAATTTGGCAAAGTGTAGTTGAGCACATAGTAAGAAAGGTGCTAAAAAAATTGGCGCTATCTGTAGTAAACGTCTGTCAAAGTTAGCTGAGAAGTCATGTTAAGGTTCTTTATCATCGCTGCTGAAATTATTGTTTTGGTAATTGTGCTGCGGTCTCCTTTTGTTCAGTATCTCTTTGAAGATATCCAGAACTCGCTTTCTGAATGGCTAGTTTCAATCGCAACCTTACCGGAGCGAGAAGAACTGCGTAGTTTACAAGATAAAATTAATGTCCAGCTGAGTCCCTTAAAGCCTTACCAGAAAACATATGTTCAGCAAATCACCGCTGATAGCGCAAGCGTTAAACGTTTTTATCACACCTATTGTGAAAAGGACGATATAAACCCCAACTTTACGGGAACTAAACGCGTTCAACTATGCCTAATCATTAAACAGTCGTCAGTTATGCAAGTAGCAAAGCGAGACTAGCCAATTTTAACCAGGTTGGTTAAATATAAAGCTGATATAAAAGCCGACAATTGCTGCATGCTAAGCTTTCTCTAAATGTCTTGCTAACTCATAGTTTAAACGACTGAATTTAGGAGCATAAAAGTGAATAAATTACGTACTTTTTCTTGTTTAAGCTGCGCCACAGCGGTGGGACTCCTTACCGTTTTTGCTCCCACTCAAGCCGCTGAGGTGAAGATAACGTGGGAAGAACCTGAGTCTTATAGCGATGTAAGACCAACCAATGAATCTCGTAAACGGTTCCGCGAACGAACGCTACAAGAGCTTGAAGAACACATTGTAGATTTGGCCAGTGATTTACCTGAGTCGCAAGTGCTGTCAATGACAGTAACAAATGTTGATTTAGCTGGCCAAGTTTGGCCAAGCCAGTTTGTCGGCTTCGGTAACGGTGCCGGTAGCGACGTCCGTATCATTAAGCGCGTTGATATTCCTAGAATGACATTCAGCTACTCGTTGGCTAATGCCGACGGTCAGGTCATTTTAAGTGGTGAAGATGTGAAACTTAAAGATATGGATTTTATGGAGTCGAATATTCGTCGCAATCGCACGGAATCGCTTTCTTATGAAAAAGCGATGCTTAACGATTGGTTTTCAGATACCTTTTCAACCCAAGTAGCAGCAAACGACTAATAGTTTCGTTCAAATCATAATAAAAAAGGTCACATATAGTGACCTTTTTTGCGTTCATAGCCCATATTTCACGGGCTATAGCAGAATAAGCTGCCTACAGATAATCAAACTCATTACCTGATATTGCAAGGGTGCTTCCAGGGCCAGCTTTATAAGCGGCTTTGTGCGCATCGCGACGTACTAATATACGTTCCATGTAGAAGTCACGTGTCTTCATCTTAGACGCTGCAAGTACTGCATTACCTGATGCCTGCGCTTTGTCGGCCATGCTGTACCACAGTACACCAATCAATGAATAGGCGCTGTATGCCAAGTAATCACAAGCAGCAGCTGCAGCGGTGGTGGCATCCATACCTAAGCAATCGGCTGAAGATGCACGCCAGTCATCAAGAATTCCTTGAGCCAGACCCTTCGCCTCACTGTCTTGAATGTCGCTGACCAAAGCGTTAAACGCATTATAGGTCGCTTCCATCATTTGACCGCCATCTCGGGTAAGCTTACGACCAATAAGGTCTAGCGCCTGAATACCGTTGGTGCCTTCATATAACATAGCAATGCGCACGTCGCGCATAAGTTGTTCCATACCCCATTCACGAATAAAGCCGTGACCACCAAATACTTGTACACCTAGGCTGGTGGTCTCAAGGCCCATATCCGTCATAAAAGCTTTGCAGATTGGCGTTAAAAACTGAAGTATCTTGTCGGCATCTTCTTTTTCTTGACCTTCACCAAGCTTCTCAACGTCCATAAACTTGGCATAGAAAAGTGAAAGTGCACGACAGCCTTCAATCAGTGATTTCTGCGTAAGTAACATACGCGCTACGTCAGGTTGAAAGACGATCGGGTCTGCTTTGCCTTCTGGATTTTGAATTCCCTGAGGTGCGCGAGACTGAACGCGTTCGCGGGCATAGGTCAGCGCGCCTTGGTAAGAGGCTTCTGCCGCCCCTAAACCTTGCAGACCTACTTGGAAGCGTGCATCGTTCATCATGGTGAACATACATGCTAGGCCTTGGTTTTCTTCACCTACAAGGTACCCCGTTGCACCGTCAAAATTCATCACGCAAGTCGGGCTCGCTTTGATCCCCATTTTGTGTTCGATGCTTCCCACTGACAAGCTGTTCGCCTCGCCAGGCTGATTGCTGGCATCTGGAAGGAACTTGGGCACTAAGAATAAGCTGATGCCTTTAACGCCTTTGGGAGCATCAGGCAGACGAGCTAGAACAAGGTGAATAACGTTCGAGCTCCAATCATGATCGCCTGCGGTAATAAAAATCTTATTACCGGTGACTTTATAGCTGCCGTCGCCTTGTGGCTCAGCTTTGGTACTAAGCAAGCTCAAATCTGTTCCTGCGTGAGGTTCGGTCAGGTTCATGGTACCTGTCCACTCACCGCTGATTAGCTTAGCAAGGTAGATATCTTTTAATTCTTTACTGGCGTGCTTAGTAACCGCAAGTGTTGCGCTTTCAGTAAGCATGGTGGTTAAACGCCAGCTTAAGTTCGCCGCGTTTAGCATTTCGTGAACAGGCACAGCCATGGTGTACGGCAAGTCTTGCCCGTCGTACTCGGCAGTACCTAGCATTGCATTCCAGCCGTTAGCAACATATTCCTGATAGGCATCAGCGAAGCCTTTAGGCGTGGTAATTTTGCCGTCTTTTAGCGTACAGCCTTCTTCATCGCCTTCACGGTTAAGAGGGGCAACCACATCCAAAGCAAACTTTGCACCCTGTGCAATAATTTCGTTGGCAAGTTCGCTATCAAAGTCGCTGATACCGAGCTTTTCGTAGTGAGCATCAAGTCCAAGCCAGTCTTTTAACAAGAACTGAAAATCAGTCGTAGGGGCGTGGTACAGAGGCATGGATGACTCCTTTTTCAAACAAGTGTTTTAATTTTGTCTATTATAGTCACAAAAAGCGTAGTCCGAATAGTCCGTTAAAGGAAAGTTAATAATAAATTTGGATGATGTGGGTAATGATCTATGCGGACTGATATGAGAGAAACACATAGGTTTACCAAGACTCGTGGACTTTAAATGTGCAGTAAAGGTCACACAGGCTCTGATGATGATGACTGACGCATTGATGTTAATATAGAAAAGTGAACTCAAGTGGTAAGCTCGCTTGCAATTCAAATTCTCACTGGCATGCTTAGCCTACATTGAAATAACCCGTTCACATACGCACAAGCAACACGGTACATAAAAACATGAATCCAGAAAGCGCGAAGAAAAACCTTAAACATAGCAGTGATGATGCGCAGATCCCGGTTTGCATTGTAACGGGGGGAAGCTTGGGTATCGGTTTTGCGGTATGCAAGCTGTTTAGTCAAAACGGTTATCAAGTCATTAATTTAGATATCAGAGACTTTGAGCAAGCGTTACCTAATGCTATCTGGAAGCCGTGTGATGTAAGTGTTGTGCGTAATATTGAAGCCGCGGTGAATGAGGTTATTAGTTCTTATCAACGCATAGACGCATTGGTGTGTAATGCCGGTATACATGTTTCAGCAACCATTGAAGACACTGATGAAGCGCTGCTTGATAAGGTACTAAACTTGAACGTAAAAGGGGCGTATGGCGCGATTAAGTCTTGCCTGCCGACCATGAAAGAGCAGGGCAGCGGCGCGATTGTGGTGATGGGCTCAGATCAGTCCTTTATTGGAAAGCGCAATTCGTTCGCCTACGGGGTCAGCAAAGGTGCGTTGGCGTCTATGGCGAAAACCACCGCGCTTGACTACGCACCCTATAATATCCGCGTTAACGCGGTCTGCCCGGGTACCATCGAAACCCCTCTATTTCATAACGCCATTGATAATTATGTGGCTCGCTCTGGGGCAGACAAAAGTGAAGTGGTTGCCGAAGAAGCCGCTGCACAACCTATCGGACGCCTTGGTCAGCCAGAAGACGTAGCTGAATTGACTTATTTCCTATGCAGCAACAAAGCGTCGTTCATCACGGGTAGCTTGTATGCGGTGGATGGGGGCTACACAGCACAATAGAAAGAGCTGAACAGAAAAGCAACGCGAAATGCCTTATCGGCAATAGTATAAACCAAGGTTTTATAAACAAAGATGAGCAAGCCTTCAATCACTTGGATAGACCCTCATATTCACTTCTTTGCCTTAAACGAAGGGCACTATAATTGGCTGAAACCAGCCAATGCCCCTTTTTGGCCAGATAAAAAAGCGATTGCAAAACATACTACAGAGCACATGCTCTATCGCGCGTCGTTAGGGCAGTTAGGCGGTTTTGTTCACATTGAAGCGGGTTACGATAACGAAAGACCCTGGCGTGAAATTGCGTTCTTGGAGCGTCATTGTACGCTGCCATTCCGTTCAGTTGGGTGTATCGATTTAACAGGAAATAATGTTGGCAGTCATATCGATAAGCTAAAGCAGTACCACTCAATACGTGGGCTTCGTCACATTTTAGATGACGATGCTAAAGTACTTTTACGCACCCCTAAAGTTAAATGGGGGCTTCATCATATGGCGTCGCAAGGCTTGTCTTTTGAAGCGCAGTTAAATCTTACAGATAGCAATGCTGTGTATGCGTTGCTAACGGTACTAGAACAAACACCCTCGCTAAAAGTGGCTATAAACCATGCCGCAATAGCGCCGATTGATGTAAATAGCTTTGCGTTTAAAACATGGCGGCAGAGTATTCGCGACTTGAATGAAACGCAGCAAGTTGTGTTTAAGTTCTCAGGATTAGAAATGCAAGATCGCCGTTGGCTGTGGCAGCGTGCGTCTTATATTTTTGAAACCTTGCTGGACACCGTTGGCACAGATCACATGATGTTTGCCAGCAACTTTCCGCTGTGTCAGTGGCGAATGCCGTATGCCGCGCTTTGGCATGGATTCATTGATATGACAACGCCGCTTTCTGTAACTCAAAAAGCGGCGCTGCTGTACGAAAATGCGAAGCGATGGTACGACATCGCATAAAGCTAGCTTAGTTGAGCTGCTGAACTAGCCTAGGGTTTATTGCCTTCAATAAACCCGTTGGGTTTCAGCTTTATTTAAGCGCAGTTACCGTCATGTGCGGCGAGCGATAAACCACCTCATCGTTTAGATCGATACCAATTCCCGGTGTGTCAGGCGCTTCAATGAAGCCGTTTACTGGCTGAGGATCTTGAATGCAAAGTTCACGGTTCCAGTCTTTAATAGCGTAGGTATGGTGCTCGTGAATTAAGAAGTTTGGAATGGCCGTTTCTAGATGCAGGCTTGCCGCTGTCGCTACAGGGCCTCCGCAAACGTGAGCCTGAATACGTACATCGTAAATGTCGGCATAATCACACACCTTTTTCGCTTCGGTGAAACCACCACAAAGGCCAACGTCAGGCTGAAGTACATCAATAGATTGGTCTTCAAGGTAAGGGCGTACATCCCAGCGGTGGTACAAGCGCTCACCGCCCGCAATAGGCACATTCACGTTCTTCGCTACTTTGTCGTGAAGCTTCGAGTTAAGGTAATTCACTGGCTCTTCGTAATATAGACAGTCAATTTCTTCAACGATGTCACCCAGCTGGATAGCCGTTGATGCACCTAATAAGCTGTGACATTCAAAGATGATGTCGCCATCTTCGCCCATTGTGTCTCTAATCGCCTGAAGACGGGCTTTGAAAAGTTTAAGCTCGGGCTTAGTGAATAGTTTGGTTCTGTCGAAATGGGTGTTGCCATCTTTATCGTAAACGATGGGGTCAACTTTAACCGCATCGTAACCATCTTTAAGTGCTTTTTCAGTGGCGCGAGCATAGTCAGCGGGGTCGTTAAGCTTGGTCACTTCTTTGTCCCAATCAAACTGTAGCTGGCTAGCGTAGCTACGGAGCTTGCCATTAGTTTTGCCACCCAGTAATTCGTAAACCGGTAAGCCAAGCGCTTTGCCTTTAATGTCCCAAAGTGCAGTATCAATAGCGCTCATCGCAGCATAAATAACCGGGCCGCCGCCTAATCCCCAAAAGCCTTCGCGCAGCATTCTCGACCACAGCAGTTCAGTGTGAAAAGGATTAAAGCCAATCAGCATGGCTTCGGCAATTTCTTTAATCATGTGTGCAGCGGCGCTGTGACCCCAATCATAAGCCAGTCCTGCTTCGCCCACACCGGTAATACCTTCGTCGGTGTACACGCGAACGAAAACCGGGTTCCACTGAGGGCGCTTAGGGCATTCGATATCAAAAATTTCTACTTTGGTGACTTTCATAATGTATAAACAATTCCTGTTTGAAATAAGTTGGCGTTTAGCTGGCTAAGCTAAATTATTCGCAGAAGCCCGGGTCTAGTTTGTAAGCTTTGCGAAGCATGGCAGGCCATGCTTTTTGGCCGCCTGTTTCGCCGCTGTGAACCACATTAGCCTGTGCGTATATGCCATCAATAATGCTTTGCGGTATCTCGATAACCTCTTCATTAGACTGCATCAGGGCAAGTTGAATTTCGCACGCACGCTGCAAATCATAAAAGCGCATAAAGGCGTCACCAACGGTGGGGCCAAGGGTTAGACCGCCGTGATTAGGCAAAAGCATGTGATTAGTGTCGCCAAGATCGTCCTGCAAACGTTTCTTTTCACTATCATCAACGGCTAAACCTTCGTAGCTGTGATAAGAAAGTGATGGTAGCGAAAACATTGAATACTGGCTCCAGGGCTTAAGCCCGCCTTTAACAGATGCGACTGAGATTGTGGCTAGTGTATGCAGGTGAATAACGCATTGGGCATCGTGGCGCACTTCGTGGATAGCACTGTGAATGGTGAAGCCAGCGGGGTTGATGCCGTAAGGTGTATCGTCAAGGATGTTACCCTCTAAATCGACCTTAACCAGGTTAGAGGCGGTAACCTCGTCAAACGTCAGGCCAAAGGCGTTAACCAAGTAATGATCAGTGCCCGGTACCTTAGCTGAGATATGCGTGTAAATAAGGTCGCCCCATCGCATATCTGCCACTAACCGATAGCATGCTGCTAAATCGACACGAGTTTGCCATTCTTGTTCAGATACTTTGCCTTTAAGGCTTAAGGTTGGCAGTGAAAACAAGCCACTTCTCCTATTCTTTTCATGGTGACAATTTACCAATACCCGCAACAATGAACAATGCTTTGTCAGTGCTGCGTTATATCGAATTGGGTGTAGCCATCGCGCAAGGGAATAAGATCGTCAGCGAAACGCATTGCGTCGTGGTCAAGGGTAAAGGGGTCGGCTTTTACGAGCTTTTTTATCTCTAATTTGGCCCAAGGAGGCGCATCGAAGGCGTCTGGAAGGGTCTCAATACCAGCATCTAAATCACAACCAAATATAGCCAGTCCATTAGATGTGGTGGATAAATATTGGGTAACTTCAACATTGAACCCAGTTTCTTCCCACGTTTCTCTGTGTGCAGTACAGGCGACCGATTCATTTTCAAGCACCCCTCCACCAGGAAAATCCAATTTACCTGAAAGACGGTGTTCTACTAACAGTACCTTATTATTTGTTTTGACTAGGCACGCGGCAGCAATCAAAGGGGCTGGACTGTTTTCTCCAGCTTGGTTTTGTTGAGATAAAAGCCTATCGGAAACGCGACAAACCGGCGCGTTGGGTGAAGACTGTGAACATGCGAAAAGCGTTAAAACAGCGAATATAGCTGATAAGCGAAATAAGATGACCATCGATTTGGGTAAAATACTCTAGAAGCTGTTTGTGATTGTTTTAAAAATAATCAATATTAAATGACAGACTCTACGCAAAAATAACACAACTAACAATAATAACGCAGTACACAATCTTAACGTATAGCGGCGCTTGCGAAGAATCGTAAGCCGATTTTGTGTACTTGAGTATCCTAAACGTTTTGAAAAATACGTGATGGGATACTTTTTTACCTATAGGAAAGGTTATGTCTTCACGATTATCTTTATCGCCTTTGTTGCTTGGCGTAGTACTACTTGCAGGTGTTGTAGTGTATTTGAATATGCCCGAAGAAGAGAGCGCGAGTAATAGTAGCGTGCGGGCGACGCCGGTAAAAACAGCCTTGGTATCATCACAGGCATTCCCCATTACGATTGAGTCATTAGGTACTGCTACCGCCAACGAGTCGGTGAATATTACCGCACAAGTCACCGATACCGTAAAAACGATTAATTTTGAAGACGGCGATAAAGCCACCGAAGGCGAGTTACTGGTTCAGCTAAACAATACGGAAGAACGCGCCAGGGTAGAGGAACTTAAGGCGAATATTGATGAGGCCAAACGCCAGTTCACGCGAATTTCTGACTTGCGTCAGTCAAACGCTACCTCTGAACAACTTCTTGACGAGCAGCAAGCACGGGTTAAAGCCTTACAAGCTCAGCTAGATATTGCGCTAGCTCAGCTAAACGACTTGCAGATACGCGCGCCATTTAGCGGACTACTTGGTAATCGCGAAATCAGTATCGGCTCTTTGGTGCAACCTGGTGACACTATCACGACTTTAGATGACATCAGTCTAATTAAGGTCGATTTCAGTATCGCTGAAAACCATCTTGCAAGCGTGGCTAAAGGGCAGGCATTAAGTGCATCCTCGGTGGCTTACCCCGGAGAAGAGTTTACAGGGAAAATCTCTAACATTGATACGCGCCTTGACCCGATTAGCCGCTCCATTCGGGTACGTGCAACGATAGACAACCAAGATAATCGTCTACGCCCAGGTATGCTGCTTACCGTAATTGTTGAAAAGCGCGTGCTGAATACTTTGGTATTGCCGGAAAAGGCGCTGGTTCCCGTTCAAGACAAGCAGTATGTGTATGTCGTTAAAGATAACGTTGCACATCAAACCGAAGTGGTAATTGGTGAGCGTCGTCCCGGGCTGGTACAAATTGTTAGTGGGTTAAACGAAGGCGATGAGGTCATTACCGAAGGCACGCTTCGGGTACGCGACCAATCTCCGGTTAATGTGTTAAACCGCTAAGGGAGCATATCGTCATGTTATTGTCAGACGTTTCCGTAAAGCGCCCTGTTTTCGCAACGGTTATCAATTTACTGCTGATCATTTTCGGTATTGTCGCTTTTACCATGTTGAGTTTGCGTGAATACCCTGATATCGACCCACCGATTGTATCGGTGAGTACGACCTATACAGGGGCATCGGCTAATATTGTTGAGACTCGGATCACCCAGCTATTGGAAGATAGAATATCGGGTATTGAGGGGATAAAAAACGTTACCTCGACCTCTCGTAATGGTCGTTCAGACATTACCATTGAATTTAAGCTCTCTCGCGACATTGATGCTGCCGCGAATGACGTGCGCGAGCGAGTAAGTCGCGCACTCAATAACTTGCCTGACCAAGCTGATCCTCCAGAGGTGTCTAAAGCAAATTCCGATGAAAGCGCCGTGGTATGGTACAACCTGCGAAGCACAAACCTAAATACCATGGAGCTAACTGACTACGCCGAGCGCGTATTAGTGGATAGGCTTTCAATTGTCGATGGTGTCGCCCGAGTTCAAATTGGGGGAGGCAGGCGCTATGCCATGAAAGTGTTCCTAGACCGCAATGCAATGGCGGCAAGAGGTATTACGGTAAACGATGTAGAGCAAGTCATTCGCGCCGAGAATGTGGAATTGCCGGCGGGGGAAGTGGAAAGTACTGACCGTAACTTTGAAGTACGGGTTGCGCGAACCTTTCTTACACCTGACGACTTTGCCGCGCTGACGGTTGCGATAGGCGACAACGGCTATCTTGTGCGGCTTGGCGAAATAGCCCATGTTGAATTAACCGCAGAAGATGACGAAACCGAGTTTCGTGGTGATGGCGTCAATATGATTGGACTCGGTATTATTAAGCAGTCCAAAGCCAACACCTTAGACGTTGCCCGTGCAGCGAAAGCGCAAATTGAAAGAATTGAAGCCACCCTTCCTGATAATATTTTTATTGTACCCAGCTATGATTCGTCGGTATTTATTGAGGCGTCGATTGATGAAGTATATGAGACTTTAGGTATAGCGATGCTTATGGTGGTGATCGTTATTTACCTTTTCCTAGGTAATATTCGCGCCACGTTGATTCCGGCAGTTACCGTACCCGTTTCTATTATTGCCGCTTTTATCGTGATGTATGCACTGGGGTTTTCGATCAACCTTCTTACCCTGCTTGCTATGGTGCTAGCCATCGGTTTGGTGGTGGATGACGCCATAGTTGTGCTTGAGAACATCTACCGACGCATAGAAATGGGCGAACCACCTATTTTGGCCGCCTACCGCGGCGCTAAAGAAGTTGGGTTTGCGGTTATTGCAACAACGCTGGTGCTTATTTCTGTGTTTGTACCGTTGGTTTTCCTTGAGGGCAACATTGGAAGGCTATTTACGGAGTTCGCATTGGCCATAGCTGCTGCGGTAGCGTTTTCAAGCTTTACCGCACTTACGTTGTCGCCCATGATGGCGTCGAAAATCCTTAAAAAAAGAACGCGGTCGTCTGGCTTTGGAAGTTGGATGGACAAGCAGTTCTCTAAACTAGAGAACGGCTACTTCAATACGCTAGGTAAAACGTTGCATCAGCCTATTTTGATGCTGCTTATGCTTGCTATTGCTATCGTTGCATTGGTACAGCTTTCTGAAAAAGTGCCTAGCGAGTTCGTTCCCAAAGAAGACAGAGGCAATTTCTTCATTTTGATGAACGCGCAGGAAGGGGCTAGTTTCGAAAGTAACGCAAAGAATCTCGAAAAGATTGAAAGTATCTTAATGCCTTACCGCGAGAGTGGGAAAATCAATCGCCTTTTGGTTAGAACACCTGGTTTCGGCGGTAATGCGGGTATCGCAATTGTGGGGTCTGCAGACTGGGATGAGCGAGATTTCAGTACATTTTCGCTCATGGATGAAATCAGCACCAAACTCAACAGCGTGCCTGACGTTCGTGCTTTTGCCATCATGCGCAGCGGGATTTCTGGAGGAGGCCTCGGCCGTCCTGTTCAGTTCGTCTTACAAGGCGATACCTACGAAAATCTGGTTGAATGGCGAGACATTGTTCTACAAAAGGCAGCGCAGAACCCAAGACTCATTAGACTAGACTCCGATTATAAAGAAACCTCACCACAGCTATTGGTGAATATTAACCGCGACAGGGCCGCTGATCTTGGGGTATCAATTAGTGATATTGGCGGCACACTGGAAGTGATGCTGGGTCAGCGTAGGGTGTCAACATTCCTTGATAGGGGCGAAGAATACGATGTCATCATGGAAGGTATAGAGGAAGATTTTCGAAGCCCTAACAGCATAGAAAATTTGTACGTGCGTTCATCCCGTACTGGCGAGCTCATTCCTATGGACAATTTACTCACGTTTGAAGAGCAAGCCACGTCAGCACAGTTAAACCGCTACAACAGAATGCGTGCTGTCACTATTTCTGCCAACTTGGCGGACGGTTATACGCTAGGGCAGGCACTTGAATATTTAGAAAACATTGTAAGTACAGAACTGCCTGACAATGTATCAATAGATTACAAAGGCGAGTCACAGCTGTATCAGGAAGCGGGTAATTCATTTGTATATGTATTTATGCTGGCACTCGCTGTCACTTATTTAATATTGGCTGCGCAATTTGAAAGCTGGGTGCACCCGTTAGTCATCATGCTGACCGTGCCGTTGGCGCTTGTTGGAGCCTATATCGGGCTATTCTTTAGCGATATGACAATCAATATATACAGTCAAATCGGTTTGGTTATGCTAATTGGACTTGCCGCAAAAAACGGTATTCTTATTGTCGAGTTTGCAAACCAACTACGGGATGCCGGTATGGAGTTTGAATATGCGCTTAAACGCGCAGCCGCGCAGCGCCTACGTCCTATCGTAATGACGGGCTTCACTACGGTATTTAGCTCCTTACCACTTGTACTCGCGTCTGGACCAGGAGCAGAAAGCAGAATGGTTATAGGCATGGTCATTTTCTCTGGTGTTCTCGTTTCTGCCTTCATGACACTTTATGTTGTTCCCACCGCTTATAGTTGGCTGGCAAGAAACACCGGTTCTCCACTTCAACGAACAATGGAGATAGAGAAGCTGGAGCAGTCGATTCCTTATAAAAAAGGCGAATCGTAACCATTAGCGGGGTACAAGCCCCGCTTATCCTTTATTTTCTTCAATACATGCTCAACAAGGGCTGATTCAAAAATATACAGGAAGGGGCTGTAAGGATTATCTTTTGCGTATGTTTTTATATACGTAAATATCATCGCTTATCACTAAACGTTTTGTGGTGAAATCCCTTAACCTACTGAATAAGATAAAATAATTTGCTTTTTATTGTTCTCATCATTAATTCTTATTTGTAGCCATAATGCATAAAGGTATGTATTAGACATTTGTATAGTTGCTTAACTTACAACTTCATCTACACTTCGCGCCAAAATCAAACGCTTGTATAAGTCATTAATTTTTAGACGCTAAAATTTTCACGCTCAAATTGGCGAATATGGCAATTGTGACCAATACTTACCCCGTTGTATGAGTATGAGCACACACGCACATGTTTGTCTCAAGCCGTTTAAAAGCTCCACTTTCCGTGCAAACGGGTTAGCAAGAAAGTTAAAAGCGAAGAGCAAGCATTCAACAGACTCTAGAGGACATATCATGAAGAAATGGATACTTGCAGCAGGATTGTGCTGTAACGTAGCTTTTGCCGATGTAGCAGTTATTGTTCATCCAAGTAACGCTGACACCCTCGATAAAGATAGTATTAGCCGTTTATTTCTAAATAAAGCAAAGGCGTTTCCAAGCGGTACGCAAGCCGAGCCACTTGCGTTAGCTGAAGGCCAATCTGCCACTGATGAATTTAACGGCAAGGTATTGAACAAAACCGCAGCACAATTAACTGCGTTTTGGTCAAAACTAGTATTTACCGGTAAAGGTCAACCACCAAAAGCTCTGGGTAGCGATGCAGAAGTTGTATCTGCAGTAGCAGGAAACCCTGGCGCAATTGGTTACGTCGACGCTGGCGCTGTTAACGACAGCGTACGAGTAGTCGCTACCTTTTAACTGACCGTTTATACAAAGAATTTAAGGAACACGCATGAAAACCAAACTTGCTATCTTATCTATGGCTGGCCTGTTAGCTACTCCGGCACTGGCTGATATTCAAATCAACGGCTTTGCAAACCTTATTGGTGGTATGACACTAGACGATGACGAGTCAGTGTACGATTACGACAGCGACTTTAACTTCGACCCTGCAAGTGTATTTGGCCTTCAGGTTCGTGGTGATGTTAGCGATAAGCTCTCTGCGACCGCCCAGCTAGTTGGCCGTGGTAGTGAAGATTACGACGCCGATTTTGAATGGGCGTACATGACCTATATGTTGAACAACAACTTCAACATCAGTGCAGGCCGTCTGCGCATGCCTTTATTTAAGTACTCTGCTTCATTAGATATCGGTTACTCGTATCACTGGCTAACACCACCAGATGCTGTATACGGCATTGACTTCAACAACATTGACGGTGTTCGTGTTGACTACATGAACTACTCAGGTGACTGGGAATATGGTGCACAGTTTACCGTTGGTCGTGTTGAGGCTGATACCACCATTTCAGGAACGCCTGCTGCGTTAGAGTTGGAAAACGTGGTCGCTGTTTCATTTGAAGCAACACGTGATTGGTTCAGTGCGCGTACTTTGCTAGCACGTGGTAAAACAAGTGCTGCGAATGCTGACTTTGACACATTTGTTGGTGGTTTAAATCAATATGGTGCCTTTATTCCTGCGGCGTCTTTAGCCGCTGAAGGCCTGAGTGTTAACGAAGATACAGGTACCTTCTTTGAAGTTGCTGTTGATATCGATAAGTACGATTGGTTTGTGGGTGCAGAATTTACCCAAACAGAAGTTGATGGCTCTGTTATTGCCGATAATAAAGCATGGTACGTTACGGCGGGTATGCGCTTTGGCAAGTTTACACCACATATTACTTACGAAGTTGAAGAAGCGGATAATGGTACTCAGCTAGGTTTAATTGCTGCATTGCCTGCTACGATTGCGACAGGTGATGCCGTGGTTGATGCTACGTGGAACGGCGCAAATGGCTCGCCGGGTATTTACCAAACTGCGGCAGGTATTGCTGCTCAACAGGAGCTAGATGTATCTGCAGTTACTGTTGGTCTTCGTTACGACGTTGAGCCAGGTTTTGCACTTAAAACTGACGTAACTTGGTATTCAGATGATCTAAACGATCTAAATGATGCAACACTGCTCAAAGTAGGCGTAAACTATACGTTCTAACTACTCGTTATGGCCTTGTATTTTGGTGCGAGGCCATAATTTCATTAAAGATTTTAGCTATTGGGTAGATAAATTAGTTATGATGTTTTTTCAGGTAAAACTGAAACGTAGTTAAGCAATTATAAAAAACAGTGGGATAGCTGATGAACTTTCTAAAAAAAATGCCAATTGCGACAAAGATTTTCCTCATACCGGGGATCGCAGCGCTAAGTTTTATTATTTACTTGCTTATCACTGTCTATACCGCACTCAATAATGGTGCAACGCTAGAAAAAGTTCAGAAAGTTCAATTTCCTGCCCTTCAACTATCAGCATCGACCTTAGTTGATATGCAAAAGGTTCGCGATACCCTTGCGAGCGCAGTGACCACTGGTGATCAAGACACCCTTACTATGGCGCAAGAGCTCGCCGAAGAAGCAAAAAGCGGCTTAAACCAAATTGCTTCTATTAGCCCTGAGTTTCGTAGTGAAATTTCTCGCATCTCCTCAGGCTTTGATAATTATTTCGATGTTGCCTACGACGTATCACAGTCTATGGTCAACGGCACTGCCGACTTCAGTCGTCTAGGCGAACTCTCAGCCCAAATGAATCAGTCATACGATGGTGCCATCGCTGCGATGTCTCAATTTCGTGATGCTCAACAGGCGGCATTTGAAGAAGCATTTAAAAACACAGACAGTGCCAATACCTCGTTAATTAGCACAGGCGTCATTTTAGCCGTGGTTGTGACTATATTGCTGTTTGGAACAGCGGTACCTATTGTTCGCGGCATAAAGCAAAGTATTGATGACGTGGTTCGTTCCCTTAAAGATATTGCTCAAGAAAACGGTGACCTGACGGTTCGCATAGAAACCAAAAGCGAAGATGAAATTGGCGAGTTGGTGTATTGGTTCAACCAATTCATGGACAAGCTGCAAGGCGTAGTGCGTGATGTGGTAGAAGCGAGTTTACCGCTATCAAACCTAGCGCAGAACTTACGCGGTGTAACGGAAGAAACCCAGCGCACCATTGATGTACAGCAAAAGTCTGCAACCAATGCTAAGCGTGCGGTAGATACGATGAGTGGCTCTGTTGACGGTGTTGCACATAGCGCAGCGCAGGCGGCAAGCGACGCTAACGAAGCGACAACAGCGGCCAGTGAAGGACGTCAAATCGTACAGCAAACCGTTACCAGTATTCAGCAGCTTGCTGAGAACGTACGCGAAACCGCTGACGTTATAGCTCGTTTAGAGTCTGATTCTAATAAAGTTGGCTCGGTGCTGGATGTGATTAAAGGCATTGCAGAGCAAACTAACTTATTAGCGCTTAACGCCGCTATCGAGGCAGCTAGGGCGGGTGAACAAGGTCGAGGCTTTGCAGTGGTAGCTGATGAAGTAAGAACGCTAGCATCGCGCACACAGCAGTCTACGGAAGAAATTCAAAGTACTATTGAACAGCTTCAAAATGCTGCTCACTCAGCGGTAGAGGTAATGTCTCGTGGTACTGAACAAGCAACTAGCAGTGTAGAGACGGCTAATAAAGCGGGAAGCAGTCTAGAAACCATTACCAGTACTATTGGGCGCATCAATCAAATGAACGAGCAAATTGCGCACAATACCGAAGACCAGCGCACTGTAGCGGTTGACATAGTTCGTCACGTTGATGAAATTCATGAGCGTACCGAGCAAACGGCGAGCCGTTCAGGTGAATTAGGCAGCATGTGTAATGAGCTTGCTGACCTGGCGCAGCACCTTGAGTCAATTGCGAAGCAATTCAGAGTGTAACACGCACTAGTTTGTCAAAAGCTATTAAGAGCCTCCGAAAGGAGGCTTTTTTGTGGGCGCAATAAACATAAACAACAAGTCGTGCCGCGCAAGTTAACGGGGTATAGAATAAAACGAAGGCATAAAAAAATCCCCAGCCAAGGCTGGGGATTTTTAGTCTAAGCAATGCTTTTTCTATTCGTCTAAGAAGCTGCGTAGCTGCTCAGAACGGCTAGGGTGGCGAAGTTTGCGAAGTGCTTTCGCTTCAATTTGACGAATACGCTCACGGGTTACGTCAAACTGCTTGCCTACTTCTTCAAGGGTGTGGTCAGTATTCATGTCGATACCGAAGCGCATACGAAGTACTTTTGCTTCACGGGCTGTTAGGCCTGCTAGTACTTCCTGCGTTGCATCTTTCAAGCTACCGCCAGTTGCTGAGTCGAGGGGCTGAATAATCGTGCTGTCCTCGATAAAGTCGCCAAGATGTGAATCTTCATCATCACCGATAGGGGTTTCCATCGAGATTGGCTCTTTAGCAATTTTAAGTACCTTACGAATTTTGTCTTCAGGCATTAACATGCGCTCTGACAACTCTTCAGGAGTAGGCTCACGACCCATTTCCTGAAGCATTTGGCGAGAGATACGGTTAAGCTTGTTGATCGTCTCAATCATGTGAACAGGGATACGGATAGTACGCGCCTGGTCAGCAATAGAGCGAGTAATCGCCTGACGAATCCACCACGTTGCATAAGTTGAGAACTTATAACCACGACGGTATTCGAACTTATCCACCGCCTTCATTAGACCAATGTTACCTTCTTGAATAAGGTCTAGGAATTGAAGACCACGGTTGGTGTACTTCTTAGCAATTGAGATAACAAGACGTAAGTTAGCTTCAACCATTTCTTTCTTCGCGCGGCGTGCTTTCGCTTCACCGATTGACATGCGACGGTTGATGTCTTTGATATCTGCGATCACCAAGCCAGTTTCCTGTTCAACTTGGTTCATCTTGCTAATACAGCGCTCAATTTCTTCCTGATTTACAGCAAGATCAGCGGCGTATGGTGCACCTGATTTAACTGCTTCATGTAACCATGCATTAGACGTTTCGTTGCCCGCAAATGCTTTGATGAAGTCTTTCTTCGGCATTTTCGCGTTAACCACGCAGAACTTCATTACTAGACGCTCTTGAATACGCACTTTGTCCATCATCTCACGCATGTTCTTAACCATGCGATCGAACTGTTTTGGAACTAAGCGGAATTCTTTGAAAACATCGCTTAATGCATTGATCTGCGTGCGAGAGTCAGCATGAGCACGGCCTTTCTTCTCGATAACTTCACGAGTTTTAAGGTATTGCTCACGAAGCTCAGTGAAACGCTCACGGGCTAACTCTGGGTCAACACCGCTATCGTCTTCGTCGCTATCGTCATCATCTTCATCGTCGTCTTCATCATCTAACTCTTCTTCAGATAATTCAGAACCAACGTGAGTAGCCGTTGGAGCAAGGTCTTGCTCATCGTTAGGATCAACAAAGCCAGAGATGATGTCGCTCAAGCGAATTTCTTCTGCTTCGTAAAGATCCCACTGGTCTAATAGATAAGTGATAGCTTCTGGGTATTCAGCAACTGAACATTGTACCTGGTTGATACCATCTTCAATTCGTTTAGCGATTTCAATTTCGCCTTCACGAGTAAGAAGTTCAACCGTACCCATTTCACGCATGTACATGCGAACTGGGTCGGTCGTACGGCCAATTTCACTTTCTACAGTAGCTAGTGCCTGAGCTGCCGCTTCTGCAGCATCTTCATCAGCATTCGCTTCTTGCATGAGAAGTTCGTCTGCATCAGGAGCTGATTCAGAAACTTGAATTCCCATGTCGTTAATCATGCGGATTATGTCTTCGATTTGATCAGAATCGACAATATCTTGCGGCAGGTGGTCGTTTACTTCTGCAAAGGTTAAGTAACCTTGCTCTTTACCTTTTGCAATCAGGAGTTTAATCTGAGACTGCTTGCTTTGCGCCATATAACCTACACTTCTCACATTCAATTAGTTTGCAATAGAAAAGACAACATACGTCTAGGTATGTTCCCCGTTCTGCTGTAGTACTGCTTTTGTATCAAGGCCGTTAATGCTCGATGCCACGCTGGTCTAAACCATTATGTTGCGATGCACATCTGCTCGGGTTCGGATCTGCCCGTTATGTTCGGCTATATCTTTGCTACTCGTGCTGCTGTATTTTTGTTCACTTTATAGTGAATGAGACACGTTTATCTGTGCCCACAGCGAATTAGCCAGTATAGCAGAATAAACGGTGGTTTTACCAGATTGATGGCCGATTTTTTAGCCAGTGTTTTTAAGCTATAAAACAGCGCATACTTACAGCGCGTATTCCAGACAGCGCGTATTCTAGCTAAACTAATCTTGTAAACTTAATCTCACCAACATAAGTGTTTAAAAAAGCCTTGTGCAAAAGCCTACAGAAGAACAGGCTAACCTCTAGGTCAGTTTGCCCAAGGTTAACTCTTCTGTCTTTCCCTCATAAGCAGATTCAGTTCCTGTTTTTCCGCTTGAGTTAGCGGCTGAACCCGCGAGCGTGAAATTAAGGTTTCAATGCGGCTATCGAAATGCCCGTCCAGTAAGCGAGCGAAGCTGTCGTTATAAACCCGTTCAGCATCCTCGTCTTTAACCAAGTGTTCTTGTAACAATAATTTCGCGATAGTAGAAGAATGGGGATGGTCGCGGAAATTTTCAACAAGCTGCGCGGTTTTTGCTTGAGGGTGACTTACGCAATAGCGATGCACATCGCGTAATAAATCCATGCCAGCAGCGTTGCTACCTACGAATATATCAATTTGGACATCTTCACAGAGGGTAGCTAGTTCAGGTTTATCTAACAGTAAACGAATTAACATGCGAAGTGGCGATAGCTTAGGCTTATTCACTTGGTTGCGATTCGGCGAGTAAGCCTGCTTCGTACCTTGATTGGCTTTGGTGATATCCTGCTGAAGCTTAAATCGGTCAAACTCACCGGTGTGCTTGGCCAGCTCTTCCAGCAACATTTGTTTTTGATCATCACCAAGCGTACTTTCGATAAGTGGCATTGCCGCTTTTTTAAGGGCAATCTTGCCTTCAGGCGTACCCACGTTGTGAGTTTTTAATAAGTTCTCAAAGAAGAAGCGGGATAACGGCATAGCGTCATTTAGCATCTCCATAAACGCTTCTTTCCCCACCTGACGCACCATAGTGTCAGGGTCTTCGCCATCGGGTAGGAATAAAAACGAAATACGCACGCCGTCTTTTAATGCGGGTAGGGCGTTTTCTAACGCGCGCCATGCAGCTTCACGCCCTGCGCGGTCACCGTCATAACAGCATACAATGTGAGACGTAGCGCGAACCAGCATTTGAATATGTTCAGGTGTGGTAGCTGTACCTAGCGCAGCAGTAGCAATATTAATGTCGAATTGACTTAGCGCCACCACGTCCATATAGCCTTCTACAATAACGACGGTATCCAGGCTACGATTTTTTTGTCTGGCAGAATAAAAGCCAAAGAGCTCACTGCCTTTGTGGAAAATGCGGGTTTCTGGTGAGTTTAAGTATTTAGGGCCGCCGTCATCTAATACTCGGCCGCCGAAACCCACCACACGACCCCGTTTGTCCCTGATAGGAAACATAATGCGGTCGCGGAAGAAGTCGTAGGTACGCCCTTGGTCGTTTTTATTGACCAGTTTTAAGTCGACCAGTTGCTTGATGCGCTGTGGATCTTTGCCAAAGGTATTTAGCAACGCGTCCCAACTGTCTGGTGCGTAGCCAATTTCCCATTGCTTAACGATATCGCCGCTTAATCCACGGTTTTTCAAGTAGTCGATGGCTTTTTTGCTATTACCATTTTGACGTAACTGGTGCTGGAAGAACCGCGCAACTTGCTCCATGACTGCATAATCGTCTTGCTGTTGCTGCTTTTTCTCTTCGCTCATGGCAGGGCGACTGCCCTTTTCACGGGGGACTTCAAGCCCGTGATAGCGCGCTAGCTCTTCAATGGCCTCGACAAATTCTAAGCGGTCGAACTCCATAATAAACGAGATAGCGTTACCGTGAGCGCCACAGCCGAAACAGTGGTAAAACTGTTTGTCTTGACTAACAGTGAAAGATGGCGACTTTTCGTTATGAAAAGGGCAGCACGCTTGGTAGTTTTTACCTGCTTTTTTAAGTTTAACTCGGCTATCTACTACTTCTACCACATCGGTACGTGACAGCAGGTCGTCTATAAAATCGCGAGGTATCTTTCCAGCCATGAGGGTACTTTCAAAAAGGGTTAGTTAAAAAAGATTCAGTTCAAAAAGAATGAGAAAAGCACAAGTCGTAACTGCGCTTCAAGCGACAGGCTACAACATTATGAAAACAGTAATCTACTTTAACAGGGAAGTGTAAAAATGAGAACAATGAAGGTGTGACAATGCACACCTTCTACACGCTTCTCTTTTACGAAAGGGCAGAGTTTAAGCGTTCAAACGCGCCTTAATTTTTGCACTCAAAGCACCCATGTCGGTGCGGCCTTGAACCTTAGGTTTCAAGGCGCCCATGACTTTACCCATATCCTGCATACCCGATGCTCCGGTCGCAGCCATGGTTTCGTCGATAAGTGCATTTAGCTCATCGTCAGTCAAAGGCTGAGGTAAGAAATCTTCAATGTAAGTGATTTCTTCACGCTCTTTGCTAGCTAGGTCGTCGCGATTGGCTGCGTCGTATTGCGCGGCGGCGTCTTGGCGCTGCTTAACCATTTTGGTCAGTACCGCTAAGATTGCGCTGTCGTCTAGCGTAATTTGTTCATCGATTTCTTTTTGTTTAATGGCAGCCATTGCCATGCGAATAGTACCAAGACGTACTTTTTCTTTTGCACGCATCGCATCTTTTTGCGCTGCTTTTAAATCATCAATTAGTGCCATGATGTTTCCTGATTTTTTATTAGTAGAGTTTATACCAATCCGCATAGATCATTGCCCACTCAGAAGGCGCTGGCAAGTTTCCTAGCGAAGCGTGGGAATGCAGGAATGGTTGTTCCCTTTCAAATTCCCAGAATGAAGCTAGGAAGCTTGCCAGACCTTCCCGAAGGGCGAGTTTAAAATGTCCGTACTCTTTGTTGTGTCACCTTGATGTAGAACCACTATACCTGCGGTAACACGCCGCGATTACGAACATTTTAAATCTCGCTGAGTGGATAATCATCTATGCGGACTGGTATTATTAAGCCCCAGGTTGAAAATCAAATGCAACCATTTGAAAAGGAAAAAATGGAGTCGATAAGAATAAGGCCAAAAAATAGAGGCCCAGAAACGCGAAAGGTGCTGCAATTGCAACACCTTTCAGACTCGTTACTTAACCCTATATTAGTAGAGTTTTACGCGACGTGCGTTTTCACGAGCTAGCTTCTTAAGATGACGCTTCTTAGCGGCAGCTTTCTTGCGCTTGCGTTCCCAAGTTGGCTTTTCGAAGAATTCACGACGACGAACTTCAGAAAGAACACCTGCTTTTTCACAAGAACGCTTAAAACGACGCAGCGCCACATCAAACGGCTCGTTTTCTCTAACTTTAACGATAGGCATTAAACACTCACCTCAAAACTTTTACTGTGTAAATCCGGGTAAAATTGTGCGCTAAAAAGGCCACCCGGGTTAAAAATGGTGCGAAATTCTAATCATATCTACAGAGAAAGTAAAGGATGAATTGCCAAAAAATAGCCAATATTGTGCATTTACCGTTCATTTACCTGTTCACTGGCATTCCATGAATGCAGGATTAAAGGTAAACTCTGCGCTCGTTAAGCACCGTGTTGTTTAACTCGGCTTGTATAAGCGCCCTTTTCAGAATGTTCTCTTGCTTAATTCCCTTTTGAAAAATGGTGATCAAAAGTGTGGAATCAGATGATCCTGACTAGGGTAGTGTTATGATCGCGGCGGGATCATAAAGATGATCGCATCAGATCGCCAGAATTATTTTCTCAGTTTTTGATATTTGCTTAGTCATTATGGCTCTCAACAATTGTGTGAACACGTGTTGTGATAAAAAGACGACAGCAAATCCAAAAACGAAGCATTGAAGTTAGTAGTAAAAGGGTTACTCCCCATGCGTATTTTAGGAATAGAAACATCTTGTGACGAAACTGGCATCGCCGTTTACGACGATGAAAAAGGGTTGCTGTCGCACGAACTATATAGCCAAGTAAAGCTGCACGCAGACTACGGTGGTGTTGTGCCTGAACTTGCGTCACGGGACCACGTGAGAAAGATCATTCCTTTAATTGAAAAGGCTATGGAAGACGCTAACACCCAACCATCAGAGATCGACGGCGTTGCTTTTACCCAAGGCCCCGGTTTAGTGGGCGCATTGTTAGTGGGTTCGTCTGTCGGGCGTTCATTGGCCTACGCGTGGAATGTGCCAGCAGTGGGCGTTCATCATATGGAAGGGCATTTATTAGCGCCTATGCTTGAAGACGACGCACCTGAATTTCCTTTCGTTGCTTTATTGGTTTCAGGTGGCCACTCAATGCTAGTTAAAGTCGAAGGCATTGGTCAATATGAAGTACTTGGTGAGTCTATTGATGATGCCGCTGGTGAAGCCTTTGATAAAACCGCCAAGTTACTTGGCCTTGATTACCCAGGCGGCCCTCTTTTAGCAAGATTGGCTGAAAAGGGAGAAGCGGGACACTATAAGTTTCCTCGCCCGATGACCGACAGACCAGGACTAGATTTCAGTTTCAGTGGTTTAAAGACCTTTGCGGCGAACACCATTCGCGATGCTGACCTAACCGGTGGTGATGCTGAGCAAATAAAAGCGAATATTGCCTACGCGTTTCAAGAAGCAGTAGTTGATACGCTTATTATAAAATGTAAGCGAGCATTAAAGCAGACTGGCATGAAGCGTTTGGTTATTGCTGGCGGCGTAAGTGCAAATACGATGTTGCGCAGTGAGATGAAAGCCCTGATGCAAGAGCTAAAAGGTGAGGTGTTTTATCCTAGCTTAGCGTATTGTACAGACAATGGTGCCATGATTGCCTATGCGGGCATGCAGCGTTTGAAAGCAGGGGAAACCTTGGCCTTGTCTTCACAAGCCAAGCCGCGCTGGCCCCTTGATACTTTATCGGCGATTTAGGTATTCATAAAAAACCGGTAATTAGGCGCCACACCTCGTTGTAAACGCTACTATGTCTTCCCTAAGTTCACTGGGGAAATATTGAGCATAGCAAGCAGGTAAAACAAAAAAGCATAAATAAAAGGCAATGGGAGCGCATTCCATTGCCTTTTGTTTTACTAAAATGAACATTGAGTAAGGACGTTAAACACCATGCGCTTAGCAACAGACGGAACAAAACAAAATGCACTGCTATTCTATTTAGCATTGTCGTTATTTATTTCGCTTACCTTTGCAGCGCTCACTGCGTCCAATGCATTTGCATCAAGCAAAGCACCCTTGAATGACCTTGTAAAAGGCCTGAAGCAAGAGCAGCAAGATCAGTATGTCGTGCTCATTTCTCTTGATGGATTTCGCCACGACTATATCGAATTACACAACGCGCAACACCTTGGTGCTATTGCAAAGAAAGGGGTAAGAGCGTCGTCTATGACCCCTGTTTATCCTTCAAATACCTTTCCCAACCATATTTCACTTATCACTGGGTTATTACCGAAACACCACGGCATCGTGAACAATCGATTTTTTGATAAGTCTCGCCCAACGAAAGAAGGCTACGCGCAGTACAAGCTGGGTTACGGCGGCATGGACAGCACGTGGATTACGGCAACGCCGCTATGGAACTTAGTGGAATATCATGGCATGAAGGCAGCTACCTTCTTCTGGCCAGAGTCTGATTCACGCATATCAGGTACCTTGCCTAGCTACTTCTATCACTACTCTAAATACGCCGATTACCAGCAGCGGGTAGATCAAATTATAACTTGGTTGAAACTGCCTGAGGTGTCGCGCCCTCGCTTTATTGCGGGTTATTTCTCGCTTACCGATTCGGTTGGACATGATGAAGGACCTTTTGCCGACAAAACCAATGATGCGGTGCAGGAAGTGGATGCGCTTATTGGTCAACTTTATGAACGCATTAACGCATTAGATTTGCCGGTAAACTTGGTAGTGGTGTCGGATCACGGCATGACACCCATTGATGAAAGTCAGCTTATAGAAGTTGAGTCTTTATCTATACCTGATAGCTTCATTATTGAAAATGAGGGAGCGCAAGTTCATCTTTACGCCAAAGCGGGCGTGAACGATAAACAAATCACCGAAGAAACAGAACGTCTTACCCATATAGCCGAAAACCGTTACATTGTGCTTAACGATACCCAGCGCGCTGAGCGACATATGGAAGTGGGAAATAGAGCCGGCGATATTATTATTGAGATAGCCCCGCCAGCACGCTTTAAAAACGCCAACAGCATGCATATTAGTAAAGGTGGGCATGGCTACATGAACACGCTGCCTGATATGGGGGCGACGTTTGTAGCAGTAGGACCTGCGTTTAAAACGAATACCACCCTACCTGTGTTTAGCAACCTGGAGGTTTATCCTGCGTTGGCCAAAATACTTGGCATTGCGCCGGTTACGCCGATAGATGGTAAGTTAGATGTGCTGGAAGAGGCGCTTACTCTTTAACTTTTCCCTTATCCCATACTTTACTTTCATTGCCCGCTAAAAGACGGGCAATGTTGTCTTTGTGGCGTAGAATGATAAGCAGCGAAAGCATTGCCACGGGCACGGTATATAAAGGCTTAATCAAAAATGTAAATAACGGCGCAAGAGATACTGCGATAAGCGCGCCTAATGAAGAATAGCCCGTAAGAAACACCACTACTACCCAACTCAAAATAAGCAAACCTGCTAAATCGAGGCCTATAGGGAGCATAGCGCCAAACGCAGTGGCGACGGCTTTTCCACCTTTGAAACCAAAATAGAGCGGAAAGATATGCCCCAAGCACGCGAAAATAGCAATGACGCCTAACATGATTGGCTCTATGCCCAGAAAGTAACTGCCGTAAACGGGAATAGTGCCTTTTAGTATATCCATGACAAGCACGAGGAGTGCTGGAACACGACCGCCCAGTCGATACACATTGGTAGCACCTGGGTTTTTAGAGCCGGCGGTTCGTGGGTCTGGTAAACCAAACAGCTGGCTTATAACCACAGCACTTGAAAGTGAACCGAAAAGATAGGCAACAGCGATCATCAAAAGAGTTAGCGAAATCATTTTGTCATTCTAATTATTAAAAATATTGCCTTTTATTACGTTAAATTTGGTGTGTGCAAGTTCAATGGGCTTTAGTCGCATTAAATTGTGAAACCTTGGTTGCTCCCAGTTGTCATACAGCGGTATAGTTGTGCCACACAAGCGTAAAGCTACTCCATCCAAACGCGATATACCACCGTTTACCAGCAATATGTGGGTGAAAGCGCAGTAGTAAGACCAGTAGTAGGGCTAATAAAAACGGCGATAAACTGGTTTGATAACAGTACAAGATGAAAAATTCCATGGGAAAAATTTATATAACAGGGCTTGAAGTAGACACCCTGATTGGTGTTTATGATTGGGAGCGAGTAAGAACCACCCAGCTACTTCTTGATGTAACACTTGATGTTGATTTAAGCGCTGCGATGCAAAGCGACGATGTTGCAGACACTGTAGACTATGCAAAAGTGGCAGAGTGTATTGTAGAAGTAGGCAAAGAAAGCACATTTGAGCTACTTGAAGCTCTAGGTAATAAAGTGATGGACGCCGTTCTTGATAATTTCACCGTTGCGTCAATAACGCTTAAAATTGTTAAGCCTAATATCCTTCCCAATGCGCAAACGGTTGCTGTTGAAATGCGTAAAGAGCGCAATTAATGTCACAACACACCATCTTAATCAGCATTGGCTCTAATATTGAACGTGAGCATTACACCAAGCAATCTTTAGTTGCCCTGAAACAGCACTTCTCAGATGTTGCAGTGTCTTCGGTCTACGAGAGCGAAGCGGTGGGCTTCAATGGAAGCCCTTTTTATAACGCTGCTGCCCGTGCGACGACGTCAAAAAGTATTGAGGAAGTGTGCGCAATTCTTAAAGCCATTGAAAAAGACAATGGCAGGGTGCATACAGACAAAAAATTCTGTGCCAGAACCCTTGATCTCGACTTGCTTACCTATGATAGTAAGGTGACCACAACCCCTGTGGTTTTACCTCGCGAAGAGATTTGCTACAACGCGTTTGTGCTTTGGCCGTTAGCTGAACTTGTTCCCAACGACATTCACCCTGAAACGCAAGAAACCTATGCCAAAATGTGGCAAAACTTTGATAAACAGAAACAGCAATTATGGCCGATTGACTTTACTTGGAGTTAAGCAAAGGAATGACACTTTTTGAAATTATTATTTTAGCAATTATTCAGGGCGTTACTGAATTTCTTCCTATCAGTAGCTCTGGACACTTGTTGTTGCCCGCTGAACTTTTTGGTTGGGTAAGTCAGGGCTTAGCGTTTGATGTCGCCGTTCATGTGGGAAGCCTGCTTGCGGTTATGATCTATTTTCGTCAAGAAATCGCTCAGATGACCGTAGCTTGGGTAACACAAGGGTTTAGCAAGCAACAATCTACCGACAGTAAGCTTGCTTGGTACGTTATTGTGGCAACTATTCCAGCGGTTATTATTGGCTTTTTAATGAAAGGCTGGATAGAAGAAAACGCACGTACGGCGCTAGTAATAGCGGGTACCACTATTATTTTTGGTTTGCTGCTATGGTACGCCGATGCCACTGCAAAACGCGAACAAGAGTTAGAAGGACTGACACTTAAGCAAGCCATCTATATCGGGTTAGCCCAAGTATTGGCACTCATTCCTGGTACATCTCGCTCAGGTATTACGATGACCGCAGGTTTGATGTTAGGCCTTAAGCGCGAAGCGTGTGCACGCTTTTCCTTTTTGCTGTCTATTCCAGTTATTTTAGGCGCGGGGCTTTTGGCCACTCTCGACCTGCTTAGTGCCAACGAAGCGGTAGACTGGTATGCGTTGCTTTATGGCGCGGCGTTTTCATTCGTAAGCGCCTACCTTTGTATCTATTTGTTCCTAAGCTGGATATCGCGTATCGGCATGCTGCCTTTTGTTATCTATCGCTTGGCGTTGGGCGTAATACTACTGTGGTTTGTTTTCGCTTAAGTAAAGAAAAAGGGCGTTGTCCTTCGTATGAGGGGGCTTCGTATGAGGGGGCTTCGTATGAGGGTGCTATTCGCATGAGATGCCCCTGCGCCGCACAATAGCACTTAATTTTTAATTATGTTCGCAGGCAAATGTTTTAACACCGCTAACATAATTGGTAATCACCTAATTGGTAAGGGAAGTGAGTTATGGCAGAAACAATATTTGACAAAATCATCAGCAAGGAAATTCCAGCGGACATATTGTACGAAGATGAATTGGCGCTGGCGTTTAAAGATATAAACCCTCAGGCACCGACTCACTTTCTGGTTATTCCGAAAAAGCAAATTGCAACGGTAAATGATATAGCCGAAGAAGATCGCGAAGTGGTGGGGCACTTGTCATTTGTTGCAGCAAAAATTGCAAAGGAGCAAGGGTTTGCTGACCAAGGCTTTCGTACGGTAATGAACTGTAATGAATACGGTGGTCAAACGGTATATCACATTCACCTTCACGTGTTGGCAGGCAAACCGCTAGGCTGGCCTCCGTATACTGAAAATATGAAGCAACACGTAGAGTAGCGTGGAAAGATAGGAATACAAAAATGCCGCCCTTGATAGTTATCTCAGGGCGGCATTTTTATTTTATGAGTACAGTACTTACTTAGTTAGCAAGCCCCAGTACTTTCTTACCTTGGTTGAAGTGAATATCAACTGGAATGCTCGCTGCCTCTAGGCGCGCTAAATCTGAAGCAAGATCGGGTTTAATTACACCCATAGTTTCTACTAGCTTCGCTACGCCATCGTAATCGCCGTCACCTTGTAACGTAAGGATTAGTTCAGATAGTGCTTCTACTGCGGCGCCCATCTTCTCCATATTTACGCGATACATGCCGTCTTCTGTTTTCTCGAAGGCGCCTTGCTGGGCAAAGAAGTTGAAGCGGATCATGTTCGCTTTTCCGTGTGCAGAGCTTGCGCCGAAACGCACAGAACGGAAAATGCCAGCCATAAAGGTAACGTAATAATCTTCTAGTGTTCCTTCAGTGATTTCACCTTTTTCAAGAAGACTTTGTACCATGTACAAACCTAGAATATCCGCTTTGCCTTCTTCAAGAGCCGACGCATGCTCTTTAAGTGCTCCGCGCACAGTCCCTGAACCATCTAGAGTATTCTTAATCCCTAAACCGTGTGCCACTTCATGAAACATGGTGTTCGCGAAAAAGGCGTCAAACGTAATGTGTTCACGTTGCTCTGGTACAATTAACGTATCCGCAATAGGCACCAAAATAGTATCGAACTTTGCACGCATTGCGTTTTTAAGCTGCAGACGGCGGGTACCTTTTTCTAGCTGTACTCGCTCATCATTGGGCAAGTTAATTGCAATGGTCTTACTGCCAGCATTAGAGTGGCCTGCATAATAAATAACGTCGTAAGCGTTAAGGTCTGCATCAGAACCTGGCATTTCCGCTTTATATGCTTCAGCAACCGGAAGGCCTTGCTGTAATTCAGGTAAGAAGGCCGCGTATTTAGCTAGCTTTTCACTCCATGCTAAGTCTTTAATAAGCACGTAGGCTTCAAATGCTGCGCGATAGCCAAACAATTGATCTTCGTAGCTTTCAATAGGACCGATAACCAGCTCAACAGGGTTGGTTTTCATATCCATCCACGCCATGTCAGAAGCCAGGTAGTCGTTTGATAGTAGGGCTTCAGAACGCAGCTGCAAATATTGTTTAAAGCTTTCATCTTCAGCAAGCTCTGACGCTTTTTTAAGTAAGTCAGACGCCTTCATTAATTCGCTTTTAAAGGCTTCAGAATAAGGAACCGAATAAAGGTTGCCCGCTTCATCGCGCTTCACCATGGAATAAAGGCCTTGTTTGTCGCCAAAATCTGCCGTGGCAAATTCCTCTTTTTCCATATCATGGGGGTAGAACTCAGCGCCCAGCGCTTTGTCTTCATAGCCACTTAAAAAAGGTGTATCGCCATTTAAGCGATCCCAAGGTCCATAGTTGATCGCTGCAAAGTGGCGAACTTTTTCGTCACTAATTGACGAAAGAAATGCATCTTTATCTTCAAAGAACGCTTGTTTCCAGAACAAGTCGTCCATGATTTTCGATGCATCAATTAACAGTGAAAGCATTTTGTGTTGATTGTCACTCAGGTGTGACAAATCGCTGGTGAGATCTACGCCGTGATAAATAGACAAGCGAGACTCATCAACAAGTAAGGTTTGCTCGGAAGCGGTTTCAGGCTTTGCTGTTTGAGTTGGTGTTGTATCGGCGCTTTTGCTGCACGCGGTCAGCATAAATAAACCCGCTACTGCAGCTGCAATAGGAGAATAAGTTGTAATTGTTTTTTTCATAATGACTCTTACCGTGTGGTTTAACCGCATTGATTTACAGTATGCGGGGCGGTGAATAGATAGCTCACTATAGCTATGCTTTTGATTTAATACAAAAGTATGAAAAATATTTGCTTAATATCAATAGTGGTTTGCTACCAGTTGACTATACTTTAAAAAAAGCTCTGGTGGTTCTACCGTTGCTAATAATTCGCATCGACACTGTATTTTTTTAGTTGGTCGAAACTAAAGAGCTACTATAGTATGGTGATAGAAATACCATAATAAAACAATAAACGGTTTGTATTTTAGCGTGAAGCATAGAGGCCTATGTAAGTTAACGCACGGAATGCAACGCACAAACATCGAATCTATTTTAGTCATCAGTTTTGCTGGTGGTCGAGATGATTAACTGGCAAAGCAACCTATCGCCTTCACGAGGCTATTTGGAACTTTCTAAGGGTAGAAATATGTCTACACAGAACGCGCTTTCAACCATTTTGGTTGAAAAAATTAACAATGACACACTCGTCCTTCCCACGCTTCCTGCTATTGCATTGAAAGTCCGCAAAGCGGCAGACGATCCCGATATTAACTTAAACGCGATGGGTGATGTTATTGGTCAAGATCCATCACTTAGCGCAAGAATGATCAAAATTGCGAACAGTGCTTATATGGGACGTAGCGTAAAAGTTACTTCTATCAGCCAAGCGGTTACACGAATTGGTTTACGCCAAATTAAAAACATCTCTACTGCACTCGCTATGGAGCAATTATTCGTCTCTAAAAACGATGTAGTTGCACGCTATTTACAACAAGAGTGGGCAAATACAGTTAATATCGTGGCTAACTCTATGGCGGTGCTTCAGCTTTACATAGCGCGTACCAAAAAGCGTGAAATGAGCATGGATACCATGACACTAGCGGCACTGGTTCACAACATTGGTGTACTGCCTATTTTGACCGAGGCTGAGCGTCACCCTGAAGTCTTTGCGAACCCTTCATTCCTTGAAGTGGCAATCGATAAATTAGCTGGCCGTATTGGTGCAAGCATTATGACAGAGTGGGGCTTCGGAGAAACCTTCGTTAATGTTTCAAAAAATTGGAAAGACCTAAGCTACATGCCAGAAGAGTTAACCTACATTGATTTCGTTCGTGTTGGCGCTGCAGTTTCAGGTGCGGTAGACAGTCAAAAAGATGCGATCTTAAACTTAGCTATTCAGCGCGGTGTGGTTGAAGATATGGGCGAGCTTCACTCTGATGAGTTTGAAGAGCTTGCAAGCGCAGCGAAGCAGATCTTCTTGTAAGTGTTTTAAGCGACAAAATACTGCAAAGGCCGGTACTGAAGCATAACTTCAGTACCGGCCTTTTCGTTATGGAAAGCTGACAATGAAACAGCACAAAGCAAACAAATGCCGCTACGCGCTAACAGGCTTCTTTTGAACGTAAAGCAGTAATAAACCTAACCCCAATCCCCACACCGCTGAAGTCATGGAATATAAACTAAATCCTGACGCCGTACACAGCATGGTAAGCAACGCAGGAGCCCTGTGGTGCTCTACTTCCATGGCGCGAACCACCGCTCCTTGCAGCGTAGCTAATAGGGCTAGTCCAGCAAGCAGATGAATAATGATACTGGGCATACTCACAAATAGCGCAACGACCACAGACGCTAATAACCCCATGAACAAATACGCCACCCCCGCTGCTATAGCGGCTTTATAGCGCTGCGACTTTTCATCATCCGCTTGCTCGCCCATGCATAGCGCTGCTGTTATCGCCGCTAAGTTAAAGGTAAAACCACCGAAAGGTGCTAATAAGGCTTGAACAATGGCAATGCCTGACAAAATGGGTTTGTGGTCGGGCGTATATCCATGGGCGTGATGAATAGCTATGCCTGGCAAGTTTTGAGAAAGCGTGGTGATAAGAAAAAGGGGAAATGCTAATCCAATGGCAGCACTCAGTGAGAAAGTGGGCGTTACCCAAATAGGCTCGGGCAGGGTGAATATTGATGGCAGCCCTGGTGAGTCGCTTGATAGAGCAACCACACCATCTGCACTACTCATAAACAAGCTAATGGTCACCGACATGATCAGCAACAACAGCATAAGATAGCGGGGAAATAGTCGACTTCCTACTAAATAAGCCGCGATAAATAACGCAACTAAGTACGGTGCGTCATTAACATCACTGAATATCGCAAGGCATATAGGTAAGAGAATGCCGGCCAAAAGCGCCGATGAGATTGCAGGGGGAATCCGACTTATTTGTTTGAGCAGGCTACGGCTTTGCGCAGTTACAAGAGAAAGCAAGGCACATAGTATAAATGCACCAATGGCTTCACTTAAACGGTAGTCACCGATACTGGTTAACAAAAAAGCCGCGCCAGGGGTAGACCAAGCGGTAACAACGGGCAGTTTGGATAGCCACGAAAACAGAATGCAGGTAATGCCCATACCGAGCCCAAGCGCCAACAACCAACTCACTACCATGTCGTCGCTGGCGCCGGCTTTACGCGCTACATCAATGATAATGACAACAGAGCTACTGTAACCTACTGTAACCGCGGTTAGCCCTGCGCTGATATGACTTAACTTCCACTTGCTCATGAAAACCCTCGTGATGGAATTTCGATTTGGAATCGACCGAGCGATGAAACACGCTTTTAGTGTCTATCGAATGTGCTACTCTACCTTTTTGTGCGCTATAACGTACAATAGTTAACTTAACATCTGTGCGTTATAGCGCACAACTGGTTTATTAAACTCAGCGTCAAAATAAAAGGCCTTCATTACATGACAAAAGCAAATGCGCAGCCTTCTGCTATTTCAAGAAGTATTGCACACCACCTGCAGTCTGTTCGTAAAGCTCGGGGGCTTTCCCTTGATAAAACCGCGCAGTTGACGGGAGTGTCTAAAGCCATGTTGGGGCAAATAGAACGAGGCGAGTCTAGCCCCACAATCGCTACCTTGTGGAAGATAGCAACTGGTCTTGCGTGTTCTTTTTCTTCTTTCTTGTCAGGTGATGAAACCGCACCTACGTCCCAACATGCCGACAACAAGTTCGCTAACGACCCAAACGTAACCATAAAAACGCTATTTCCGTTTAACTCAGCCACCCAGTTTGAAATGTTTGAACTATGCTTAACGGACTTTCATGAGCAGCACTCTTCGGCGCATCAAATAGGCGTCACCGAACATATTCACGTACTACAAGGAAAGTTAGGGGTTTTGCAAGATGGTCAATGGCAAACCTATCAAGCGCAAGAGCAGTGTATATTACGCGCAGACCAGCACCACGGTTATCGAGATGAAGTAGGAGAAACGCGCTTTATTGTGGTCATTCACTATCCCACTTAAAGCGGTTGGGCAACTTTCTTGCAAAAGCTAGGAGAAAGGCTAGGAAAAAGGCTAGGAAAAAAGCTAAGAAGTATTTGCGCTAAATGACGGTTGCCAGTTCAAACAAGCAAGTTAATTAACAGGACCTAATAAAAAGCCTAACTACCCCAAGGTAATTAGGCTTTTCGATAGCGCTAGGCTATCTTTTTCATCGGCTTAATATTTATTTGCCATAAGTTTATAAACTATCGTCGTTAAGATTAAGCGCACCACGAAGGAAGTTAAGCAGTGTACAAATTTCGGCTGACATAAGCGCGAACTCTGCATCAAGGCGCGCTTCAACCTGATCTTTTGGCACATCGTCAGTTTCTTCTTTAATGCGATCGGTAAACTTAACACGTTTAATGGCGCCATCCTCACACATAATAGCCGTCAACGTCTCTGCATATTCGAATGCAACCTTTTGAACCAGCTTACCGGCATCCAAATGAATACTAATTTCTTCGCTGTCTAGCGGCTGGTTCTTACAACGAATAACGCTGCCAGTGTCATCGGTAGATTTAAGCTCAGCTTCTTCAAGTAGACCTACACCTTCTGGTGTTGACTCAGTAACCCAGTGCGTAAGCTCGCTTTGAAGGCTTCTGCGCGTAAATGGCACTACTGGAAGTGAGCCTATGGCTTTTCTTACCATGGCCAAAAAGGCTTCGGCTTTGCCATCAGATGATGCGTCAACTACGACTAAGTTGTCAGCGAGCGAAATAAAGCCGTGAGTGTAGGTGTTTTTCGTAAATGCCTGGGGCAGCAAGCGGGTTTGAATTTCTTGTTTAAGATCTGCCTTGGCTTTTTTACCAACCGGCGAACCGGTTTCCATTTCAATTTTGGCCACCATTTCGTCAAGCTCGGCATTTACCACTGCGCCGGGCAAGATCTTTTCTTGTTTCTTTAGGGTTATCCAAAAACGCTGTTGAACAACATGGAACATGGTGCCTTGCTTACCCGCCTGAGAAAACGGAGAGGCGAACCCCATGGTTGCTAAGTCCTGGCTACCGCACGGGCGAAAAGCGTGTTCGTTAAGGGCACGTTCTAAATCGCCCTCGTCTAGCGATAACGGCTGAGTAATTTGATAGGCTTTTACATTTTTAAACCACATAGTGTAAGCATTCTCTTGATAAAAATAGGGCGCAAGCCTACCAACGTAAGACTCGCGGTGCAATTGAATAAAAGGCCCTAGAAAGCGGGCACCTTAGATTGATAGTGGCAAGAAAGGTTAAGCACTCTTTTTCGGAAAACGAATGGTGTACTGTAAGCCGTTGCCAAGCGTACTGTCGGCCTCTATATGTCCATGCAGTGACTGTGTAACTAGGTTGTACATAATATGTGTGCCTAGACCGCTACCACCTTCTCCGCGTTTGGTAGTAAAGAAGGCATCAAACAACTTACTGAGCTCTTCTTCGCTTAAACCTTTTCCGTCATCTTGGTAGTGGATCACAACATTATTACCATCTTCTTTTACATCTAGTGTTACAGAGCCGGCCGCTTTGCCTTCAAAGCCGTGCGTAATTGAGTTAACCACCATATTGGTAACGATTTGAGCGATGGCGCCGGGTGCACAGGTCACAACTAAATTGTCGGGGCAGGATACGTTAATTTGATGTTCTGTATGCTTAAAACTTGGCTTAAGTGACTGAATAATTTCGTTAATATAGTCGCCCAACACAAATTCGCGCTCGGTTTCACTGGTCTGGTCAACGGCCACCTGTTTAAAGCTGGCGATAAGATCAGATGCGCGTTCTAGGTTACTTAAAAGTAATAGCGCAGTTTGTTCGGCTTCATCGATGAAGCTTGCCATGTTCTTACTGGTCAGGCTTTTATCTTCGAAGTCGGTCTTTAAATTGTTAAGTCTCTCTTGTAGAAAGCTGGCAGCGGTCACACTCACGCCCAATGGCGTGTTTACGTCATGCGCGATGCCGGCCACAAGACCGCCAAGCGACGCCATGCGCTCCGACTCGACTAATTGCTCTTGCGCTTGATGAAGTGTATCCATCGAACTGGCTAGCTCTTGGTTACGTTTGCGCAGTTCGGCTTCTATATACTGACGGTTTTCGTTTTCCTGGCGAAGCTCTCGCTGGTGGGCAATAAGCTCGTCTTTTTGCTGCTCTAAGTCGAGCATGATCTGAGACAACGACGCTGTTTTCTTTGCCACTTCTTGTTCTAAAATCAGGTTTTGGTCGTCTAGCTTCTTGTTGGCAAGAGTGAGTTCATTCTGCGCGTCTTTCAGCTTATTGTTTGAAATAATCAGGTCGTCAATAACGTGGTTGTAAGATTCCTTAAGCTGTAATAGCTCGTTGTCATCATCGAGCTTTATACTGAGTTTGCTCTCTTCTGGGTGCTGAGGATCGAAATTACCCATTTGCTCGGTAATGGTTTGCAGCGGTTCAGAAAGCATGGTGCGAAATGCGGTCATGAACAAGAAGACCAGAAAGGTGGTTTTTACTAACGCATTACCGATAAGAAAAAATACGCCTACTTCAATACGGCTAAAAATAGTATCAAAGCTAGAATACAAGGTAACGTCGCCAACCGTAGATTCGCGACCTGAGAATTTAAATACTAGTGGGAAGCTGTAGCTAAATACGCCGCCGGGATGATCTTCAATTATTTCACGGTCAACCGGAGCAGGAGAGCGCTGAGCACGGATGCCGTACTCGGCAATGTAGTTACCGTTTTCACCACGAACTTGAAGCCCTTCAACAATAGGCAATGACATAAGGCCTTCGGCGATGGCACGCACTTGGTCGTGGTTAAGTTCCCACAAAGCGCGGGTCAGGCTAGAAGAAAAGGTGTTTTTTAGCGTTTGAAGCTCGCCTTCAACGTGATTTTTCGTGCTGAGGTATTCTGTAAAGATCTGTCCTACCGTCACTAGCAGCGTGAGAGAAAAGTACACTGACAACACTCTGGCTAAGAGTTTCCTTGATAACCCTGTCTTGACCGCAGCCATCGATAAACACACCCCTGTTACATCAGACCTTTTAAATCACCGACAACGCTTGGTAGTTGCTCACCTTTGCAACAATAACAGTCGGTTTTATGTAATTTCAAGAATATGCGTAATCGTATGAATAAACAAGATTATGTATTTAAACTTTGGAACAAGCTTGTATTAAACTTGACACATAAATGTAATCGTTTTAATAAAACTGTCACAGACCACATTAATAATAACGGCGTTTAAAAATGAGCAGGAATATTACGATGTCTCGTACAGTGTTGGTGGTTGAGGACGAAGCGCCTATCCGTGAAATGCTTAAGTTTGTGCTTGAGCAATCTGGTTTTAACATTATTGAAGCCGAAGATTTCGACATCGCGCAAGAAAAAATTTGCGAACCTTACCCAGATTTAATCTTATTAGATTGGATGTTGCCGGGAGGAAGCGGTGTACAGCTAGCTAAAAGTTTAAAGCAGCACGAGTTTACTCGTGACATTCCCGTCATCATGCTTACAGCCCGTGGCGAGGAAGAAGACAAAATTCGCGGCCTGGATGCTGGTGCTGATGACTACGTTACTAAACCATTCTCGCCGAAAGAGCTTGTGGCAAGAATAAAAGCAGTGATGCGAAGAGTTACGCCTACATCAAGCGAGGAGCCCATTGAATTTAATGGGCTTAAACTTGAACCGGTATCACATCGCGTAATGGCGAATGAAGAACCGTTAGACATGGGGCCGACTGAATTTAAGTTGTTGCACTTCTTTATGACGCACCCAGAACGTGTCTATAGCCGAGAGCTATTGCTGGATAATGTTTGGGGAACCAATGTTTATGTAGAAGACAGAACGGTAGATGTACATATTCGACGTCTACGCAAAGCTATCTCTCGCCACGGACATGATGCTATGATCCAAACAGTACGCGGCGCGGGTTACCGTTTTTCTACTAAGCTGTAATAAATGTAGTGTTTAGGGAGTAACATAGTGTTATTCCCTTGATGCCGCTGCGCCATCTGGGCATGCGCCCAATTCCACCTTTAACAACGCGAGCTATTTCATGTATTACCCGTTCTCTTGGTTGAGAAGTACATTGCGCTTAGTGCTATTCCTTGTGGTTTTTGCGCTGGTCGGGTGGTATTTGGATGACATGCTATTCGCTGTTGCTATTGGTGCAACACTGCTTTTGCTGTTTAACTATTGGCATCTTTACAAGCTAAATCGCTGGTTATGGCACAGTCGTAAAATGTCTCCACCTACCGTGCGTGGCGTGTGGGAACATATTTATGAGGGGATTTATTACCTGCAGCGTCGTAATCGCAATAAGCGTAAAGAGCTTGGCGAATTAGTAAAACGCTTTAGAGAGGGTTCTGAAGCCTTGCCTGATGCGGCGGTGGTGGTTGATGCTAAGGCCTGCATTATTTGGTGTAACCGCCTTGCTCGCTTGGATTTAGGGCTAAAATGGCCACAAGACTCTGGGCGTAGAATCGACAACTTGTTGCGCCACCCTGAATTTATTCAGTACTTTCACGCGGGGAATTATAAATACCCTATAGAAGTACCGTCGCCTACTAACCCCAACAAAACCTTCGAATACCGGATTATGCCTTATGGCGATGAGCACTTGCTGCTAATTGCCCGTGACATAACGCGAGTGTCTCAGCTTGAAGAGATGCGTAAGGACTTTGTGGCAAATGTGTCTCATGAATTGCGTACACCGCTAACGGTCATTAACGGATACCTTGAAATTCTTCCTATTGATGAAGACTCCGATCCATTCATGCAAAAAGCGATGAAAGAAATGACATCGCAAACCCACCGTATGCAAAACTTGATAGAAGACTTGCTGGTGTTGTCGCGCATTGAAGCAAGCTCGGAACGCATCTACGAAAATGTTGTGAATATTCCTGTGGTCCTTGCGCAAGTGGAAAGAGAAGCGCAGGCGCTTAATAAAGAGAAAAACCACACAATAAACTTCCACATCGACAAAGAACTCTATGTTTTCGGTGTAGAGACCGAGCTTCGAAGTGCTTGCTCAAACCTAGTGTTTAATGCGGTGCACTACACACCTGCTGGTGGCGAAATTAATGTGTACTGGCGACGTAAACCCAATGGCGCGCAATTTTCTGTGGTAGATAACGGTGATGGTATTGAGCCAAATCATCTAAACCGCCTTACCGAGCGCTTTTATCGCGTGGATAAAGCGCGCTCTCGCAAAACCGGTGGCTCTGGCTTAGGCCTTTCCATTGTAAAACATGTACTAAGTCATCATAATTCTCGTTTAGATATAACCAGTACATTGGGTGAGGGCAGCAATTTCTCGTTTGTACTGGATAACGAGTTGATTGCAGAGCAACTGTAACCCTAAGAGGCGAGAAGTGTTGGTGAGCAAAAAGCATGACAAGATGAAAGAGCAACGCTATCGCCTTTCAACGTTACTTTTAGTAATAGGCTTATTGTTACCATTTGGAACCCTGGCTGATTCTCAAAATACTCAAAGCTCGTCATCTGCTTCTGGTAGCTATCAAGTACCTGCCTATGAACGTAAGCCTGGGGTGGCAGGAAAAATATCCTCTGTTGGCTCAGACACGCTGGCAAACTTAATGACCTTTTGGTCACAGGAATTTAAAACCCTTTATCCTCAGGTCGGCTTTCAAATACAGGCGTCCGGTTCATCTACCGCTCCGCCGGCACTTATTGAAGGTACTGCCACCATAGGCCCTATGAGCCGAGAATTAAAGCCTAGTGAAATACGGGATTTTACGCGAACCCATGGTTACCCGCCTACGGTATTAAAAGTGGCAATGGATGCCATCGCCATTTTTGTGGATAGACGCAATCCGCTGCCGGGTATGACCCTTGAGCAAGTTGACGCGGTGTTTTCTGAAACCCAGTTTTGTGGCAGCAATACAGCCATTACCAATTGGTCTCAGCTCGGCGTTGACGATATAGGCTATCGTTCTCCTATCAGGCTGTACGGTCGAAATTCAGTATCGGGTACTTACGGCTTGTTTAAAGTGATGGCGCTGTGCGATGGTGACTTTAAGAATACGGTAAACGAACAACCAGGCTCTGCATCTGTAGTATTGTCCGTGGCCAGCGGTACAGGCGCGATTGGCTATGCCGCTTACGGCTATAAAACCGCAGGAGTTCGCGCTCTGCCTTTAGGTGAGTCGCTAGATAGCCTAATCCCTCTTTCTATTGATACGGTGCGCAACGAAACGTATCCGTTTGCCCGGTTTCTTTATTTAGTGATAAATAAAAAGCCCGGTGAGCCTTTACCTACTCTGGAAAGGGAGTTTTTGCGCTATATCTTGTCAAAGGAAGGGCAGCAGCAGGTGTTAAGAGACGGATATTTCCCCATTCGTGAAGACGTACTGGTACGCCAACGTCGACTGCTTGACGAATAAAAAGTGCCATTCAGAATAACGCTAACCACTCTAATGCCGCTGAACAAATCAACAAGTTTTTTAGGTGGAAGCCTTTTTAAAGTCTACTTCACTCTACCTGCTATGTCATAATTGCGTCACAAATCAAAAGAGTATATTGACGAAAACTGACTAATTGGGATTGAAAGAAGGGGGCGGTTGACAAAAAATAGAGTCTACGTTCGGTCAATAAATTCAGGTTTTTACCAATTAAGTTTTGGAAAAATATACAAAAAACAAATCCCCAGTTGCCAAAGTAAGTCTTCTAAACGTTTTTTAAGCCCAAAATTGAACTTTTTCTATGAAACTTTTGTTACAGCGACTTAATGTAACAAATGTGTCATCTACCTCAGTTAAAGTTTCCGCGTTTTCAAAATCCATAACTATACCGTACCTGGAGAAACACATGGAACTTAAGCAACTTTTCAAGGCTTCAGCTATTGCTACTGCACTTGTTCTAGCAGGCTGTGGCGGCGATATTAATATCAGTGAAGGTGATATTGATAACAGCGTAACTAATAATAACGGTGGAAACACTGGTGGCGATACTGGTGGCGATACTGGTTCAGATGATACAGCTCCAGGTGAAGTAAGCTCTTTCCTAAGTGGTGAAGTTTCTGATGCGTTCGGCCAGTCGGTTGAAGTACGCGTTCTTTCTGGTCGTTTAACAGCTGATGATGCTGACGATCAAGGCGTTATCACGCTAACTAATGACACAGTGTGGGCACTTGAAGGTCCAGTATTTATTGGTAACGACAAAGCAGACAGCGTAACGCTAGCAATCGAAGAAGGTACAGTCATCTTTGGTCGCACTGGTGCAGATTACCTTGTAGTTAGCCGTGACTCTAAAATTGAAGCAGAAGGTACAGCATCTTCTCCAATCATCATGACTTCATTCAATGATGTTGTAGGCGACGAAGTTGGTGCTGGTCAATGGGGTGGTGTGGTTATTCTTGGTAACGGTACATCGACTAAATGCCCGCAAGACGGTTCTGATTGTGCGCTTCAGGTTGAAGGTGCAGAAGAGGGTGCAGTATTTGGTGGTACAGACGATACAGACAGCTCTGGTATCCTTAAATACGTAGTAGTGAAATACGCTGGTTTTGAAATTGCGCCAGACAACGAACTTAACGGTATTACGTTTGGTGGTGTTGGCTCAGGTACAGAAGTTGATTATGTACAAGTACACAGCAACGCTGATGACGGTGTAGAATTCTTCGGTGGCGCGGTAAACGCGAAACACTTAGTTTTAACAGCTAACCAAGATGACTCAGTAGACTGGGACAACGGTTATAAAGGTAAGCTTCAGTATGTTTATGTTCAGCATGCCGCTGACAACTCTGACGCAAACCGCGGTATTGAAGGTGACGGCGACGGTGGTGACGGTCTAGAATTCTCTAAGCCAATGCTCGCTAACATGACAGTTATCGGTAACACTTTCGACACTGCTGACGCTGACTCTGAAGGTCTTCTACTTCGCGACCAAACTGGCGCAAACCTAATGAACTTCCTAATCACTGGTCCAGAAGCAATGGGCGAGTGTTTAGAAATGGACACAGACGAAACGGTTCAAGCTAACCTTTCTGACGGTGATCTAACCATGACTTACTCAGCGATTGCTTGTTCTGAGCCGTTCAACACGCCAGAGGGTGCAGTAGACCTTGAAACATGGTTCACAGGCCAAGAAGGTAATCAGCTAATCGCATTTGAAGACCGTGCAAATCTTGGTCTTAACCCAGACGGTACACTTACAGCAGAAAGTGCGCTTCTTACTGCTGGTGGCGACGCATCTACATTGCTTGATACTTTCTTTGAAGCAAACACATTCATCGGTGCGATTGGTGAAGATGACTGGCGTCAAGGTTGGGCTTTTGGTTTTGGTGGCGGTAACATCGAACTAGCACAATCTGCTTCTGGCTGTCCATCAGGTACAACGTCAATTACGCCAGTAGACGGTTCAACTACTACGTGTGAAGTGTCTGGTACTATCACGTCTGACCTAACGCTTACAGAAGGTAATTTCTACGCGCTTTCAGGTGCAGTATTCGTAGGTGGTGATAAAGAAAACAGCGCAACCCTTACTGTTGAGCCAGGCGTAACTGTTTATGGCGCATCTGGTAATGACTACCTAGTAATTAGCCGTGATTCAGAAATCAATGCAAACGGTACTGCTGAAAACCCAATTACTTTCACATCACGTGACCACGTTGTTGGCGGTCTTGAGGCGGGTGAAGCGGGACAATGGGGCGGCATGATCGTTCTAGGTAACGGCGAATCTACTAAGTGTCCTCAAGACGGTACCGATTGTTCACTTCAAGTTGAAGGTGCACAAGAAGGTGCAGTATTCGGCGGAACTGACAACACAGATAGCTCTGGTACTCTTCGCTACGTTCGCGTAATGCACGGCGGTTTTGAAATTGCACCAGATAACGAACTAAACGGTATTACGTTTGGCGGTGTGGGTTCTGGTACTACTGTTGAGTATGTACAAGTTCACAAAAACGCAGATGACGGTGTTGAGTTCTTCGGTGGTGCAGTAAACGTTAAGTATCTTACGCTAACAGGCATTCAAGATGACTCAGTAGACTGGGATAACGGCTACGTAGGTAAGCTTCAGTTTGTACTTGTTAAGCACGCTGAAGATAACTCTGATGCTAACCGCGCAATTGAAGGCGACGGTGACGGCGGCGACGGCACAGCGTTCTCTAACCCAATGGTTGCTAACATGACTATCATTGGTAACGAGTTCGACACTGCTGATGCAGACTCTGAAGGTGTTCTACTTCGCGACCAAACTAATGCACAACTTTACAACTTTGTTGTAACTGGTCCAGCGGGTATGGGTGAGTGTTTTGAAGCCGACTTAAGCGATGGCGATACTACGCTACTTGCTAACATGGATGGTACCAACACGCCTCAGCTTACTTTTGAAACATCTGTACTAGCGTGTGCTGAAAACATCAAAGACTCTGGCGACTTTAGTCAAGAAGATTGGTTCACTGCGCAGGCAGGTAACAGCCTACTTGATAACACTGCAACAGTACTTAACGGTATTTACACAGTAGATGCAACAGTAGCGACTGACGTATCTACGCTAGACAGCTTCTTCTCTTCAGTAGACTTTATCGGCGCAGTTAAAGACGCTGATAATGACTGGACTGCGGGATGGACTGTTGGTCTTGAATAAGACACAGTTCGCATAGCTAAAAACAAGCAAGTGCGTTGCAACAGTGGCGCACTTGCTTTTAAGTTTGTAAGACACGAATTATTTTCGTGAATGTATTCCTTTCTAAAGAGGTTCATCATGAACAGACCTGCTAACAGGTTTCTTCTAAAACCCATCAGCCTAGCCGTTGCAGCGAGCATTGTGCTTCCAACGTCTATGGCTTTCGCTCAATCAAATGAAGAAGAAGTGATTGAGGAAGTTGTCGCTACCGGTACGCGCCTTAAGGGCACGGCAACGGCAGTAATGGAAGAACGAAAAAATCAAGCTTTCGTAGCTGACATCATGGGTGCTGAGCAGATCGCTCGTACTGGTGACAGTGATGCTGCGGGTGCACTTCGCCGTGTAACTGGTCTAACACTGGTAGATGGTCGTTTCATCTACGTTCGTGGTCTTGGTGAGCGTTACTCATCAACACAATTAAACGGCGCAATCGTGCCAAGCCCAGATCCAACGCGTAACGTAATACCTCTCGACTTGTTCCCGTCGAGCATTATCGAAAGCCTTGCGGTTCAGAAATCGTATTCACCATCTATGCCCGCGGCATTCGGTGGTGGTAACGTAAATATCCGATTGAAATCTATACCTACACAGCGTGTTTTCAACGTATCAGCTGCGGTTGGTATCGATACGGAAAACTCTGGTGATGTGTTAGATTATGCTGGTGGTGGTCGCGATTGGACAGGTGAAGACGACGGTACTCGTGGCGTTTCAGCGGCTATTCAAGAACGTTGGGATTCAAAAAATTTCTTAGACGATCTTGAGCCAGAAGAAGCATTGGAACTGTTCAAAGGTGTTAATAGAGAATACGGGCTAGAAAGAGAGTCTGCCGATCCTGACATGCGCGTGAATGTCACTTATGGTGACAGCTATGATTACGATGAAGACTGGCGCTTTGGCTTTTTGGTAACTTCACGTTATTCAGCCCAAACCCGCTCTTCTGAAGAATACGAGCTACAAGACCCTGACTTAGTCGGCGATGACATTATCAATGTACGCTTCTTTGACGATATCCAAGGTACAGAGCAAACGGTGACTTGGTCTTCACTATTAACACTAGGTGTAGACTATAACCGTCAACATCGTATTGATTACAGCCTTATCGTGCTAAACGATACGCGCGACGAAATCCGCGAGATGTTCGGTAATACTGAAAACCTAAACCAAGCAGAAGGCTTGCGTATTAGAGATATTGATGTTCAGTACGAAGAACGCTCGCTATATACCAATCAGCTTAAAGGCCAGCATACCATCCCAGAGCTAAACTTCATGGGTATTGACTGGACATACTCATTAGGCCGCTCGGTACGCTATGCGCCAGGTAACTTCAATGCACGCTTCGTTATGGAAGATGTGAATGAAGATGGTATTTTTGACGATGAAAACGAAATCTTCTTATCTGATGCACAAACTGCTGCTCGTTATACTTTCCAAAATCTTCACGACCGCTTGGAGAACTTTGGCTATAACGTGACTTACCCAATGACAATGGGTAAGTGGGAAACTGAGTACAAAGTGGGTGCAAGCTTTGTAACCAAAACTCGTACTGCAGAAAACCGCCGTTTCGATATCAATACGTTAGGTGTTGAAGACCGTTCAATATTAGATGGTAACGACTTTAGCGAAATCTTCAGCGACAGCGTTTTAGACACCTTGTCTTTGTCTAGCCGACCTATCATTCGTGATACGACTATTGCTGGTGATGACTATGTAGCGGGTCAGAAAATTGATGCGTACTATCTAGAAGCTGATTTCTTCTATGACAACAAATGGCGCTTCACTGGTGGTGCTCGTTATGAAGACTTCCGTCAGGTAGTGGCGCCATTAGATCCGCGTACAAACCAATTTGACTTGAGTGACGAAGCGGATCGTTCACAGTTAGCGTTTCAAGAAGACGGGTTCTATCCAGCGCTTGCTGTAACTTACTTCTTAGAAGACGATATGCAGTTAAGAGCGAGCATAGGTCAAACAGTTGTGCGTCCGGATCTTCGTGAAGTGTCATCAGCAACTTACCTAGACCCATTAACTAACTTCCCGATTGCGGGTACACCTGGTGTAAGCACAACAGATATCATTAACTATGATTTACGTTGGGAATGGTACCGTGAAGCAGGCAACAACGTATCGGTAGGCTTATTCTACAAAGATATGGAAGCGCCAATTGAATCGGTACAATCTCCAGCTCAGGATGGTCCACCGCTAATTCGTATCGCTAATGCAGAATCTGGTGAGGTCTATGGTGTCGAAGTTGAATTCCTTCAAGACTTGGCCTTTATTGGCGACGGTATCTGGGACAACTTGTTTACTACAGGTAACATCACTGTCAGTGATTCTGAAATCGTGTTAGATCGTCAGAATATTGTTGAGCAAACCGGTGTTTCTGCGGCGATTACTAATGTTGAGCGTCGTATGACGGGTCACTCTCAGTATGTACTTAACATGCAGTTGGGTTATGACTCAGATAACGGTGAACACTCTGCCTCACTCGTCTACAACGTATTTGGTGAGCGTATTCTAATTCCCGGTATCGACGGTTTCGACGATAACTTCGAACAACCATTCCATTCACTTGATATGGTGTACAAGTATTACCCAGACTTTAATAGCACTGTCACATTACGCGTTCAAAATATCCTAGGTGAAGATCGTGAAATTGAATTCAATGATACGTTGCTTAGGTCGGAGACAAGGGGTACAGGTATTAGGTTGTCATATAAATATGACTTCTAAACCTTAACTTATTACAGAGGCCGCTAACCAGCGGCCTTTTTTATGTGCAATAGATGACACTTTTGGTCTATTTATGACAGTTTCGTAATAAAACTGTCACAGAAAACTCCTATCCTACGCGCAGAAATTTATAGTCGGATACAACCGATTTCTTTTAACTTTAAAGGTTTGAATGTATGAAGCTTATCAATGCCTTGCTTGTGGCAGGTGCGCTAGCAGCGACACCCGTGCTTGCACAAGACGATGAAGTCTTAAAACCCGTTGTCGATGAGGCAGCGAAAATAAACGAGTCAGCGGCGAAATCGCAAGAAAAGATTAACGGTATTACCGATCAAATCGACAGCAAACTTCAACAGTTCAAAACTTTGATGAAAGAAATCGAAGGCCTTGAGGTTTATAACACTCAGCTTCGTAAGCAAATCAATAACCAAGAACAAGAAATGGCAGATCTAAATGCTGCTATCGATGAAGTGTCTGTTGTTGAGCGTCAAATCACGCCACTAATGATGCGCATGATTGACGGCCTAGAGCAGTTTGTTGCGCTAGACGTACCATTCCTTCCAGAAGAGCGCGCAAATCGCGTTGCTGACCTTCGCGCTATGATGGACCGTGCCGACGTTGCTGCGTCTGAGAAATTCCGCCGCGTAATGGAAGCGTATCAAGTAGAAATGGACTACGGCCGCACTATGGAAGCGTACAGCGGTATTCATTCAATTAACGGTCAAGAGCGTGACGTTGAATTCCTACGCCTTGGTCGCACAGCGCTAATTTATCAAACACGTGATGCAAGCATGCAGGGTGTTTGGAACAAGCAAACTCGTCAGTGGGAAGAGCTTGATAGCAGCTACCGTACACAAATTACAAAAGGTCTGCGCATGGCGAAGAAGCAACTTGCACCAGACTTGCTAATGCTGCCAGTGGCAATTACAGACTAAGAGGTTGATGAGAATGTTTAACACAGTAAAACGTATCGCTGTTGGTCTAGCAGCCCTTAGCATCAGCGTTGGTGCTTTCGCACAAAGCGACCGTGCCATGGACTTAGACGCACTTCTTAAGCAACTAGAAGAAGGTCAGTTCGCACAGTCTCTGCAAAACAAACAGCGTGAGCGTGATTTCCAAGCGCAACGTGCAGAGCAAGATCGCATTCTTCGCGAAACTCGTGAGAAGCGCGACCAGATGCTTGCGCAATCTGAAAAGCTTGAAACTCAGTTCGAAGAAAACGAATTCAAACTAGCAGATCTTAACGGTGCACTAGACACACGTCTTGGTTCACTTAAAGAGCTATTCGGTGTACTTCAGCAAATCGCTGGCGACACCAAAAACAAATTCTATAACTCAGTGGTTTCTGCACAAATCCCTGGCCGTGCTGACTTCCTTGATAAAATGGCACAAGATATGGGTTCAAGCTCAAAACTTGCATCAATTGAAGAAATTGAGCGCGTTTGGTTTGAAATGCAGCGTGAAATGACTGAAGCCGGCAAAGTCACTACGTTCAAGACAGACGTTGTTGAAGCTGGCGGTGAAAAAGTGAATAAGTCTGTTGTTCGCGTAGGTCCTTTTGCACTTGTTGCTGATGGTAAATACCTAGAATACAACGGTGTAACAGGTACGGTGTCTGAACTTGTACGTCAGCCTGCTGACCGTTACATGGACTCTGCTGCTGAACTACAAGCATCAAGCGGTGAATTAGTACAGTTCGGTATCGACCCAACGGGTGGTTCAATCCTAGGTCTTCTTGTTCAAGCGCCTAACCTTCAAGAGCGTGTAGAGCAGGGCGGCGTAGTAGGTTACATCATTCTTATCGTTGGTGCGTTCGGTCTTCTACTTGCCCTTGAGCGTCTTGTAACGCTGTCGCTTATTCGCATGAAAGTGAACAAGCAACTTAAGAGCAAAGAAGTTAACACTAACAACCCGCTTGGCCGTGTACTTAAAGTACGTGACGAGCACCCAGACGCTGACGTTGAAGCGCTTGAACTTCACCTTACAGAAGCGATTTTAGGCGAAGTGCCTAAGTTAGGTCGTAACCTGACTATCATTAAGATTATTTCTGTTGTAGCACCGCTTATGGGTCTACTAGGTACGGTAACCGGTATGATTAACACCTTCCAGGCTATTACCCTGTTTGGTACAGGTGACCCGAAACTGATGGCAGGTGGTATTTCAACTGCACTTGTAACAACGGTACTAGGTCTAGTTGTAGCGATTCCAATGACACTGCTTTATGCAATGCTTAACACACGTTCTAAGAACATTGTGTACATCCTACAAGAACAGGCGTCTGGCGTAATTGCAGAGCGCGCTGAGCGAGGCTAATCATGATCGAGTTTCTAGAAGCAATTCGCGATTTCACAGAAACGGGTGGCCAGGTTCTCCTGGTCATCGGTCTGCTGATATTCGTTATGTGGCTTTTGATCCTCGAGCGTGCGATGTATCTGATGGTTTGGCACAAGCAAGCCAAGAAAGAAGCGATAGCAATGTGGACAGCACGTACCGATCGCTCTTCTTGGTTCGCAGAGCAGGTTCGTCAGAAAACAATTTCACAGTTAACCATGCGCCTAAACGGCAGCATCCCAATTATCCAGTCACTGGTTGCGCTTTGTCCGCTGCTAGGCTTGATGGGGACGGTTACCGGTATGATTGAAGTGTTCGATGTAATGGCGATTGCGGGCTCAGGTAATGCTCGTTCAATGGCGTCAGGTGTATCGAAAGCCACTATCCCCACAATGGCGGGCATGGTTGGCGCACTTTCAGGCGTATTCGCCGCTACCTGGTTAACTCGTATGGTGAAATCAGAACGCACGCATCTTGAGGATGCATTGATTATTCAACGTTAATGCTAGCTAAGCGTTAAGGTAAGGTATTTATTATGAAGCAGCACTTTCAAAACTTAGTCGATGAAGAAGAAGCAGCCATCGACATGACGCCCATGCTGGACGTCGTATTTATCATGTTGATCTTCTTTATCGTGACTGCGTCATTTGTGAAAGAAGCGGGTATCGATGTTAACCGTCCTGAAGCAGCCACTGCTGTGAAAAAGGACCGCGCTAATATCCTTATCGCTATTTCAGATAAAGGCGAAATTTGGATTAACAAACGCCGTATCGACGTTCGCGCAGTACAAGCGAACATTGAGCGTCTTCGCGCAGAAAACCCACAGGGTTCTGTTGTAATTCAGGCTGACAAAAAAGCCACAACAGAAACACTGATTAAGGTTATGGACGCGTCGCGAGCCGCTGGCGTTTACGATGTTTCGATTGCAGCCCAAGAGCAATAAATCATGCCACGATATTTAATCGCATTTGTTATTTCCCTTGCGATCACGTTAGGCCTGTTCTTCTTGATGCAATCGCTTATCAAGATGGGTGGCAGCGCACTAACTGAGCCGCCTAAGGGAAGCGTGCTTGACTTCGTAAGGGTTAAGCAGGATGAACAGGTTGAGAAAAAAGATCGTAAGCCGAAGAAGCCACCTAAGCCTGAAGAGCCGCCACCGCAAATGGAGCAGCCTCAAATGGACTCGCCTTCTCCGGATGCAGAAGGTACGTCGATGGACTTTGGTGCTGAAGTAGGAGACGACATCTCGTTAGAAGGCGGGTTGGCCCTCGAATCCGGTGACGGTGAATATCTTCCTATCGTTAAGGTTGCGCCAGTTTATCCAAGGCGTGCTCTTCAACGGGGTATTGAAGGTTTCGTTATTGTTGAATTTACAGTAACCAAGCAAGGCGCTGTGCGCGACCCAATTGTTGTTGAAGCTAACCCAGAAGGCATATTTGAACAAGCGGCCATTGATGCGGCGATGAAGTTTAAATATAAGCCTCGCGTGGTTAACGGCGAAGCAACAGAAGTGTCTGGTGTGCAAAACCGCATTTCGTTCCAAATTGACGGGTAACAGAACATGATGAGAAAACAGACGAATACATTGCTTAGTGCACTGGCGTTTGCATTTGCATCGGCCACGGTATCTGTACCTTCTATGTTGGTTGCTAGTGACGCTGTTGCGCAAGAGCAAAAAGCGAGCGAAAAGAAAACTCGTCGTGTGCCTACATTGCGCGGCAAGGTTTACGAGCAGCTGGCTCGTGCACAAACAGCGGCAGATGAAGCGGGTAATGTTGAAGAAGCTATCTCTATTTTGAAAGAAGTAGAAGATAAGTCTGATTCTATGAACGCCTACGAAAAAGCCATGATGTACAACTTTTTCGGCTTCATTTATTACAACAACGAAGACTATACAAAGGCGTTAGAATCGTTCGCGAAAGTCGTAGAGCAACAGCCTATTCCTGAAAAGTTTGAAATGACCACGCTTTTCAGTTTGGCTCAGCTTAACCTTATGCAAGGTAATTACGACGACACCATCACTTATTTGGAACGTTGGGAAAGCCTAAATACAGGCCCTGTACCGGTTAAAAATAAAGTGATAAAGGCCCAGGCGTACTACCAAAATAAACAGTACGACGAAGCTGCAATGTGGATTTCTGAAGCCGTTGCCGATCACGAAGCAGAAGGCATGATCCCTGATGAAGGGTGGTTAATTCTTCAACGTGCTATTTTTTACGAACTCAAGCAGCCTCAAAAGGTTAAAGACGTTCTTATTAAAATGGTGAAGTTGTTTGACGAGCCTAAGTATTGGATCCAGCTAGCTGGTATGTACGGTGAGCTAGGCGAAGAGCGCAAGCAGTTGGCTATCATGGAAACCGCCTATCAGCGCGGGTTCGTTAATACATCTGCTGATGTGTTCAATATGGCGCAGCTTTATTACTATCATCGCGTGCCATACAAAGGTGCCAAGTTGATGGAGCAGGCGATGAACGACGGTGTGCTGGAGAAAAACTTGCGCAACCTTAAGTTCTTAGGTCAAAGCTGGTCGCTAGCCAAAGAGCAAGACAAAGCCATACCCGTTATGATGCAAGCTGCTGAACTGTCTGAAGACGGTGAGTTAGATGCACAGTTAGCGCAAATTCTTCTTAATGAAGAGCGTTTCGACGATGCAATTGCTGCGGCAGACCGAGCGGTTGAAAAGGGCGATTTGAGAAACCCTGGTTTGGTTTACCTGATTAAAGGCATGGCACTTTACAACAAGAAGCAATATGCCCTTGCGCTTAATCAGCTAGCTGAAGCAGAAAAGCACCAAAAAAGTCGTGCTATGGCACAGCAGTGGAAGCAGTTTGTGCAGGGCGAAAAGCGTCAGGCAGACGCCATTGCAGCTGAGCTAGGTACAAGTTAAAAATCGTACTTTCGTTAATACATCATTTAAAAGGGTCGAATAATATTCGACCCTTTTTTATGCGCTAGGGAAAAGCACTTTGGGCTTCGTCGTACGCTTTTTGGAGCTTTTGTTCTGATATATCGGTGGCAATAGCAATTAGGTGGTCTACCCGCGGCGACGACTTGATGACGGGAACCAGAGTGGTGAATACGTACCAAGGCTCGCCCAACTTAGTCAGACTATGTACTTCGCCTTGCCAGGTTTGCCTTGAGATAGTGAAACAAAAATATCTGATTTTTCGATGGAAAACGCGTAAAACTGGGTATTAAGCGCCGCGCTGAATGTGCGGCGCAAGTGGGGGAGTCATTAAGCCGAACGAAGCTCTCTACGTAGAATTTTTCCGACGGTAGATTTTGGTAGCTCGTCAAGTATCGTGATCGACTTAGGGATCTTGTAATTTGTGAGGTGCTGTTTACAAAAATCAATGACGTCTTGTGTTGATACATCGCTTGAAACAGTAATAAATGCACACACTCGCTCACCGGTCTTTTCATCGGGTTTACCCACAACTGCGGCTTCCATCACGCTAGGGTGCGTTGTAAGAACATCTTCAACCTCGTTTGGATAGACATTAAACCCAGAGACAATAATCATATCCTTTAAACGGTCTACAATTTTAATTGCCCCAGACTCGGTGCGAATGCCAATGTCCCCGGTTTTAAAGAAGCCATCTTGGGTCATGACTTTGGCAGTTTCGTCGTCTCGGTTCCAATAACCCAGCATAACCTGAGGTCCGCGAACTGCAATTTGCCCTGACTCGCCTTCGGCCACCGGCTTATCATGGCTATCCAGTAACGCAACTTCAGTGCCTTCTAGTTCGTGCCCCACCGTGCCAATCTCTTCTTTACCTGGAATGTTAAAAGATACAACTGGCGCAGTTTCTGATAGCCCATAGCCTTCGGTGATGGTGTTCCCGGTTACGTCTTGCCAAATGGATACTGCGGCTTGAGTAAGTGCGGTGCCGCCAGACATCGTGAGGTGTAATTTAGAAAAGTCTAACTTTGCAAATTCAGGGTGTCTTCCAAGACCAACAAACAAGGTGTTGATCCCCATGAATGCTGAAATTTTATGGGGCTTGAGTGTTTGAATGAAACCGTCGATATCCCGCGGATTGGGTATAAGAATTATCTGAGTACCTTTGGCAAAGAGCGCCATCATTCCAACCGTAAATGCATAAATATGATAAAGCGGTAATGGGCATACCAATACTTCTTCACCATCTTTGAAGCCCTCACCAATACGGTCGAGCATTTGGATGCAGTTAGCTAAAACGTTTTTATTACTTAAGGCTGCGCCCTTCGATACCCCTGTAGTACCACCGGTGTATTGCAACATGGCGAGTTCATCTAGAGCAATAGAAGGACGTGCAAATGCAGGCAGTGTATTGCCTAGCTCCACTGCTTGTGTGAATGAAACCGTACCTTCAAGGTTTGGTGCAGTGTTAGGGTCTAAAAGCTCTGTTGCCGACGTGGTGATAACGGTTTCGATACTAGTATCATCTTTTATGCTAGTGAATTTGGGGAGCAAATCACCCAGAATAACCAGAGCTTTCGCGCCACTATCAGTGAACTGGTGCTTCATCTCGCGTTCGGTATAAAGCGGGTTTGTATTTACTACAACAAGGCCTGCGCGTAAGGCAGCATAAACAACAATAGGGTTTTGAATTAAATTAGGAAGTTGTATGGCGACTTTGGTACCAGGAGACAATTTAGCTTCGTGAACAAAGTAGCGGGCTAACGCTGATGACTTACGGTCTATCTCGGCAAATGTAAGTGTTTGTCCAAGCGCCGTATACGCTGGCCTGTCGGCAAATTTTTGCAAAACGCTTTCAATATAATCGGCTAAGCAGGTCACGTTATCAGGATAAGTTATCATGTTGCTTGTTCCTAGTAGGGCAAAGTAAAAAGGGTGTTTATGCCTTACAGTAGCAAACTTAACTTTTCATTTACATTAGGGTTGGGTTATTTAGTATTATAATTTTTAGTTATTAATTTTTTGTAGAACTATTACTTAAGTAACTATATAGCCCACCAGCACAGATGCCTGCCATGCATTGTGCGGAAAGTCCTAAGGTAGTGCGAGCGCCTGCAATTAGGGTCACATTCAATATGGGCTGCATGGCAATGAGCATTAATAAGAACGACAGGCCTCCCGCTATTGTGAAAAGAATAAATCGGGTACGGTTGGAAGAGCCACTAGCATTTTGATTAAGACGCCTAACAATGAAATGTGTCGCCAAGAACGCCAACAATAAGGTAACAGCAATAATCACGCCGTAAGTAGGCAAAAGGCCTAGTGCATCTTGCCATATCATGAAAAACCAATCGCTTGGATTCATATCAACATCAATTCGAATGAGTCCGATTAAAACGGCACACGAGTGAAACGTACTTGCTAGTAGAAAGCCGACGGCCCATGATGGTAAAAAATGGAAAATAGTGCGTCGTATTAGGTTGTTCATTTTTGTAGTCCAAGATTTGTCGCACAGTGCATTAGAACAAAACTCAACAGGCCTCAAATGGTTTGAGCGTGGCAATAGGGTATACCATAGTATGTTAAGTAAAAGAGGACAATCACAATGAGGTCATGGCGTACGATGATCAGTTTACTGGCTTTTTCTTTACTGGGAGCTGCTTTGGCTCCTGCTTTTGCCGTAACTACGGCCTCTGAACTCACTCAAAAGCACGCATCTAATACTGAGCAACGTGAAGCAGGTAGCTCAAATCTAACGGCCTATGAAAATTTCGACCAGCATGTCATGACAGAAGATATCGCTACCTCACTGGCGTTTCCCAAGGCCTTAACGACGGTTATTGATAAGGCTCAGGCAAGCACCCATATATTGATAGTAACGCGAGATGGTGAGCTGGTAATTATTGACAATAAGGGGGAAAGTGCGCGGTTTTCTTTAATGCTCGATGACTTGTACACTAAAGGGCAAGGAGGCGTACTCGATCTTCTTATACCCTCGCAATTCCCTGAAGACAGAACCGTGTTGCTGAGTTATTCCAAGGGGAGCGATAGTGCAAACCGTCTTGCCATAGTAAAAGGACAGCTTTCCCTTACTTCTGGCATTACTAACATTCAGCCAGTGTTAGCACTGGCACAAGCCAAAGACACGCCTGTGCACTACGGTGGGAAACTGCTTCAACTAGAGGGCAGTGCTTTAAACACAAAACAGGGCTTTTTGGTTACGACAGGAGATGGCTTTGATTATCGCGAGCAAGCACAAGTTATCAGTTCACAACTAGGAAAAGTGCTAGGGTTTACAATAGACGGCAAGCCGTTGGCCAACTCTCCTTTTCCTGATAACCCCTTTATTTTTAGTATTGGACACCGCAATCCCCAAGGGCTTGTAAAGGGGAGTGACGGCAACCTGTTTTTGCATGAGCACGGCCCAGATGGCGGTGATGAAGTAAACCTTTTACAACAAGGCGCAAATTATGGTTGGCCAGTTGTTACACTAGGCAAAGACTATTCCGGCGCTAGAATTTCGCCTTTTTCGACCTATCCGGGTATGACTGGCCCCATTGTAGACTGGACACCTTCTATAGCGCCATCTTCCATGATCTACTATTCCCATGGGCGTTTCCCGATGCTAGCTAATACGTTACTTGTTACCAGTTTGAAAGCCAAAGCTTTGTATGCGGTTAGAGCCGTATCGAACGAATATATCTCTACAAAAATGTTTGAGGGACCTGGGGAACGGCTGCGGGATATTGCGCTTGATCATCAAGGTAACCTGCTTCTTTTGACCGATGGTGAAAATGGAAGAGTGATCGAAGTATCGCCAAGAGGAAATTAGGCACAGAAAACATTAATAAATGAAATTTTGTTTCAAAATTGATGGTAATTTGTACTGGTAGCACCATAAATAAAATGAATGTCTGTCATAAGTGCAACACTATTATTTATCTTTATTGGTCAAACCATTCAAGCTAAATATTGTCATTGATTTCAAATGGTTTGCTTCTAACTGTCTGAAATGGTTAGTTTAATTTTGCTTTTAATTAAAATTCGTTTTTCTAGTAAAAATGTAATTGCTTTAACACAACGACAGTTTAGGCGGGTGAATACCTAACTGTTTACTTTCAGTCATTACGTAACCGCTAAAAATCGGTTAAAATATCCCTCATTTTTATATGCGTATAGCTAAGACCGACTTAACACTACGCCCAAGTAAAACTAAGACCGAGAGAACTATATGAGTTTGTATTCAGAATATCTGGCAGAGATCGAAACCCGTAAAACGGAACTAGGTCTTAACCCTAAGCCAATCGACAGTGCAGATCTGCTGTCTGAAATTATTGCTCAAATTAAAGATACAACAAACGAGCATCGCGAAGACTCTCTAAAATTCTTTATCTATAACACGCTTCCAGGTACTACACCTGCGGCGGGTGTTAAAGCACAATTCCTAAAAGAAATTGTACTTGGCGAAGAAAAAGTAGAAGAAATTACCCCTGAGTTTGCGCTTGAACTACTTTCACACATGAAAGGTGGTCCGTCTGTAGAAGTACTACTAGACCTAGCACTTTCTGATGACGAAGCGGTTGCTAAGCCTGCGGCAGAAGTATTGAAGACTCAAGTTTATCTATACGAAGCTGACACTGAGCGTCTTGAAAATGCATTCAAAGCTGGCAATGCTATTGCTAAAGACGTACTAGAAAGCTACGCAAAAGCTGAATTCTTTACCAAGCTTCCTGATGTTCCAGAGAAAATTGAAGTTGTGACTTACATCGCCGCTGAAGGTGATATCTCAACTGACCTTCTTTCTCCAGGTAACCAAGCGCACTCACGTGCCGACCGTGAACTTCACGGCCAGTGCATGATCTCTCCTGAAGCGCAGCAAGAAATTGTTGAACTTGGTAAGAAGCACCCGAATGCTAAAGTGATGCTTATCGCTGAAAAAGGCACAATGGGTGTAGGTTCATCTCGTATGTCTGGTGTTAACAACGTTGCACTATGGGCAGGTGAGCCAACAAGCCCTTACATTCCATTTGTAAACAAAGCGCCAATTGTTGCTGGTACTAACGGTATTGCGCCAATCTTCCTTACTACCGTTGACGTAACCGGTGGTATTGGTCTTGACCTTAAGAATTGGGTTAAGAAAACTGATGAAAACGGTGAAATCGTTCGCGATGCAAACGGTGACCCAGTACTTGAAGAAGCTTACTCAGTAGCAACTGGTACTGTACTAACTATCGATACTAAGGCGAAGAAGCTTTACAACGGTTCAGAAGAACTTGCTGACGTATCTGCATCATTTACTCCTCAAAAAATGGAGTTCATGAAAGCCGGTGGTTCTTACGCAGTTGTATTCGGTAAGCAGCTACAGTCTTTCGCAGCACGTACTCTAGGTACAAAAGCGCCAGCCGTATATGCAGCGTCGAAAGAAGTGTCTCACGAAGGCCAAGGCCTAACAGCGGTTGAAAAAATCTTTAACCGTAATGCAGTTGGCGTAAATTCAGATGCTCCGCTTCATGCTGGTTCTGACGTACGCGTTAAAGTAAACATTGTAGGTTCGCAGGATACGACTGGCCCAATGACGTGCCAAGAGCTTGAGTCAATGGCCGCTTCAACGATTTCTCCTGTTGTAGATGGTGCTTACCAGTCTGGTTGTCACACGGCATCAGTATGGGACAAAAAAGCACAAGCTAACATTCCTAAGCTTATGTCGTTCATGAACAACTTTGGTGTAATCACTGCACGTGATCCTAAAGGCGTTTACCATGCAATGACTGACGTTATTCACAAAGTGCTTAACGACATTACAGTAGACGATCGTGCCATTATCATCGGTGGTGACTCGCACACGCGTATGTCTAAAGGTGTAGCATTCGGTGCCGACTCAGGTACGGTAGCACTAGCACTTGCAACGGGTGAAGCGGCAATGCCAATCCCTGAGTCTGTGAAAGTTACTTTTAAAGGTAGCATGAAAGAGCACATGGACTTCCGTGACGTGGTTCACGCGACTCAAGCGCAAATGCTTAAGCAATTCTCTGGCGAGAACGTGTTCCAAGGTCGTGTAATTGAAGTTCAAATCGGTACTCTATTGGCTGACCAAGCATTCACATTCACTGACTGGTCTGCAGAAATGAAGGCGAAAGCATCAATCTGTATCTCAAATGACGAGACAATGATTGCGTCGCTTGAACTTGCTAAGAGCCGTATCCAAATCATGATCGACAAGGGTATGGACAACGAAGCGAACATGCTTCAAGGCCTAATTGACCTAGCTGATAAGCGTATTGCTGAAATCAAGTCTGGTGAAGAGCCAGCGCTTGCGCCAGATGACAACGCGAAGTACTACGCAGAAGTGGTTATCGATCTAGATCAAATCGACGAGCCAATGATTGCTGACCCAGACGTAAACAACGAAGACGTATCTAAGCGTTATACCCACGACGTTATCCGTCCAGTTTCTTACTACGATGGTAAGCCAGTAGACCTAGGTTTCGTTGGTTCTTGTATGGTGCACAAAGGCGACATGCAAATCATCGCACAAATGCTGCGTAACCTAGAAAAGCTTAACGGTTCTGTTGAATTCAAAGCGCCACTAGTTGTAGCTCCACCTACATATAACATCGTTGACGAGCTAAAAGCGGAAGGCGATTGGGACGTTCTAGCGAAATATGCAGGCTTCCAGTTCGATGATGCTAAGCCTAAAGAAGCGGCGCGTACTAAGTACGACAACATTCTTTACCTAGAGCGTCCTGGATGTAACCTATGTATGGGTAACCAAGAAAAGGCTGAGCCAGGCGATACAGTTATCGCGACATCTACACGTCTTTTCCAAGGTCGTGTTGTAGCTGACTCTGCTGAGAAGAAAGGTGAATCACTACTAGGCTCTACGCCGCTAGTAGTACTTTCAACGGTTCTTGGTCGTTTCCCAACGACAGAAGAGTACAAGCAAGCAGTTGCAGGTATTGACCTAACTAAGTTTGCTCCACCTTCTGAAGACTTGGCAGTTAAGCCTAAGTTCGAAGCAAATGTAGCCGTTAAGCGCGTATAAGTACTTAACGCTTTCAAACGCCCCAACCTCGGTTGGGGCTTTTTTGTACCCAAATAATGGGGTCAGAGTACATTAATAGGGTAATAAACCCATCGGTAGCCAACTTGAATAATGGGGTCAGAGTCTGAGGTATCCCCACAAATAATATAACGATATCAGCGAGATAAAAAAGATAGGAACATTCATGACGTTTGGTGATCAGATCAATCGCCAAAAATCACCGAGGCCAAACAGCCATGAATGCTCTATCTATTGTGAACAATGTCGTATCGCTTGTCAGCTACAATATGCATAAAACTCGTCTAAGTGCGGTCACGGCGTGCGTCAAAAGTCTGCTTAATGGAAGCGCTGCGACCGTAACCAGCATAGGTCGAGGAATTAAGACTAAAGCCTTTGAAAAACATCGGATTAAACGTGCTGACCGCTTGCTCTCAAACCCGCATTTAGTAAGTGAAACACCGCTCATCTATGCATCTATATGCCAACTATTTTGCGGCAACACAACACGCCCTGTTATCTCAATCGACTGGTCAGATTTAGACGACCGTAAAGCGCATTTTCTTTTACGCGCGGCAATATCTTTAAAAGGTCGGCCCGTCACACTTTATCAAGAAGTGCATTGCAACAAGACCAAAGAGAAACCAGCCACCCACAAAGCATTCTTAAAGAC